>JBAMMG010000055.1:29952-30949 GCA_039793905.1 Thermoanaerobaculum sp. | reverse complement strand
CCTGGGTGGGGGTACACGGGTCGAAGGCGAGGCCGGAATTTGGGTTTTGGGCAACGAAAGGAGGGGTTAGCCACTCCATCCGCGCCTGCCAGGCTTCGGAGGGAGCCCCGTGCGGGCTGGGTAGGAACCCAACACCTTGAGGAAGGGGCAAAAGGAAGCAAGCTCGGCAAGGGCATCGCCCACCGCGTCCGCGGCAAGGGACCCCAAGAAATCCACGTAAAACAGGTACTGCCATGGCTTGCCCGGTATCGGGCGTGACTCCAGCTTGGTGAGGTTGAGCCCTCGTTCCGCGAGGACGGCGAGGCAGCGAGCCAGGGCACCCTCACGGTGGGGGAGGGCGAGGATGAGCGACGTTTTGGCTGGAGCGCCCAAGGGAGGGGGAGCCTGAAAGGGGGCAACCACCACAAACCGGGTCCAGTTCTCCCTCTGGTCAGCGATGGACCTGGCCAAGACCTGGAGCCCAAAGGCCTCACCGGCCTCCTGGGAGGCCACAGCGGCGAGGCCCGGGTCTCGGCGCTGGGCCACCTCCCGTGCCGCTTCCGCGGTGTCTACAAACGCCTCGACGGCAACCCCAGGCAGAGACGCCAGGAACTCCCGGCATTGGGCCAAGGCCTGAGGGTGGGAAATCACCCGCCGGATACCCGTGAGGGTGGCTTCGGGAAGACCCAGAAGGCAGTGGTCAACCTCCCAAACCTCTTCCCCCACGATCCAGAGGTTGGTTTGTTGCAAGAGGTCGTACGTTTCGTTGATGGATCCAGCGGTGGTGTTTTCCACTGGCAGCACCGCCCACCCGGCCTCGCCCTTTTCCACCGCCCTGACGCACGCCGAAAAGGTTGGCATGCCCACGAACTCCATGTGGGCACTTCGAGGACCGAAAAACCGCCGCGCCGCCAAGTGGGAGTAGGCCCAGGGGCTGCCTTGAAAACAGCAACGGTGGAGGTTTTCCGCGCCAGCACCGCGGACCCCCAAAAGCGCTTGCTCTTGAAGCCGCACGGAC
>JBAMMG010000055.1:28509-29942 GCA_039793905.1 Thermoanaerobaculum sp. | reverse complement strand
CCCAGAATTTCCCGGAAGATCCGGTGGCAGGCCACAGGGTCCAAGCCTTCCTCGTGGGCCCAAGCCTCTACTTGAGCGAGGAGAGCCCGTTCCCTCTCGGGGTCCCGGAGCGCCGCAAGAGTTTGGGCTTTGCCCGTGGCCACTTCAGCGACGATTTCCAAGCGCTTGCGGAGGAGGCGGAGGAGCTCCCGGTCCAAAGCGTCGAGCCGCCCGCGCAACGCCCGCCAAGTCACCTGAGCCCTCCGTCCCCTGACGTTGACAGTCCCGGCTCCGAAGCTAGAATAGCGCTGCCTGCTGGGGAGTCGTCCAACGGCAGGACACGTGGCTCTGGACCACGGTATCGGGGTTCGAATCCCTGCTCCCCAGCCATTTACCCGAGTTCCCTTTTGGCAATTTGGGCCAGTTTCCGGGCAAGCTTTTGGGCTTCCCCGGGGTCGCGAGCCTCCACCATGATGCGCAGGAGCTTTTCCGTGCCGGAATAGCGTACCACCAACCGCCCCGTTCCCCCGAGGCCAGCCTCCGCGTCCCGAATGGCGTCGGCAAGGGCCGGCACCTCCTCCAGGGGTCGCTTTTCCCGTACCGGGACGCCCAGGAGAACCTGGGGAAAAGGGACCAAATCGGCCTGGGCGTCGAGGTTGGTACCGTCACGGGCAACAAAGGCCAGGACCTGGGCCGCGGTCAAAAGACCATCCCCGGTCACCGAGTGATGGGCGCAAATGATGTGCCCGGATTGTTCCCCACCCAGCGCTGCCCCCTCCCGCCCCATGGCCTCCCAGACCTCCCGGTCCCCCACGGGGCAGCGCACCAAGCGCATGTCCTCCCGGCGCAGGGCCACGTCCAGGGCCAGGTTGGACATGACCGTGGCGACCACCGTGCCCCCCGGGAGCAGCTCCTGGCGCTTCAGCCGCCGCGCCCAAAGGAGCAAGAGGTCATCGCCGTTGAGCACCCGCCCGGTATGGGTTACCAGCACCGCCCGGTCGCCGTCGCCGTCGAGGGCCACACCGGCATCCGCCGCGGTTTCGCGCACCGCCGCCGCCAGGCTCTCGGGGTGAAGCGCCCCGCACGCGAGGTTGATGTTGCGTCCGTCCGGCGAAGCGTGGAGGAGCGTAACCTCTGCCCCCACCGCCTCCAAAAACGGCTTGGCCACGAAGCTGGCAGCACCGTTGGCGGCGTCCACCACCAGCTTGAGGCCAAAAAGCACCCTGGAAGGCAACGTGCGCTCCAAGAAGGCCAGGTAAGCACCGCGGAAGCTTCCGTCTTCAGAGGGAAGAAAGGGGGCGCCGCGGGGTGTCGTGCTGGGAAGCTTTTTCTCCAGCCAATCCTCGTCCTCCAAGGAAAGCTTTTCCCCAGTAGGCGCCAGCACCTTGATGCCGTTATCAGCCGCAGGGTTGTGAGAGGCGGAAACCACGACCCCCGCGCCGAAGGCGGGTTTC
>JBAMMG010000055.1:0-28499 GCA_039793905.1 Thermoanaerobaculum sp. | reverse complement strand
CCCGGAGGAGGTGGGACACCGCCGGTGTGGGAAGGACACCTGCCCACACAACCTCGCCGCCCGCGCCAACAAAAGCACCGGCAAACCAGGAAGCCAAAAGGGGGGTGGATTCGCGGGTATCCCCGGCCAGGAGGATCCGCTCCGGCCACCCTCGGTGGTGCAAAAGTTCCACCAAGGCTGCCCCCAAAGCGGCAACGGTTTTCCAATCCAAGGGGTACTGCCCCGGTTTTCCCCTCACCCCATCGGTTCCAAACAGCCTCTTCATGGCTCCCTTGCTCCCGCTTCCTGGACGCGCAGAAACTCCACGCGCACCCGCACCGCCAGGGGCTCCATAACCCGCAGGAGCGGGCTGGGTGAGCGAACCCCCACCGTCACCTCGAACCCTGCCCGCGCCCCTTCCACCACCACCGGGTCGGTGCTCACCGATGGCAGCACGTTCACGTGCTGCTCGGGGCCTTGGACGAGCACAAACCGGGGTTCCGGTGCCACAGAAGAAACCGCAAACCCCTCCGCCGGGGTCCCGGCCACCACCACCCGCACCGGGACCTGGCGGGAAATCAGTTTTTCCAGGCGCAGCGCCACTTCCCGCGGGGAAACCGCCACCACGTCGGTGCCGGGCGGCAAGTTCACCACGTGCGCTCCCACCGGGTACGACGCTTCCCCCTCCCGGGCCTGCCCCAGGTCCACCACGGCCCCCAACTTGTCCACGGCCTGCAGGCGTTCCAGGGGCCCCCGCAGCCGCACCGCCACGGTCCTGGGCACGTCCGAGGTTACCACTAGGTGCGGCGGCACGTTCACGAGGGTGAGGGATGCCTCCACCTCCCGCTCGGCCACCGGCATGCGCCGCTCCAGGGCCCTGGCGTACCAGAGCACCACGCTCAAGGCCGTGGCCAAGACCGCGAGAACCGGATGGCGGGGCCAGACCCTCACCGCTCCCCCTCCCGCCGGCCCAGGTACAAGAGCTTGACCAAAAGGTCCCGGAGCTCCCTTTCCTCCAAGTCCCGGTGCAAGACGCCCCCCACCGCCACGCTCACCTCCCCTCGTTCCTCGGAAACCACGATGGCCACCGCGTCGGTTTCCTCGGAAATCCCCAGGGCCGCGCGATGGCGGGAACCCAGCTCCGAGGAAACGTTGGGTTGGAGCGTGAGGGGCAGGAAGCACCCCGCCGCTTGGATGCGGCTCCCCTGGATGATGACCGCGCCGTCGTGGAGGGGGGTGCCGGGGGTGAAGAGGTTGACGAGGAGGTCGTAGGTGCACACCGCTTCCAGAGGGATCCCGGTTTCAGCGTAGCTGCGCAAACCCTCGGCCCGCTCGACAACCATGAGGGCCCCGTAGCGCCGGGCTCGCAAGGTGCGGCAGGCCAGCACCAGGTCGTTGACCAGCACCTGGCGGGTCGGGGTGGAAGAGAAAAACCGCACCAAAGGGGCCTGGCCCACGGCTGCCAGAATCCGCCTGATGTCCTGCTGGAACAGCACGATGACCGCCAGCGGCAAGTAGAAGAGAACATGGCCCAGGATGGCGGCTAGGGTGATGAGGTCCGCCGCTTGCGCCGCCAGATACGCACCCACCAGGACGAGAATGCCCCACAGCATGGCCAAAGCCCGGCGACCGCGAAGGGCGGCCAAAAGGAAGTAAAAGAGCATAGCCACGAGGAAAATGTCGGCCAGATCCCGCAGCCCCAGCTCCACCGGCAGCCGGAAAAGGTGCCACCAACCGCTCATGCTGCCCTCACCGCCTTGGCTACCTCCAAGAACTGCCGGGTGGCGGCCACGTCGTGGACCCGCACCAGCACCCGGGGGCAGGCCAGGGCCGGAACGATGGCCGCCAGGCTCCCCGGCAACCTCTCACCCACCGGTGCCCCGGTGATGTGACCAATGAACGACTTGCGGGAAACACCCACGACCAGAGGAAAACCCAGGGCTGCCAGGTCTGGCAAGGCCGAAAGGAGCGCCAGGTTTCCCGCCACGTCCTTGCCGAAGCCGATGCCGGGGTCCAGAAAAACGTGGCTTTCGGGGATTCCGGCCGCCACCGCCCTTTCCGCCCCAAGGGCCAAAAACTCCGCCACCTCGGCCACCACGTGGGTATAGCGGGTCTCGCGCTGCATGGTTTGCGGGGTGCCGCGCATGTGCATGAGCACGATCCCGGCCCCAGCCTCGGCGACCAAATCCAGCATTCGGGGGTGGTTCCCAGCCGTCACGTCGTTGACCACCGAAGCGCCAGCGTGCAACGCCTTCGCCGCCACTTCCGGCTTGGAGGTATCCACCGAGATGATCCCCGAAGGCACCCTGCGGACGAGATCGGCAATCACCGGAACGACCCGCGCCGCTTCCTCGTCGGCGGGCACCGGGCTCGCCCCAGGGCGGGTGCTTTCGCCGCCCACGTCCACCACCACAGCCCCCTCGGCGAAGAGCGCCTCCCCGTGCCGCACGGCCGCCTCGCGATGGAAAAACAGGCCGCCGTCGGAAAAGGAGTCCGGCGTCACGTTCAAGACGCCCATGATGGCCGGGCTCCCCTGGGCAAAAACCCTCTTCGGGTCGAACGCTCCCACGGGGTTACTTTAGCGAAAAGCGGCCCGCAGTGCGATGGCGTTACGGTTTCGGCCCCACCAGCACTTCTTCCAGGGCCGTGCCGTGCTGGTGGGCGATCGCATCGAACACCGTGGCCGAAACCGTGTACGCCCCGGGGGGAACCGTGAAAAGCAAGGTGGGGCGAAACACCCCCTCCTTGATGGCCCCTTCCTGCCCTGCCGGCACCGCCAGGGGGAAGCTTTTGGGCACCACCGTGAGGTTTTCCCCCTTCTCGTTGTAAACTGCGAGAAACACCGTGCACGATGCCGCCACGCCCCCACCCGGCTGGGGCACGAACACCAGGCTGGACAGAGGCACCGTCACCCGCGCCGCCATGCGGAACTCCTTCCCTTCGGGGCCCCTTTCTTCCAGAGCCAACTCCACGGGCAAGTCACCCTTGGGCTTGGGGAAGGTGAGCGGCGTGGCCAGCTCCTGGGCGAGCTTTTCGTCTTCGGGCAAGTCCAGGTAGCCCAAACGGTGCCGGACCTTCACGCCCGGTCGCTGGACCTTCACGGTAATGCTGTGGAACTGGCGGTCGGGGCGACGGTTGGGGGTGTAGCCCAGGGAGTAGTAGGTTGAAGTGTCCTCCAAAACCCGGGCCAGAGGCTTTTCCAGCTGGTTGCTCCGCAGGTACAAACCACCCGTGCCTTGCACCAGGGTCAGGGGTGCCGTTTCGGGGTCGGAGGTTTCCGGAGGCGCCGTAAAGGTCCCGAGGTTCTTCACCATGCCCAGCTGGCGGTTTTCCACGTCGTGGAGGCGCAAAGGCGATTCCAGGCCGCGAGCGTTGATGACGTAAAGCTGAAAACCCGAGGCGTTAGCGGCCCGCACGAGAGCTTGGAGCACCTCCTCGGTATCGCGCTTGAGGGACTCCAGGGCCGGGTCGGACTGAGCCCGGTCCGTAAGCCCCGTATCGCTCCAGGTTTTGGGGTCGTTGCTCACCAGGTACTGAGCTTCCGGGTGAAACTCCATGCTCCCCGTCAAGAGCACCACCGCCTTGCGCCCCCCGAAGCTCGAATAGGACCGCATGAGCCCCCCCAGAACCCGGGCGGTCACGGCAAAAGACTGCAGGTTTCGCCGCGCCCGTTCCTGGGACGCAAAGCGCTGGGTCTGGCCGATGTCGTAGCGGGTGGCGCGGGTTGGCTCCTCCGTTTGCAGGTACTGGGAGCGAATGGGGTCGTTTTCCAACCTGAAGTCCAGGCGGTGGCGAGTCGCAAAGCTGGGCAGCCGGCTCACCTCGTCGAGGGCCGCCGCCACCCGGAAGGTGTCGGTGGTAAAGGGCAAGAGGTACTGGAGGTCTTCACCAATGGCCGCCACCGCCCACTCGCCTTCCCCCACCACCGTTTGCGTCAAGAACTCCTTGGCCTTTTCCAAAGCCCGGGAGCGGGTAGCCGGGTCCAGGAAGTTGTTGTCCACCACCAAAACCAGGCGGCGGCGGAAGCGCTCATCGCCGCGATCCAGGGTGGACCCGCCCTCATTCACGGCAAGCTGCGGCTGCGCCTGGACCACCTTGAAGAAGTTCGTGACCTCCACCGGCTGGCCGTCCTCCAGGACCACGAAGTCCTTGGGGGTGAGGTCGGTGACGGGGTTGCCACTGGCCTCCGTAACCACCACCTCCACGTTGACCACCCGAACTTCCGTGCCGGTCACGAACGGTTGGGGGTTCTGGGAAACCGCCCCCACTGCCCAGGAAAGCACCACTGCCGAAAGCAAGGTTCGCATGGAAAACCCCCTTTTGTTATTCTACCCCTGCCATGAGAAAGCCATTCCCCTTCGTCTTTTTGTTCCTCATCAGCCCCGGAGCTTGGGCTCAAACCGATTTGGAGGCCGTGCAGCGCTTCGCGGCCGCCTACATGCCCAAAGGTCCCACCCCGGTGGAGGTGCGCCTCACCGCCAACGGCAGCACCCCTGGAGGCACGTACCAGTTGCTTTCGGCCATGCGCGGGGACGTCAAGAACGGCTCCGGGGAGGTGCTCACCTTGGTCGTGGATCCCCAGGCCGGCACCATCAACGCGGGGTTCGCCGTGGCGCTTGGCCAGGGTATCCCTGCCGACCAGCTCCCGTTTTTTGCCGAAAACACCCTCCCCCAGGTCCTGGCCCAGGGGATGGGAGGCTCCTTCCGGGTGCGGTGGCCCACCATGGTGGCGCGGCCCGGCGGGGTGGTGCAGCTTTCGGTGAGCTACTCCACAGGCTACGGGTGGGTGCGCATGCCGGTGGCCATCACCGGGGACGGCAAGTTCCTCATCATTGGCGAGAGCTGGCCCTTGGGGAAAGACCCCCGTCAGGTTCGGCGCGAGCGGCTCGCCCAAGCCAAGCTTGCTCCCGACTTTCAAGCCGCCAACCCCAAGCTCACGGTGGTGGAGTTTTCGGACATGCAGTGCCCCGCCTGCAAGCGGGCTTGGGGTGACCTCAAGCCCATCCTCCACAAGCTTCCCGTGGCTCACGTGTCGGCCCACTTCCCCCTCGTGAACGCCCACCCCTGGGCGTTCCGAGCTGCCGTGGCGGCGGTGTGTTTTTCCCAAAAGAACCCAGCTTTGCTGCCGGCGTTCAAAGACTTCATGTTTGCCCAACAGGCAGACCTCAAGCTCGACTCGGTGGACGACGCGATCTTTGCCTTCGCAAGCCAGAATGCCGTGGACGAGGCGAGTTTCCGGAGCTGCTACCTGCGCGACCAGGCCATCCAGGTGGTTTTGGACAACCTAGCCTTGGGCTACCGCTTGGGGGTCATGGGCACCCCCAGCTACTTTGCCGGCGGCGAGCACCTGCCCCTGGAGCCCAAAGCCTTCGAGGAGCGCTTGACGGCGATCATTCAAGCCGGGGGAATCGCCGAAAAGGCGCGCTGAGGCTTACTCCCGGACCCGGCCGCCGAGGCCCTCCACCACCGCCCGCGCTAGGCGAGCAAAGGCTTTGGCCGCGGGAGATTCCGGCCGGGCAGCGACGATGGGGCGGCCAGCGTCACCGGTGACCACCACATCGGGGTCAATGGGGATTTCCCCCAAAAACGGCACCCCCAGCTCTTCGGCGGTGCGCCTTCCCCCTCCCGCCTTGAAGATTTCCGTGCGGTAGCCGCAGTGAGGGCACACGAACGCCGACATGTTTTCCACCACCCCCAGCACCTTGACGTTTACTTTTTGAAACATGAAAAGCCCCTTGCGGGCGTCAACGAGGGCCACGTCTTGGGGTGTCGTGACGATGATGGCCCCGTCCAAGGGAAGCTGCTGGGTAATGGTGAGCTGGGCATCCCCGGTCCCCGGGGGCAAATCCACCACCAGGATATCCAGGTCACCCCACGCCACGTCCTCCAGGAACTGCTGGAGAGCTTTCATGACCATGGGCCCGCGCCAAATGACCGGCGTGTCCGGCTCCAGAAGAAAACCCAAGGACATGACCTTCACGCCGTTGCCGTCCACCGGCAGGATCTTTTCGTCCTCGGTCACACGCGGCGGATCCACGCACCCCATCATGAGGTGCTGGGAAGGCCCGTAGATGTCGGCATCCAGAAGCCCCACCGAGAGGTTGAGCTGGCGCAAGGCCAAGGCCAGGTTCGCGGCCACGGTGGACTTGCCCACCCCACCTTTGCCGGAGGCCACCGCCACCTTGTAGCGAACACCAGGGAGAACCTGGGGCGCGGCCGGAGCTTGCCCCGGGACCTCGACGGCCACCGAAAGCTCCAGTTTTTCCAACCCTGGGAGTTGGGAAAGCACCTCCCGGGCTTCCCGCTCCACGAGGGGACCGGCTTCCCGGTTGGCGGTGGTGAGGCGAATGTCAACCGAAACCCGCCCCCCTTCGATCCGCACGCTCTTCACAAAGCCGAAGGACACGATGTCCCGGGTCAAGCCCGGGAAGCGCACCTTGCGCAGCGCTTCCAAAACCTGATCTTGCGTCAGCACGAACACCCCCTTCCTAGGCCCACCCCATGCGCTGGCGAACCTCGGCCGTCGCCATCCCCGGGTTCCAGGGCGGGTCCCAAACCACCTCCACCGCCACCTGGCGGGCACCCGTATGGGTACTCACGGCGTGCCGGATGTCGTCGGTGATGCGGTGGATGAGCGGGCAGCCCCGCGCCGTGAGCGTCACCTGAACCTTGACACTGTCGGGAGGGTTTACCCAAACCCCGTACACCAACCCCAAGTCCACAATGGAAAACGGGATTTCCGGATCCATGACCTGGGCAAGCGCTTCCCAGACTTTTTCTTCGCTGACCATTGCCCCTCCCCTCAGTGCACCACCGTTCCCCGAAGCTGGGGCTTTCCCTTTCGCAACGCATCCACGGCTTCCCGCACCTCGGCCATGAGCGCTTCCTTGGCCGTGACCCCGAGACCCGCAGTCAAGACCGGCTCCCCAAACCGCACGGTGATGGTCCCTGGGCGCAAGAGGTAGCGCTTCTTGGCCAGGATCCGGCGTGGCCCTTCGAGGCCAACAGGAACGATGGGGAGCTGGGCCTTGAGGGCGATAAGGAAGCCCCCGCGCTGAAAGGGCAAAAGCTCCCCCGTTGGCGTGCGGGTTTCTTCGGGGAACACGAGCACCGCGCGGCCAGCGCGGATACGGGCCGCCGCCTCCTCGAAGGAGCGAATGGCCTGCCGCCGGTTTTCCCGATCCACCGGGACAAAGCCCATGGCCCTCATGGCCCATCCCAAAAACGGCACGGAAAAGAGCGACTTCTTGGCCAAAAAGCGGACCTGGCCAGGGATCGCCACCAAAAGCGCTGGGATATCCAACCAGCTTTCGTGGTTGGCCATGAACACCACGGGGGTATCGGCTGGCACTTTTTCCGCCCCTTCCACCCGCAGCCGCACCCCGCAAACCCCCAGGATAATGCGGGCCCACAGGCGAGCGGCGTTACGCGTCCAGTTGCCTTTGGGGGGGAGGCAACCCACGAGGGTACCGTAGGCCCCCATCACCACGGTGTCCACGACCACCACCAGAAAAGCCAGAGCCGTGTGCAGAACGCGAAAAACCACCACGACGGCATTCTACCCCGTGCGAAACGAGGCCCTTGGCGAAAACCGCGTCACGCCGTGGCTACCGCCGGCGAGGGGCGGCCGGGGCCCTTGAGCTTTTCCACCGGCACGCCCGTGTGCTCGGAAACCATTTGGTACACCTCTTCGCCCTCCAGGACCTCGCGCTCCAAAAGCGCCTCGGCAATGCGGTCGAGAACGGGCCGGTGCTTCTCCACCAAATCGGTGGCCCGGGCGTAGGCCTCCTCCACCAACCGCTTGATTTCGCTGTCAATGGCCACCGCGGTGGATTCCGAGTAGTCCTGGTGGCGGGCAAACTCCTTCCCCAGGAAAATAGCTTCCTCCCGCTTCCCAAAGGTTAAAGGTCCAAGCTTGGACATTCCCCACTCGCAGACCATCTTGCGGGCAAGCTCGGTGGCCCTTTCCAAGTCGTTTCCAGCCCCGGTGGTCACCTTTTCTGGCCCGAACACCACTTCCTCGGCAATGCGCCCACCTAGAAGCACGGTGAGCTCGTCCTCCAGGTAGCTCTTGGGCAAGAGGTAGCGGTCCTCCTCCGGGAGCTGCTGGGTGAGCCCCAGGGCCATCCCCCGGGGGATGATGGTGACCTTGTGGAGGGGATCGGCGTTGGGCAGAAGCGCCGCCACCAGGGCGTGGCCGCCCTCGTGGTAGGCGACGATGCGCTTTTCCTCCTCCGACAAAGCCAGGGAGCGGCGCTCGGCCCCCATCATGACCTTATCCTTGGCGTACTCGAAGTCCTCCATATCCACCGCTTGCTTGTCGCGCCTTGCCGCCCGCAGGGCCGCTTCGTTGACCAGGTTGGCGAGGTCGGCTCCGGAAAAACCAGGGGTGGACCTGGCCAGGACCTCCAGGGACACATCCTGGGCCAGCTTGAGCTTGGCCGTGTGGACCTTGAGGATCTCCAGCCGGCCGTTGAGGTCGGGGCGGCTCACCACGATGCGCCGATCGAAGCGGCCGGGGCGCAACAGCGCCGGGTCCAGGACATCGGGGCGGTTGGTGGCAGCAATGAGGATGACGCCTTCGTTGGACTCAAAGCCGTCCATCTCCACCAGGAGGGCGTTCAACGTTTGCTCCCGTTCGTCGTGGCCGCCCCCGAGCCCTGCCCCCCGGTGCCGCCCCACGGCGTCAATTTCGTCAATGAAGATGATGCACGGGGCGTTTTTCTTGCCCTGCTCGAAGAGGTCCCGCACCCGGCTGGCGCCGACGCCCACGAACATCTCCACGAAGTCCGAGCCGGAAATGGAGAAAAACGGAACCTCCGCTTCCCCCGCTACCGCTTTGGCGAGGAGGGTCTTGCCGGTGCCGGGGGGGCCCATGAGCAACACGCCTTTGGGGATTTTCCCCCCAAGTTTGGCAAACTTCTGCGGGTTCTTCAGAAACTCGATGATCTCCTGGAGCTCTTCTTTGGCTTCATCCACCCCGGCCACATCTTTGAACGTCACCCGCTTTTGATCGGGTTGGATCATGCGCGCCCGGGACTTGCCAAAGGCCAGGGCCTTGTTGCCCCCCATTTGCATTTGCCGGAAGAAAAACCACCACATTCCCAAAAGCAAAAGGAACGGCAACCAGGAAATGAGGCCACTCCAAAAGCCCCCCTGGGGTGGCGGCTCGGCTTTGATCTTCACGCCTTTGTCGCGCAAGACCTTGACCAAATCCGGGTAGCCTGGGGAGTAGGTGATGAACTCGTAAGGGCGCTGCCCAAAGGGGCGAGGGGGTGCCTCGGGGCTTCTCCCCAGGATCTCCTCCCCGCGGATCAGCACCTCGCTCACCGCCCCCTTGTCCACCCGGTCCAAAAACTCGGAAAAGGGGATCTCTTGGGTGGCGGCGCGGGTGGTGGTGACCCAGTTCCACAGCACCACCACCAGCACCAGAACCACCAGAAAAAGCATTACGTTCTTGACGTTTTGGTTCACCGTGCGGGTTCCCTTTCCACGCCAAACCTTAGGCTTCCTCCACCAGGCAAATGCCGGGCAGGTTTCCCCACCGGCCCTGGTGCTCCATGCCGTAACCGACCAGCCGGCCCTCGGGGACGTGGTCGAGGAGCACGTACTTGGGCTCCAGCGCCACGCGCCGCAGCTCCGGCTTGTTGACCATGGCGACCACCTCCAAAGACGCCGGTTGCTGCTGGGCCAGGTGGGTGAGGAGGTAGTTTTCCGTAACCCCCGAGTGGCAGATGTCCTTGAGGATCAAAGTGTGGGCACCGGAAATGTCAATGCGGGTGGCAAAGGCCAGCTCGATGACCTCGTAGTGGCCGCCACCGGTACGGGTCACGTTCACTAGCTCGTAGCGAACCGGCAAGGAAATGGCCCGCAGCAAGTCGGCCAAGAAAAACGTCGCCCCTTTGAGAATGCCCACCAGCACCAGATCCTTGCCGGCGTAATCCTCGCTGATCTTCCGCCCGAGAGCTTTCACCCGCTCGGCGATGACCTCGGGAGGGACGATTTCCCGTGGCGTTCCCATGGTTCCTCCAGTTCCGCCAGCACCCCGCTGGCCTGGGCCCACGCCGGCAGCACGCCAACTCCCGGCACCCAAACAATCGTACCATCGGCCAAAAGCACAGGCCACGCCGCCCGCCACTCCCGAAAGACTCCCTGACGGGCCAGCTCCCGCCGCACCTCCCGACCGCAAAACCGCAAACCCGGGGGGGCCGATTCCACGGTGAGACGGGCGTCTTGCACCCGGGGGGAAAGGTATACACGGTAGTCGGGGCGCCGGACACCCTCGCCCAAGCCGAGGGTGAAACCACCGGGAAGGCCAAAGACTCCCGGCACCCGAACGCTCACGGGGGCGAAAGGTGCCAGGGGCGGGGGACGGAGAACGAGGTTTGCACCCTCCCGGGCCACAACCCACCGGCCACCCAGGTCCACACCCCGGGGGGACCCGGTTTCCAGAAGCTGGGAGAAAAGCTCAAGCTGCCCTCGGGACGGGGGCTCGGCCAACGGGAGGTGGGAGGCCACCCCCAAAAGCCAGCGCCTGCGCAAGGGAGGCGGCAGCCCCCTCACCTGGGCGACCGGCACCGGGAACCCGAGCCACAGAAGCGGCGCCCGCGCCGTAACCTCCCCTTGGAGCAACGCCTCGTCCTCCCCGAGCTCGAAGCCGAAAGCAGCCACATGCTCCACCGCCCGGGGGAACGCTTCGGTCAAGAGGGGCAGGACCCGCCAGCGGAGGAACGTCCGGGGCCGATCGGCAGCCCAATTGGAGCTGTCCTCCCGGTGGGGCTGGCCGAGCCCTGCGAGAAACTCCCGGAGCTCCTGGCGGCGGAAGTCCAAAAGCGGCCGAATCACGCAGCCCAAGCGCCGGCGGATCCCCGCCACCCCTCGCGGTCCCGAGCCCCGGAGGAGCTTGAAGAGCACCGTTTCCGCTTGATCGTCGAGGGTATGGCCGGTGGCCATGGCGGCTGCGTCGAAGCTTTGCCGAACCTCGTCCAGCACCCGGTACCGCTCCTTCCGCCACCACGCTTCCCGGGACACGCCAGAAGGGGGCGGGGGCAGCTTCTCGAGGGTAAAGGGGAGGCCGAGGCGGGCCGCCAGCTCCCGGCAAAAGGCCGCATCCTCGTCGGCTTCGCGCCCCCGGAGCCCGTGGTGGACGTGGGCCAAAACCAGAAAAACCCCCAGCTCATCGCGAGTCCGAAACAAAAGCAACGTCAAAGCCGTGGAGTCGGCGCCACCGGAAAAGCCCACCACCAGGCGTTGTCCGAGGAGATCGGGGAAGTGCCGGCGAAACGACGCGGCAAACCTTAGTTCGAGCATGAACGTTGGTGCCGGCGAGTGGACTCGAACCACTGACACGGGGCTTATGAGACCCCTGCTCTGCCTCTGAGCTACGCCGGCCCGGGCGACGGCATTGTACCACCGGGGCTCCACCCGCGGCCTATACTGGAAGCGTATGGTCGAGGACGCGCCCCTCCAGGTTGCCTGCCCCCAGTGCGGGGAGCTGCGCCCGCCGTGGTCGGTGCGGGAGTGCCCCATTTGCGGCAAGACCTCGTGCATGCGGTGCGGGGTTTGGCAGTACGGCCGTCTCTTCTGTTCCCTCCGCTGCGCCGCCTTCTTTTTTCACGGCGACCCGGAGGAGACCCCCGAGGAGGGTTGAAGGGATGGTTTCGACAATGTACAATCCCCGCCTCTTGGAGCGGAGGTGAGATGGCGCCCCGAGCGGAGGAGTTGCTAGCCCAGGCCAAAGCCCTTGCCCCCTTAGCCGCCCACCGTGGCGAACAAGGGGTGCTTTTGGCCAAGGCCCAGGGGTGCCGGGTTTTCGATGCCGACAACGTGGGCTTGGTGGACCTCACGGGCGGCGGCGGTGCTTGCCTTTTGGGTTACGCCAACCAGTACGTGTTGGACGCCGTCCGCAAAGCCACGACCCTCGGCGTGGCGTCCGGGTTTGCGTGTGCCCAGGAGCTGGAGCTGGCGGAAGCTTTGAGCGAGTTTTTGCCCGACTACGGGCCCTGGGTTTTCACCAGCAGCGAAACCGAAGCGTTCGAGCTGGCCATCCGCTTTTGCCGCAAGCGGACGGGCCGCATGCGCCTGGTGGTTTTCGAGGGCAACCGCAGCGGGGCGGTGGAAGCCCTCCAGGTTATCCCTGGAGGTCCGGTAGGGTTGTCCCTACCCAAACTCACCGGCCTCCTCCCGGAGGTGGTGCGGGCGGTGCGGGTGGTCCCTTGGGGCAACGCCGAGGTGTTAGGCCGGGTCTTAGACGAAGTTGGCGTAGACACCGCTGCCGTCATCTTGGATCCCGTAGCCAGCCAGTTTGGCGTCATCCCCCCGGACCCCGGGTTTTTGGGCAAGGTTCGGGAGCTCACCCGCAGCGCCGGTGCCCTTTTGATCCTGGACGAAACCGTCACCGGCTTGCGCCTCGACCGCGGCGGGGCCAACCAGCTCTTTGGGATTGACGCTGACTTGGTGGTGATGGGCGGCGCTTTGGGTGGCGGGGTGAGCACCCTCGGGGCCGTGGCTTTCGCCAAGCGCCTGGAAGCCACGGTGGGGGAAGAGGTGGCTCCGCCCCCCTCGCCGCTGGCGATGGCCGCAGCGACGGCAACGCTTTCGGTGCTGCGCAACGATGCCGGCTACCAGCGGCTTGAGGAGCGGTCGGTGCAACTCGCAGCCGGCATCGAGGCGCTGGCGGAAAAGTTCGAGCGGCCCCTGCGGGTCAACCGCGTGGGCTCGATCTTGGCCTTGGCCTTTTCCCGCCAGGGGGTACGGGACGCTGCCACTGCTGCCTCCTGCGACCAGGCTACCTACCGCCGCTTTTTCCAAGCGGTCAAGGAAAACGGGGCCCTGCTCCCGGCTAAAAGCCCGTCTCCGGCTTTTCTTTCCCTGGCCCACGGGGTCAAAGACGTGGAAGCCATCCTCCAAGCCATGGAAGTGGCGCTGCGCAAGATGCAAAAGGAAGACGAAGCTTAGAAAGCCTTAAAAACTTGCTTCGGGAAAGTGGCGGCGCATGGCTGCCAAAAGCGTTTCCGGCTCTACGGGTTTTTCCAGGTACTCGTCCACCTGGTACACGGACTTGGCTTCCGACGCCCACCGGTAGCTCTTGTAAACCGCCGTCACCACGAAAACTTTGGGGCGATAGGTCGGCAGCTTCTCTTTGAGCTTGGCGAGAACCTCGAAACCCGAGAGCCGGGGCATGAGGGCGTCGAGAATCAAGAGGTCGGGACGCTGAGCCAAGGCGGTGTCGAGCGCCTCCTTGCCGTCCGCGGCCTCGAGCACCGTGGCTCCCTTTTCTTGAAGGAGCTCCCGTACCAGCACGCGAAAGATCCGGCTATCGTCGGCCACCAACACCTTCATAGGCCCCTCCCAGCGGGTTCATGCTAGCACCTACTGCACATAGCCGAGACTGCGCAAGACCTCCCTCTGCCGCCGGGCAACCTCGGGGTCAGGCACCTGGACAACCGGGGGCGGCGGGCCGTAGGCCACCGCCGCTGTTGGCTCGGCCGGTGCCCAAGACCGAGGCCAACGGTGGTACGACGCCCGCGGCAAGCCCAAGGCGTCGAGGATGACCGGTGCCACCGCCACCGCCGCGACCTCGGCCCGCGCCGGCGCCGAACCGGAAAACGCCCAAAACCAGCTCCCGCCGCGCCAAGCCGCGCCTATCACAAAAACCTCGAAACCCGCTTCGTGGAGCATCAAGATGAGCGTGGAAAAAGCCCGGGCGTGGGGGAGCTGCCGCCCCAAGGGTGCAAGCGAACCGAAAGGGCCTTGCCGAGCCTCGACGTCGAACGAAACGAAGCTCAAAGCCAAGACCTGGGGCCCCGAGCGCTGGCTCGCCCACGCCGTCACGTCCAAAACAACCCGATCCGCCCGTGCCCCCGGCTGGGAAGAACGAGCGAAAGCCTCCCTGACCAGCGGCGCCAGGGCAGGGGTCACCGCATCGTGGCTTGCGGCACCCGAAAGTACGGCCCGCTCGCTCACCACCTGCCCGGGGAAGAGCCGCACCGGCCAGCTCCCCCACCACCCCACCACGGTGACCGGGTACCCGGCGCGTGCCGCCACTTCCCAGAAGGTTGGGAGCCTCCGGTCCAAGGTCGGGCGCACACCCTTCGGGGCCAGACCCCAAAATTCCCAAGGGAACGCCACGAGCCTTTGGGCCAAGGGGGAAAGGGCCACCCCGCGAGCGGCGCCCAGGGGTCTCGTTTCCTCGAACACCGTGACGCCGTGGCGGGCGGGCTCGGTCCCGCAGGCCACGGTGGTCCAAAACTCCGCCGGAAAACGGGAGGGGGAAGGGTCGAGGGGTCCCCAGGTCCAGGCTCGAACAAGCCCCCAGCCTCCGCCCACAATCTCCGCCATGGCCTCCACATCCTCGCGGCTCACGCCGTCTGCCGCCACCACCGCCAGCCGAGCCCGGGGCGCCGGCAACGGAGGTAGCACCTCCTCGGCGGGCCAAGGGGCCCGCGAAGGCCACGAAAACGTCACCGCTGCGAGGGCCACGGTGGCGGCTCCGAAGGCGACCAGCGTGATGGGCTGAATCCGACCCGGGTCTGGGAGCTGGCAAAGCACCGCGACCCGTCCCTCCACCCAGCGAAAGATCAAAACCCCCAGGGCCAACCCCGCGACCACACCGGCAAAACCGGGGAGCTTCAAGCCCGCGGCACCCTCGAGGGCCACAGCGAGGGCCAACCACGCCAGGGCACCGACAGTGGCGGCACCGCGAGCCACCGACTGGGGAGCGTGGCCCCAGGCCAGAAGACGCTGGGCCAGCGCCTTGATCCCCGCCCAACCCACCAAGCCGGCAACGGCAAAGCTCGGAACCAAGGCCAGGGAAAGGGCGGCGAAACTCGAAAAGGTGCCGGCGCCGCTTCCCGCGGCTACAAGCGCGCCGCTTTCGGCCATGATGCACGTCCACAAGACCCACCACAGAAACGGGCGGGAGGGAGCCGGAGGTGGTGGCGGCCTCAGGTACCCGCGGGCCAAAAGCGTTTCCCTTGCCCGGCCGAGGTCAGAGAAGGGAGCGGACATGAGCAAGGACCTCCAAAAGGGGTGCGGCTCGAGCTCCCAAAGGCGCCAGGCAAGCCTCCGAGGCTTTAAGCAGCTCGGCGGCCAGCTCTCGCGCCCCTTCCAAACCCAAAACCGCGACGAAGTTTGGGCGCCCGTGCCGCTGGTCCTGATGGGCCGGCTTCCCGCCCCAGGCCGGGCTTGCCGTGGCGTCGCCAATATCGTCCAGGACTTGGTAGGCCAAGCCAAGGTTGCGGGCAAAGGAAGCCACGAGCGCAAGGGCAGCGGGGTCAGCACCGGCGGCAAACGCCCCTAGCTCGGCCGCAAAAGCAAAAAAAGCACCGGTCTTGCTGGCGTGGAGGAGCTCCAAATCGGCGACGGTGGCCTCCCGGCCGGCCAAGGCCAGGTCCTGCTCCTGCCCCTGGCCCATGGTTTCCACCAGCGTGGCCAAGCGAGAGGTCCACATTTGGGCGTACGCCGGAGCGACCCCCGCCTCGCGCAGGAGGCTGGGAAACGCCGCTACCGCTCGCGCCAGAAGGCCAAAGGCGGCGAGAATGGCCGTAGCTTCCGAGAACCGCCGGTGGAGGGCCGGTACCCCCCGCCGGAGATCGGCGTCGTCCATACACGGCAAATCGTCGAGCACCAGGGACGCACCGTGCACGAGCTCCAACGCCGCGCCCACCGGGCACAGGCGCTCAAGCTCACCCCCAAAGGCTTGCCCCGCCCTCACCAACAGCAAAGGCCGCAGGCGCTTGCCGCCGGGGAACACCGCCGCGTGCATGGCGGCACCTAGGGGCCCCGGGGGCAAATCCGCCAGGAGGCGGGCCAGGGCCCGATCCACGGCGGCGCGCACCACGTCAAGAGGTGGCAAAGCTTTGGAGAGCTTCGGCCTCGCTGGCGTAAACGTCGAAAACCGTGATGAGCTGGGTCACCTGCAGGATGTCGTTGATTTTTGGGGGGAGGTTCAAAAGCTTCATGCTGCCCCCGCGCCTTTTGACGGTGGTGAAGCAGGACACCAGCTCGCCAATTCCCGAGGAATCAATGTGGGTGATGTCCTTGAGGTTGACGAGGATGTTGTGCTTGCCGGCGGCGAGTGCCTCCTCCACGAGACGCCGGAGCTCCACATCCCCAGCGCCGATGGTGATCTTCCCCGAAAGGTCCAGAACCCTCACGTTCCCTACGTCGCGGTAACTCCCTTTCATGCGCTCCTCCCTGCCAGCTTCTTGACGAGCTCCACGCGGCTTCCGCCGCTGGCTGAACGGCCAAAGTGTACCTCATCCATGAAATGGCGGATGTAAAAAACCCCCCGCCCGCTCTCTTTGAGCAGGTTTTCCGGGCTGCGCGGATCCCCGAGCTGGGTGGGATCGAACCCCTCCCCCTCATCCTCCACGATCATCCGCAGCTCGTTGCCCTCTTCGAGGGTGATGGTCACGAAAACCCGCTTTTGGGGGTTAAGCTTATTGCCGTGTTTGATGGCATTGGCCAGGGCCTCCCGCAACGCCATAGCAGCCCAGTAGAGCTGCTCCTCGTCCACGTGGGGGCGGGCCAGCTCGAAAAGCATTTTTTCCGCAAGCTCGATGTTTTCATACTCGGAAGTGAGGGACATTTTGGCTTTGACGGCCATGCTCCGCAAGTGTAGCACCCTTTGGGCATCGTTCTTTCTGGCGTTGGCGGCCTGGGGCGCCTCTCCTTGCCCGCCGGCGCTGGTGGCCGAGGCTCACAAGGTGGGCAAGCTGCGTCGGCTTCCAGCCACCTGGCAGCCCCGGTGCGAGCTCTTGCCTGAGGCGGCGCTTCCCGACCGCCTGAAGGCCAAGCTGACCTCCGAGCTCCCCCTGCCGCCCCAGCTCTTCCTCGAGGTCCTCCAGCGGTTGGGGTTCGTGCCGCCGCGCCGTGACTTGTTCCCGAAGCTCTTGGATTTTTACGCCTCCCAGGTGCTGGGGTACTACGAGCCCTCCCGGGACACCATGGTGGTGGTGGACAAGCCGCTCCCTGACGAAAGCGACGCTGCCGGTGTGTGGCTCCACGAGCTCGCCCACGCCGCCCAGGAAAAGCGCTTCCGGCTGCCCACCAAGCTCTTGGCTATCAAAGACAACTCCGACCGCCAGCGCACCTTTTCGGCCATTGCCGAGGGGGAAGCCATGCTGGTCATGCTGACCCTGGCCAGCCCATCGCCGCCCCCCACCGAAAGCCTGGAGAAGGCTGCCGAAGCCATCGCCGAAAGCAGCAAGTCTTTGGCCCGGGCCGCCGACATCGGCGACTTTTTCGTGGAGGATCTGGCCTTCCCCTATGCCCAAGGGCTCCGCACGGTGCTTGCGGCCTTCGAGAAGGGCGGTTGGCCGGCGGTGGATCGCCTCGTGGCCAACCCTCCCCAGTGCACGGCCGCGCTCCTCTTCGCTTCACCCTGCCACCACCTCACCAACGATGCCTTGCCGCCCGTACCTCAAGGCTTTCAGGAGCTTTTCACCGACACCTTGGGGGCGTGGGCAATGCGCTTTTGGCTCGCTCCGCTCGCTGGCGAGGAGGCCGCAGGAAGGCTCGCCCGTGCCTGGGACGGCGACCGCCTGCGCCTGGTCCGAAGCGAAAGCGACCCGGATACCTGGGCCTTGTGCTGGAAGCTCCGTGTGCAGCGGCCGGAAGACGCGGCCTTCGCCGAAAAGCTCGTGGCCGCACACGCGCCCGGGCTTTTGCGTCACTTCCGCAGGAACGGCGCGCCGCAGGTGGCGGTGGCCCGGGACGGGCGGACCGTCACCTTGTGGGTGGACTGGACACCATCTCGGCCTTGAGGATCACAGCAGGCTTCTGGGGCACCTCGCCCGGGAAAGGCCCCCCGGGCCCCGTGGGGATGGCGGCAATGGCGTCCACAACGTCCATCCCCTCCACCACCTTGCCAAACACGCAGTACCCGTAACCCCGGGGGGTGGTATCCCGGTGGTCCAGGAAGGTGTTGTCCTTGAGGTTGATGAAAAATTGGCTGGTGGCGGAATGCACCTCGGCCGTGCGGGCCATGGCCACCGTTCCCCGGAGGTTGGAGAGGCCGTTTCCCGCTTCGTTTTCCACCGGCCCGCGGGTGGGCTTTTGCCGGAAATTGGTATCGAAACCGCCCCCCTGCACCACGAAGGACGGCACCACCCGGTGGAAGATGGTGCCGTTGTAAAAACCCGAGCGCACGTACTCCAGAAAGTTGGCGACGGTCTTGGGAGCCTTGTCGGGGTACAGCTCGATCACGATGACCCCCATGTTGGTTTCCAACCGAACCCGGGGGGCAGGCTCTTGCCCCAAGGCCACCAGCGGCAGCACCAGCACAGCAAAAAACCAAAAGTTCATCGAACCCTCCTCATTTGCGGGACGAAAGGGAAAAACGCGGCACCTCTTTTTCCGAAAACATTTCCACCCGCAGCACGTACCGGGCTCCGGGGGCCAGTTGCACGGTGAACACTTGCTCGCCCAAAACCTTCCCTTCCTCCCCCAAAAGCCGCACCAAAAGCTTGTGATTCCCCGACGGCACCGTAAACGCGTCCTCGACGATGCCGCTTCCCCGCCGCCTTATCCCCAAAAAACCTTTGCTTCCAAAATCGAAGGCCTTGCGCCCCAAAAGCGCCCCATCCAGCTCCAGCTGGAATTCCCCCTTGCTCAACGGGGAGTTGAAGTAAAGCTCCAGGCGGGCGGGGCCCTCCACCACCGGCGGCGGCGGAGCCTGGCCCACCCGCTGCACGGGGAGCTCCCCTCGCCGACTTCCCCCTCCGCCGCTTTTGGCCAGCTCCAGCCCCCTCTGGGCCATGACGTTTTCCGGATCGAGCTCCAAGACCGCCTGGAAGGCCTGACGGGCTTGGGAAGCTTGACCCAAACGGAGGGACTCCATGCCCTGGTCGAGGAGGCTCTGGATTCGAGCTTGCCTGGCCGCCACCTGCTGCCTCTGAGCCAAAGCCCCTCGCGCCTTGGCCGCGATCACCCGTGCGGCTTGGCTTTCGGGGGCCTGGTCCCAAAGGAGCTTGAGGCGCTCGAGGCTCGCTTCCGGGTCGGTTTCCGCCAAGGCCGCCGCCTGCCGCAAGGCCACCGCCAGCTCGTGGCGGCGTGCCGGCTCCCCCGGCGGGGGACCCCCAAAGGGGCCGCGGTCCACCTTGCCGTAAAGGTACGCCATCAACAAGGCCGGCGGCAGGGTGACCGCGGCCAAAAGGATCACCACCCAGCGGGTGGCGATGGGCAAGCGCCACACCGAAGGTTGCTTTCCCTCCTCCTCTTTGGGGGCCGCTTGGTCCGCGAGGACCGTGGCTTTGGTGGCCGTGGCGGCCATTTCCGGCTTCACCACCACAGGTTGGGAAACCGTTGCCCCGGTTGGCTCGGGGGCCTTCGAAACCGGAATTTCGCCGGTTCCCGCCAGCACCCGGCGCAAGGCTTCCAAAGCGCGAGCCACCTCCAGCCCGCGGCTGTAGCGGTTTTCGGGCTTTTTCTCCAAGAGCTTGAGGATAATGGGGTTGAAGGCAGGGGGAAGGCCCGGGCGCACCTGCGATGGCACCGGCGCCGGCTCGTGCACGATCTTGTAGGAAACTTCCGTGAGGCTTTCGCCCACAAACGGGCGCCGGCCCGTCAAAAGCTCGAACAGCACCACCCCCAGGGAAAAAAGGTCCGAGCGGCCATCCACCGGTGCGCCGGTCACTTGCTCCGGGGACATGTAGTTGGGGGTGCCGATGAACTGCCCGGTGGTGGTGAGGCTGGAGGTGGCCAGGCGCGCCACCCCAAAGTCCGTGATTTTCACCGCCCCCTGGTCGGTCAGGAGGACGTTGGCGGGCTTGATGTCCCGGTGCACCACCCCTTTGGCGTGGGCGTAGTCCAAAGCCACCGCCAGGGCGGCACCGATGCGGGCCACGTCGGAGTAGGAGAAGGGGTAGCCCTGGCGCATGAGGTCCCGCAGGCTTTTCCCCTCCACGAACTCCATGGCAATGTAGGAAAGCCCTGTGGCTTCGTCCACCCCGGCGTCGTACACGGTGACGATCCCCGGGTGGTTGAGGATCCCCGCCGCTTGCGCTTCCCGCAAAAAGCGAAGGCGGAACTCCTCGGCTTCTTCCGCCCCCTCCGGCAAAACCAAGGTCTTGAGGGCAACCTTGCGACCAATGACGGGGTCCCTGGCCAGGTACACGACACCCATGGCCCCCCGCCCGAGGACGCCCTCGATTTCGAAACGGCCTATGGCCTTCGGCTCCGCTTCCATGGCTGGGCCTATTCTAGCCTCCCCAGGCGCCCTTAGGGCTCCGGAAGGATCACGACCTTCTCATCCACTCCGCACACCCCCAAAAGCTCCCGAGCGGCGCGGGAACGGCTCTCGGCATCGCGCTGGAGGCTTTCCACCTCCCGCCGAAGCTGCGCTGCCCGCGCCCGCAGGGTATCCCTTCTGGCAACCAAGGCGGCATACTCCCGCCGGGCCTGGGCAAGCTCTCGCTGGCCGGCGATGAAGTTCCACCCCCAGTAGGCCAAGAGCAGCGCCAGGCCAGCAAGTTTCACGGCGCGGAGGGGCCGAAGAGCCATGGTCCGGCAAACCTCCCTGCCTCCCCGAGCTCCTCCTCGATGCGCAGGAGCCGGTTGTACTTGGCCGTGCGCTCCCCCCGGGATGCCGAGCCGGTCTTGATGAGACCGCAGGCGGAAGCCACCGCCAAATCGGCAATGGTGGTGTCCTCGGTTTCCCCGGAGCGGTGGGAAACCACCGCCTTCCACCCGAAATGCATGGAAAGGCGCAGGGCTTCCAGGGTTTCGCTCAAGGTGCCAATTTGGTTGAGCTTGATGAGGACCGCGTTGGCCACGTTTTCCCGCTGCCCGCGGGCAATGATGGCAGGGTTGGTGACGAAGATATCGTCGCCAACCAGCACCACCTTGTCTCCGAGGCGCTTTTTTAAGAGCTTCCACCCTTCCCAGTCCCCCTCGGCCAAGCCATCCTCGATGAGAACCAGCGGGAAATCCCGCACCCACTCCTCGTAGGTGGCCACCATGTCCCCGGCATCGAGGCCGAAGCGCTTTTCTCCGGCCAAATCGTAGCCCTCGCCGGTAAAAAGCTCCGAACCGGCGGCGTCGATGGCCAAGGCCACCTGGGCGCCCGGTTTGTACCCTGCCGACTCAATGGCCTCCACCAGGAACTCCAACGCCGCGCGGTTGGAAGGGAGGCTGGGGGCGAACCCCCCCTCGTCCCCTACGGACGTCACGTGGTGAGCAGCCTTGAGCTTGGCCTTCAAGGCATGGAAGACCTCCACCCCCGCCCGCAACGCCTCGCGAAAGGCATCGAACCCCCAGGGCACCAGCATGAACTCTTGAATGTCCAAGGAGTTATCGGCGTGCACCCCGCCGTTGATGACGTTCATGAGCGGCACCGGCAAGACCACGGCCCCCGCCCCACCCAGGTACCGGTACAGGGGCAAGGCGCACTCGGCGGCAGCCGCTTTGGCGCACGCCAGGGACACGGCCAGGATGGCATTAGCGCCCAGGCGCGATTTGTCGGGGGTACCGTCCAACTCGCGCAGGGTCTTGTCCACGAACGCTTGGTCCCGGGCATCCAAGCCCATGACCGCTGGCCCCAGCTCCTCGTGGATGGCCTTCACCGCGTCGAGGACTCCTTTGCCTCCGAAACGGCTGGGGTCGCCGTCCCGCTTTTCCAGGGCCTCCCGGCTGCCGGTAGAGGCGCCGGAAGGCACGCACGCCCATCCTACGGCACCCGAAGCCAGCTCCACCTCCGCTTCCACCGTCGGGTTGCCCCGGGAATCCAAGACCTCGCGCCCACGAACCGCGACGATTTCAAACATGCTGCACCTCCTCTTCGCTCCGCCGCCACACACCCTTGGCCTCCCGCACCAACGCCCGCAGGAGACCCGTGGTGGGCGCCTCGGCGTAAATTCGTACCTTGGGCTCGGTGCCCGAAAGCCGCCACAAGACCCAGGCACCGCCAGAAAGCTCCAAGAGAAGCCCATCCCCCCGCTCCACCCGCGTGACCGGCACGCCGGCAAACTCCCGGAAGTTGGCCTGGCCGAGGCGCTCCAAGGCACGGGGGCTTTCCTCGCGGAGGGGGAGAGCCAGGCGCCGGGAAAGCAAAGTACCGTAGCGGGATGCCAGGCTGCGCAACAGGGTGCGCAGGGGAAGCCCCGAGGCTCCCACCATTTCCGCCAAAAGCAGGCAGGCAAAGATCCCGTCCCGCTCGGGGAGGTGGCTGGCCACCCCTAACCCCGCCGATTCCTCCACCCCGACGCTGACCCTTCCCGAAAGCAAAAGCGGACCCAGGTTGGGAAAGCCCACCGGGGTTTCGAAAAGCTCCAAGCCCCGGGCGCGGGCAATGCGGTCCACGAGCCGGGTGGTGGCAACCGTCCTTCCCACCCCGCCAGGCCCCGCCTTGAGGCGACGGGACCCGGCCAGGTAATCCACGAGGGCCGCGAGCACGGGGTTCGCTGGCAAAACCCGGCACGAGCCGTCCACGACCCCAAAACGATCGGCATCCCCGTCGGTGGCAAGACCGAGGATCGCGCCCTCCTCCCGCACCGCTTCCCGCAGGGCCGAGAGGTTGGCCGGGGTGCACTCGGGGGCGTACCCTCCGAAATACGGGTCCTTGGTGGCGTGGAGGACCCGAGTTGGAACCCCATGGGCGAGGAGGAGGCGGTCCAAAAACTCCCGGGCCGTGCCGAACAGGGGATCCACCACCACCTTCCCCGGCAAGCGGCGCACGGCATCCCAGTCCACGTGTTGCTCCAAAGCCAAACGGTAGCCCTCGCCCAACGGCTCCACCCGGCACAGCTCGCTTCGCCTCAGGAAAAACGGCTCACCCTCGGATGCCAAGCTCGCCACTTCCGCTTCCACTCGGTCCGTGAACTCCCGCCCCGCCAGGACCCCGTCCCTGGTGTAGATTTTGACGCCGTTGTATTCTGGGGGGTTGTGGGAGGCGGTGAACATGACCCCGCACGCCCCCCGGTACTGGCGCACCGCCCATGCCAAGGCCGGGGCCGGGAGATCGCGGTCCGAGACAACCGTGGGAAGGCCAAAGTGCGTGAAAACATCCACCGCTTCGCTGGCAAGTTTTTGCGAAAGCAAGCGGGTGTCGTAGGCCACCAGCACCGGACCTGCTTGGCCGTCGCGGCTCAAGAGGCGGGCCAAGGCCCAGAGGACGCGCCGCACCTCGCGGAAGGTGAACTCCTGGCCCACCACACCCCGCCAGCCAGCCGTTCCAAAGCGCACCATCGTCCCCGGAAGCAAGCCTACCATAGCCTTTTGGCCTTGGCCCTCCTCGCCGCCGGCGCCGACCCCCTGGCGGTGGCCCGAGAGCAGGTGCTGGCCGTCGTCAACAAGGCCCGGGAAGAACACGGCCTCGCCCCCCTCACCCGCGACTCGCTCCTGGAGCGGGTGGGTACAGCCTTTTGCCGGAAGCTCCTGGCGGAAGGGGGGAGTGGCCACTTCGCCAGCGATGGGGTGCCCCCCTACCTTCGCTACCTCTTGGTTGGCGGGACGGGGTTCCATCGGGAAAACGTGGGCAGCTACACCACGACGGGTGAACTCCAAGCCGGCGATGTCCCCTCCCTGGCGGTGGAGCTCACGGCTTCCATGTTGGCCGAAACCCCACCAGCGGACGGCCACCGCCGCACCCTCCTCGCCCCTTTTGCCACCCATATGGGGGTTGGCGTTGCCTTTTCCGCCAAAAGGCTGGTCCTCACCCACGAGGTGGCCACCGAGCTTTCGGAGGTCACCCTCGGGCCGGTCATTTGCCAGGCGCGGAGCCCGTGGTCCGTGGTGGGGCGGGTGCGGCTCCCCTGGCAAGCGGCGGCCGTGGAGGTGCTGTGGGAGCCCCTTCCCGGGACGGGACCGATCCCCGGCGGCCACAGCTACAGTTACCCGCCGCGCAAGGCGTGGTTCGAGCCCCGGGAGTTTCTTCCCGGCAGCCGCATGAGCATCCCCGGGGCTCTTTCCATCCAACCCGGCGGGCGTTTTGCCTTCCGCACCACCACCGGTCCCCACCCGGGCGTGGAGCTGGCCGTGCTTTGGGGGCGGCGGCCAGGCTTTGCTGAGCTGGAGCCGGTGGCCTTGGCCGGCTGCGTGGTTGCGGAGGCTGTCCCCCCTACCCTCGCCGACTGGATGCGCCTCAGGGAGGACGCGCCATGAACAAGGTCATTTACATGGACTACAACGCCACCACGCCGGTGGACCCCGCGGTCCTGGAAGCCATGCTGCCCGCCTTCACCGAGCACTTCGGCAACCCTTCCTCCCGCACCCACGCCTACGGGTGGGCGGCGGCCGCGCTCGTGGACACCGCCCGCGTCACCGTTGCCCGCCACCTGGGGGTTTCCCCCGAGGAGGTAACCTTCACCTCCGGGGCAACCGAAGCCAATAACTTGGCCATCAAGGGGCTGGCCAGGGCCCGCGGCAAGGGGCACATCGTCACCACCGCCATCGAGCACCCGGCGGTGCTCGAGGTTTGTGAAAGCCTGCGGGCGGAGGGGTTCGAGGTCACGACCGTGCCGGTGGGGGGAAGCGGCGTCGTGGACCCTGAGGCCGTGGCCGGTGCCTGCCACGAAGATACGGTTTTGGTTTCGGTTATGCTCGTGAACAACGAAATGGGCACCATCCAGCCGGTCGCGGAAATCGCTCGCCTGTGCCACGAGCGGGGGATCCCCGTCCACTGCGACGCCACCCAGGGGGTGGGCAAGGTTCCCGTCAACCTCCGGGAGCTGGGGGTGGATTTGCTCTCCCTTTCCGCCCACAAGTTTTACGGGCCCAAAGGCGTGGGGCTGTTGGTGGTGCGTCGCCAAAAGCCCCCCCTCAAGCTCGTACCGCTGTTTTCGGGGGGCGGCCAGGAACAGGGGCTCCGCTCGGGAACCCTCAACGTCCCTGGGATCGTGGGCTTGGCCAAGGCGTTGGAGCTTGCCGTAACGAGCCTCCCGGAAGAAACAGCGCGCCTGGCACGCCTGCGGGATCGCTTGCGGGAGAGGCTTTTCGCCTGCTACCCCAAGCTTTTGGAAAACGGCGATCCGGCCCACCGCGTCGCCAACACCCTCAACGTTTCCTTCGTGGGGCTGGACTCAGGAGCGCTTGTGGCTTCCCTGCCGCTTTTGGCGGTTTCTCCGGCTTCCGCCTGCGCCACCGCCAAGCCCAAGCCGTCCCACGTGCTTCTCGCCCTCGGCCGCAGCGCCGCCGAAGCCAACAGCGCCTTACGCTTTTCTTTGGGCCGCTTCACCACCGAGGACGACGTGGAACGCGCCGCCGCCATGGTGGCGGAAGCGGTGGGCAAGCTTTCCCGGCTCCCAGCCCGATGAGCACCTTCCCCATCCTGGCCCGCGCCCTCGAGCCCCTGCGGCCGGTCGCACCACGCCGCGTCACCGGGGTGTGCCCTGGGGCCCGGGTGCTGGGGGTCGAGCTGGTGGCGGCCGGTGCTTCGCGAGCGGTGGTGGTGGTGCCCTCACCCACCGACGCCCAGGAGCTGGTCCGTGCCTACGAGCTTTTCTTTCCCGAAGTTCCGGCAGCCGCTTTGCCCGCCCACGCGCTTCTCCCTTACGCGCCCCAAGGTTCCCCTTTGGGAGCCACCGCCGAGGCGGTGGCGGCCCTCGTGGGGTGGGCGGCGGGGCGTGTGCGGCGCCTCGTCCTTCCGGCGCGGCTCCTCCCCTTCCCCTTTCCCGACCCTGAGGCCCTACTGGCCCGCTGCCGCCGTTTTCACCCCGGCCAGAAGCTGGACCTCCCCGAGTTGGCCTCGTTCCTGGTACAGGAAGGCTGGCACCGGGTGGACGTGGTGGAGGAAGCCGGGGAGTTCGCCCTGCGCGGCGAGGTGCTGGATCTCGGCACAGCCAGCGGCTTCTTCCGTTTGCTGGCCGACGTGGACCGCCTGGAGGCCATCCGTATTTTCGACCCCCAGACCCAGCGCTCGGTGGCCCCATGGGGAGAGCTGGTCCTTGAGCCCATGGCGCTCTTCCCCGCCACCCCGAGCGTCCGAAAGGAAGCGGCCCGCCTCCTGGAAGGGCAAGGCTACCCCCTCGCCGCCCAAATGCTGGCGGAGCCGAACCCGGATCCGCGGGTCGCGCCTTTTGCCTGCCTGGCCCACGCAAGCAGGCCGGGCTGGCAGCTCGGTGAAACCCTGGTGGTGGTGGAGCCGGCAGGGGTGGAAGGGGAGCTTGTCCGAGCCTGGACGGCGGTCTCCCGCGCCCATCAAACGGCTTCCCGGGAGCTGTCCCTCCCACCTCCGGAAGCGTGGCTCAGCCAACCCCAAGCGTGCCTCGCACCTCTGGCTTCGGCGCGGGTGGTGGAAGAGCTGGAAACCCCCTCGCACCCCCAAACCCTCCGTTTGGTCACCCAGCCGGCCCCGGTTTTGGCGTCTCGCCCCCACATCCTCGTCCAGGAGCTGCGACGGGGGCTTGCGTCGCGCACGAGCCAGGTGCTGGTGGCGGCAAGCTGCGGGGAAGCGGAACGGCTCGCCCACCTCCTCCGGGACCACGAGCTGCCCTTCCGTATGGGTTTTCCGGAAGAGGGCGGGATTGGCATCGTATCCGGAAATCTGGGGCACGGGTTTATTTGGCCTCAAGCCGGTGTTGCGGTTTTTGGCCGCGAGGACCTCACCACGCTTCCCAAGGCACCGCCCCGCACCCGCACCCTCGCCCAGGTGCTTTTCGACATTCGCGACCTCAAGGTTGGGGATTACGTAGTTCATCGGGACCACGGCATCGGGCGTTTTTTGGGGTTTCGCACCGTGACCCTGGACGGCCTGCGCCACGAGTGCGTGGAGCTGGAGTACGCCGGCGGGGCCAGGCTCTTGGTGCCCATGGAGCGGGCCGACCTGTTGGAAAAGTACGCTGCCGGAGAAGCCGCACCTCCGCGCCTGGATCGCTTGGGGGGCAGTACCTGGAAAGCAACCAAGGCCAAGGTCAAAAAGGCCCTCAAGGACTTGGCGGAGGAGCTCCTGGCTGTTGCCGCCGCCCGCGCCGTGACCCCAGGTTACGCCTTTTCCAAAGACGGGCCGTGGCAAAAGGAGTTCGAAGCGGCTTTCGAGTGGGAGCTTACCCCCGACCAGGAGCAGGCGGTGGCCGAGGCGAAACGCGACATGGAATCCCCCCGCCCCATGGACCGCCTCCTGGTGGGGGACGTGGGGTACGGGAAAACCGAGGTGGCCATGCGCGCCGCCTTCAAGGCGGTCATGGACGGCAAGCAGGTGGCGGTGCTGGCCCCCACCACGGTCCTGGCCGAGCAGCACTTCCGGACCTTCACCCGGCGTTTTGCCGGCTTTCCCGTGGAAATCCGCATGCTTTCCCGCTTCCTCCCCGCTGCCGAGCAAAAGGCGGTGCTTTCGGGGCTCGCCGACGGGTCGGTGGACATCGTCATTGGAACCCACAGACTCTTGGCCAAGGACGTCTCCTTCCGTGACCTGGGGCTTTTGATCGTGGACGAGGAGCAGCGCTTTGGCGTGGCGCAAAAGGAAAAGCTCAAGAAGCTCAAGGCCAACTTGGACGTCCTGGCCATGTCCGCCACCCCTATTCCCCGCACCTTAAACCTGGGGCTTTTAGGGCTTCGGGACGTTTCCATCATCGAGACCCCGCCTCGGGACAGGCTCGCGGTGCAAACGCACGTGGTGCCCTTCGACCCCGAAGTCATCCGCGAAGCCATCGAGCTGGAGCTTTCCCGCAAGGGCCAGGTGTTTTTCGTCCACAACCGCGTCAGCTCCCTCCCGGCCATGGCCAAGTTCCTCGCCGAAATCGTGCCTGAGGCGCGGGTGGTGGTGGCCCACGGGCAAATGCCGGAGCGGGAGTTGGAGCGAGCCATGGACGCCTTTTTCGAGCACCGCGCCGACGTGCTCCTGGCCACCGCCATCGTCGAAAACGGCTTGGACGTCCCCAACGCCAACACCCTCATCGTCAACCGCGCCGACCGCTTCGGGCTTGCCCAGCTCTACCAGCTTCGGGGCCGGGTGGGACGTTCCGACCGCTTGGCCTTTGCCTACCTGCTGGTACCCCCGGATGCCGCCCTCACCCAGGAGGCCCGCTCCCGCCTGGCCGCGATCCTGGAGTTTGCCGAGCTCGGAGCGGGTTTTCGGGTGGCGGCCCGGGACTTGGAGATTCGGGGCGCAGGCAACATCTTGGGGGCCGAGCAGCACGGGCACCTGCAAGCGGTGGGGTACGAAACCTATTGCCGCCTCCTGGAGGAAGCCGTGGCCGAGCTCAAAGGCCAGCCCCTCCCCGAGGAAGCGCCCGCGGTGGAGCTGCACTTGGGCCTAGACATCCGCATCCCCGAAAGCTACGTGGCCGAGGAAGCCCTGCGCCTTTCCATGTACCGGCGGGTGGCGGCTACCCAAAGCCCCGAGCAGCTCCAAGCTCTGGCCGAAGAGCTGGCGGACCGCTTCGGGCCTCTTCCCAAGTCCCTGGAAAACCTCTTTTTGCTCCAGCGTCTGCGCCAGGTGGCCCAGGCCCACCGCATCCGCCGCATCCGCCGCACCGGGAAAGGCCTCGAGCTTGCCCTCGACCCTTCGGCCCCCACCTCCCACGACCTGGCCCTTCGCCTTTTGGCCCGCTTCCCCGAAGGCCGCCTCACCCCCTCCGGCCAGC
>JBAMMG010000054.1:0-32106 GCA_039793905.1 Thermoanaerobaculum sp. | reverse complement strand
GGCAGCGCGCGAGCCCCCCGCGTGAGATAGCGGGCTAAGCGAGCGGATGGGTGGGTGGGTTGCGAGCGGCCCCCCGTGTGAGAGGAGCGGGTGCAGTTTGTTGCGAGGAAAATGTGAGGAGGGTAGAATACATGTGTTGCACGGGAGGTGGCTATGAGCGACGAGGAGAAGGGCAAAGTGGCCAAGAAGATCCAGGAGAAGCTGGAGGAAGCCGGCGAGGCGGCGGAGGAGATCGTGGAGGGGGCGAAAGATGCCGTGAGCCAGGCGGAAGCGGCCATGGAAAAGGCCAAGGAAGCCTTGGGCGAAGGGTACGGGAAGCTCCGCACCGCGTCCGCGGAAGCTTACGCCAAGGCCAAGGAGTACCTGGCGGAAGCCCGGGCAGCGCTGGAGGTGGCTCGGGAACGGGCTGGGGAGCTTTACGGCCGCTCCCGGGAAGCCGCCGAGGAGGCGTACCAAAAAGCCAAGCAGCAGTACGAGAAGCTGGCGGCCGAGGTCAAGAAGGGCTACGCCAAGGTCAAGGCCAGAGTAGAGGAAATTGACGTGAAGGAGATGCGGGACGACGTGGTGGAGTACATCCGGCGCAACCCCGGCAAGTCGGTGCTCATTGCCTTGGCGGTGGGGTTTGTGGTGGGGTACCTGGTGCGGAAGCGGGAGCCGTAAGCCATGAACGAAGACATCCGCCGCGACGAGGACGAGGGTTCCAAGGTTTACGAGCTGGAGGGGTTCGAGGACGAGGAGCCGGAAGAGCCGCCGCGGCGGCAGCGGCTCGATGCGGATTTCCTCCTGGATAGGGTGATTCCCAGCGAAATTGACTGGCGCGACCTGGTGCGCCGGCACCCGCTCCTTTCGGTGAGTGTGGCGGCAGCGTTGGGCTTCCTCGTTGGCCGCAGCAAGGGGGCCGCGATCGTGGCTGGGGCTTCGGCAGCGGTCACCTCAGCGGTCATGAAGCAGCTCGCTGGGGTCCTGGACACCGACGTTTTCGAGTTCTAAGACGCAGCGACGAGGTTTACCGGAATAGGGGCAGCCGCTGGGCTGCCCTTTGGCGTCGTGCCCACGCGGGGAGGCTTCGCTACGAGGCTTTGCGCAAGCTTTCGAGAGCGGCCAGCACCGGCGGCGGCACCAAGCCGCGCACGTTGCCGCCGAGCGCCCAAATTTCCTTAATGAGGCGGGACGAGAGGTAGGTGTACTCCTCTTGAGGGGTGAGAAACACCGTTTCCACTTCGGGACAGAGCCGCCGGTTCATGAGCGCCATTTGGAACTCGTACTCGAAGTCCGAAACGACGCGCATCCCCCGGAGGACCACCCGCGCCCCGGTGGCCCGCATGAAGTCCACCAAAAGGCCGGAAAAGCAGGTGACGGCCACCTGCGGCAGCTCGGCAAAGGTTTGGCGGATCAGCTCGACCCGTTCGGGTGTGGGGAAAAGGGGCTTTTTTTCCGTGTTTTCCAGGACCGCTACCAAAACTTTGGGGAAAAGCCGCACCGCCCGCCGCACAATGTCCACGTGCCCCATGTGCAGGGGATCGAAGCTGCCAGGGTAAACGGCCAGAATCCCTTGGGCGGCGTTCACGGCTTTTCCTCCACCGCCACGACTTTCCGGTTGTGGTGGTCGTCAATGACCCTCACGGAAAGAACGTGGGTGCCGGGAGCCACGGGCACGCGGAAACGCTCCCGGGTGCCTTCCAACAGCCCGTCTTCGGGGGCGAGGGGTAGCCAGCGGGCGGCGTCGCGGTTGTACTCGGCAACGGCAATGGGGGAAAGCTCGTCTGCCGCCTCGATGATCCAAAAAGCCCCGTCACGGCGCACGGAAACAGCGGGAGGCGAGTTGTCCACCACGAACCAGGAGGACACGGCCTGGGCCTGGGCCGGTTGTTCGGGGTTTCCCGGGGCGTCGGTGGCCGTGAGGCGGAAGCGGTAAAGGCCGTCCGCCAGGGCTTGGGTGTCCACGGCCATTTGCACGCTTTCCAGGTTTTCCCGCACCGGCCACCACGGCCCGCCCTGGCGCTGGATTTCCACCCGGAAGCGCACGGGATCGCCGTTGGGGTCCTCGACCTTCCAGGAGACGGTTTGGTAGCCGACCAGGTAGTACTTCTTGCCCAGCTGGGCTTGGGTGTCTTTTTCGTCTTCCAAGGTCGTGAAGATGCCGGAAAGATCAGGGTGGGAAACCTCGACGATGCGCTCGGAGGGGGGCGGGGTTTTGAGGAAGACTTCCCCCGGGGCGTACACCTTGAGCTCCTTGATGCTGGGCGGCAAGTTGATTTGCCTGTAGGCCACCTGCAGGCGCTCCACCTGGGCTCGACCCGGCCCCAGCTCCAGCTTCACCTGGAGGAAGCGGGCCTGGGGGGCGGGGATGGGGGTTTCCGTACAGGGGGCGGGCGGCGACCAGGAGCTCCAGGTGTCGTTGACTTCCTGACTGTTGCCGGACCGAAAGCTCACCGTACACGGCCCGAAAACCACCGCCGCCAGGCGCCCCCACCTCGCCGGCTGCCCAGCATCCAAGGGGGCCGAGGTGAAGGTGCCGTGGGGGGGGCCTCGGCGCACGAGCACTTTCACCGGCTCCTGGGTGAGGACGACCTGTCCTCCCTGGGCGATGCGGGTAACTTGGCCGGCATCCACGGTGTCGAGCTCCAGAGTTTGGGTATCGAGGATTTGGAACAGCTTGCCTTCGAGAGCCGTGCCCACCAAAACCTGGCTCGTGTCCCACGCCGTGGTCAAGGCGAGATCCTTTTCGAAACGGGCCAGGGTGGTGACCGCCCCTTCCGGGGAAACCCGCAAGACTTCGCTGGCGAAACGGCCGGTCTCGCCGCTTGCGGCACCGGTGCTGACAGTCACGGTGGGCTGGCCTTCCCCGGGCTTTTGACCAAGGGTGGGGTCACCGGTAAGGGCCGTAGCCACCACGCTGCCGTCGGGGGTGGCCGCCAAGCTCGAGATTTCCGAAAAAGCCGAATCGTAAAGCACGCCGAGGGTCACGCCATCGTAGGCAAGGATGAGCCCTTTACCCGAGGTCCCCACGAGGAGCCGGTTACCGGCCACCGCCAGGCAGCGGGCATGGCGGTCAGGGATTTCCGCCACCAGCTCCAGGCCCTTGGGGGTGAGGGTCAAAAGCCTTCCCGGGTTTCCTGCCGCCAGAACCAGCTTGCCGGCAAAAAACGCCACATCCCAGAAGTTGCCCTCGGTAAGGGTGGCGAGGGTTTCGAGCTTGCCGCCCCGGATACGCACGAGGGTGGCGGGGAGTGCGGTGGTGGCGTAAAGGGCACCGTCGGGAGCCACCACCAGGGAGGTGATCTGGTCGGCCGAAAGCTCCGCCAAAAGCTCGGTGCCCTTTTCCGCCACCCGGTACAGGCGCGCCGGGTGGCCGGTGCCTACGAACACGGTCCCCTGGCTATCTACGGCCAAGGCTTGGGCCAAAGGCTCGGCCAGGGTGGCGAGGGGAACCAGGGGCGGAAGGGCTTCAAGACCCCCATCGGGGCGCACAGCCACACCGAAGAAGCGGGAGCCCGCCAAACTGGCCGGTGTGTCCAAAGTGAAAAACCGGGTTGGGGCCGCGAGGGCGGGAATGGCCACGAGAAAGGCGAAGCCAAAGGGCAGGCGCGTCATGGGACCTCCGCGGGGAGCACCTCCACGCTTACCCGCACGCCTCCGACCAAGGGCCAGGGGAAGGCGTCGCGCGTGGAAACCGAAAGGTTGGTGGTGAGGCGCTCGGTGTTTCCCGATAGGGTCTTGGACCACGAAACGGCAACGGAGGGGGGGACCGCTGGCATCGGCCCGGCAGGCAGGGAAAGCCCCGTCTCCCGCGTTTCTAGGGCCAGGACGAGGGTGGAGCTGGGCTCCAAGCGGGAAAGCTGGGCGAGGAGCTGGGGAAAGTCCGCCGGCGACCACCGTTCGCTGCGCACAGCGTAGTCAGCGAAAGAGGCACCGTCGGCGACGATGAGGTCCACCTTGCCGGGCCCGAGCCCCCGGGGGATGGTCACGGTGTAGCTCTTGGTCTGGGACGGACCGCGAAAGGGCTGGAGCCGCACGGCCACCGGAAGGGTTTCCCCAGGCCGGACCCTGCGCCTTTGGGGGATGGCGTCCAGAATGGTGGCGCTGGCGTGGGGGGAGCGAGCCACGGTCAGATCGAGAGCGGTCAGCTCGGGGGCCTCGAAGGGCGGGTTGGCCAGGACGCCCACGAGGGCTCCCGTGAAGGTCGCTGCCCTCGCCACGGCGTCGGGCCCGGCGGTGTTTTGCCGGATCGTGAGCTCGCGGCCATCGGCAAAGCGGGCGGTGGCGGTGAGGTCCACCGTGAGATCGGCGTTGGGGCCCTCCCGGGCGCTGGTGCTGGTAGCCACGAGGAAAGCCGCGAGAAGCGGCTTGAGAACAGGCACGTCAGCCATGTAAAAGCGAAAACGGTCGTGGCTTTCGCCGCTGCGCACCGTCACCGTCACCGGAAGGCCCGGGGGTGGGTTTCCCGCTACGGCAATCATGCCTGCCGGCTGGTCGGCGACAAAGGTTGCGAACGCCTTGCCCACCGTGAAGATCTTGAAGGGCAGAGCGAAGGAGGACTGCACCGCCAACACCCGCGCTCGGGCCGCAGGTATGCGCACGGGGCCGGCAGCAATGAGGGGGTGACCGAAGGCGTAAAAGGTACTGCCGTCGCGGGCGGTGAGGGTGCCACCGGCGGCGAGCACAGCGTCACCCCACACGAGCACCGCCGCCACCATGTCGCCGGCTTCAGGCTCGCCTTCGCTCGCTTCCTGGGAAGCGGCGGGGACCGGCATAAAGCCCATGGGCCGGAAAAACTTTTCGGTCCAAAAGCTGTTCCCTCCCCCACCCCAAGCGAGGGGCAGCTCCTGGGAAGATGGCGGTGCGGGCGGCAGCAGGGAAGCCAGGTCCCGCTCCCCCTTGAAGGCGGCGGCGAGCAGCTGCAACGGGTTTTCCTCCCGCGGTTTTTCCAACCCTCCGGCAGCGAGGTTTCCGGGCCAGCCTGGGCCGGTACGCCATTCCAAACCCATGGGTTGGGGGCTGGGTTGGGGCGAAGGGATGGCCTTCATGTCCTCGAAGGGCGTCACTCCCGCCAGGGCTTCGCGGGCAAAGCTCCAGCCGAAAGCCACGGCCCCCAGGAGCTTGCCGTCCACGTATACGGGCGAGCCGCTCATGCCCGCCACCACGCCAGCATCGGCGAAACGGGGGTCGTCGAGGCGCACGAGGACGGCCCGCTGGCCGGGCTGGCTGCCGGGAAGGGTCCCCACAACCTCCACCGGAATGGTGATTTTCTCCCCGCCGCTCCATTCGGTGACGCACACTCCCCGCTGGCCGCTGTGCACATCGGCATAGGGCATGATCGCGAGACCCGTTGCCAGAAGCCAAGGTACGGCCAGCACGGAGCCCTCAGGAGGCGGCAACCGCAGCGCGCGCTCGAGCCAAGTGGCGGCCCGTGAGGGGCAGGATGGCCGGGAGCTGCACCATGAGCTGGGAAAGCTCGTCGGGGACGATGGCTTGAGCGCGGTCGGAAAGAGCCTGCTGGGGGTTGTGGTGGACCTCGATCATCAGCCCATCGGCGCCCACCGCTGCTGCGGCCCTCGCCAGCGGTACCACCTTGTGGCGCTTGCCGGTGCCGTGGGAGGGGTCCACGATGATGGGCAGGTGGGAAAGCCGCTGAACCGCCACCACCGCTGCCAAATCCAGGGTGTTGCGGGTGTGGTCGGTGAAGGTGCGGATGCCGCGCTCGCACAGTACCACCTGGTAGTTGCCTTCGGCCAGGAGGTATTCCGCCGCCATGAGCAGCTCCTCCACCGTGGCGGCCATCCCGCGCTTGAGGAGCACCGGTTTGCGGGCTTTTCCGGCGAGGCGGAGGAGCGAGAAGTTCTGCATGTTGCGGGCGCCAATTTGAATCATGTCGCAGTACTCCACCACCAGCTCCAGGGAGCGCTCGTCCAGGGCCTCGGAGACGGTGGGCATGCCCACCTCGCGAGCCACGTCCCGGAGGATGCGCAACCCCGGCTCCCCGAGGCCTTGAAAGGTGTAGGGCGAGGTGCGGGGCTTGAAGGCCCCGCCTCGGAGGATGTGGGCTCCGGCCTTTTTCACGGCCTGGGCGGTCAGGAGCGCTTGCTCGGGCCCCTCTACCGAGCAGGGCCCGGCCATCACCGCAAAGTGCCCTCCGCCAACGGGTACACCCCCCACCCAAACCACCGTGTCCTCGGGTTTCACCTCCCGGCTTACGAGCTTGTAGGGGTGGGAAACGGGGATGACCTCTAAAACCCCGGGCAGGTTTTCGAAAAGCGACGGATCCACCACGTCCCGATTTCCGGTGACGCCAATGGCGACCCTTTGCGCCCCGGGAATGGCGTGAGGCGTGAGGCCCACGGCCTCCACCTGCCTTTTGACCTGCTCCACCTCCTCCTGGGTGGCATTGACGGTCATGACGATGAGCATGACGATCCCCCCAACTGCCGGCTATACTAGCGAAGATGAGGAGGTTGTCAACGTGAAAAAGGTACTGGCGGCCCTCGTGGTACTGGTCGTGGGCTTGGGCACGGCCCATGCCGTGTACGTCGTTTACCTTAAGAACGGCAAGCGCGTGGTGGCGCGGGAAAAGTTCCAGGTGAAGGGGAAGCTGGCGGTCATCACGTTGAAAAATGGGGCGGTGGTGTCCCTCCCCCTCGACCAAATCAACGTGGAAAAAACCGAAAAGATCAACTCCATGGGCCTGGGCGACGCGGAGCTTTTGGCCCTAGGGGAGGAGGGTCCACCACCTCCAACCCCGACCCCCACCCCGGCCCTGACCACCCTCGGTAAGCGGCGGGGGGAGGTGGCCAAGCCCACGGGAGAGGCGGCGCGTCCCACCCCCACCCCCGGAATTACCTTGCGGGAGCAACCGTACCGCGACAAGGGCGTGGACCGTGCCTTTCAGGAAGCCCTGGAGCGCTACCACCTTTACCTTTACCGAACGAGTCAGGGCAGCCGGCCGGAGTTCTTTTACCTTGAGGTGCAGGTCAACGAAAAGGAGGTTCCCCGGGCCCTGGAAGCGGTGTGCATGACCTACCACCTTTTGAAGCAAACAGCGCCTGATCGGACTCCCGAACAGGTGGAGCTGCGGTTGCTCAACGAGGCCGGGCGGGAAGCGGGGATCTTCCGCATTTCCCCCGAGCAAGCCGCGGAGCTTGCCGAAGGCAAGATGACCCCTGACGAATTTTTCCTCAAGTACGTGCTGTTCTGAGGGCCATGGGTAGGGCGCGCGTCTTTGTCCTGCTCGCTGTGGCTTTGGCCGCATGCGCGGCGCCGCTGCCGGAGGGCGAGCGGAGGTGGCGGGAAGGGCGGGAGGCGGCGATCCGCGAGGCCATGACCCCCGAGCAAGCCAAGGGGTTTCCCGGCATTCGCTTTTTCCCTTATGACCCGGCCTACAAGGTCAAGGCCCTCCTGGTGCCCGTCGTGCCCCCTGAGCCCGTCGCCATTGCTGCTTCCGACGGCTCCGTGCGCCCCGCCCACCGGGTGGGGAGGGTTGAGGTGAGCCTTCCTGCGGGCCGGGCAACCCTCACCGTTTTTCAGTTGGACGACATTCGAGATCGCTACCCCGACCACCTCTTCCTCCCCTTTCGGGACTCGTTGGCTGGTAAGGAAACCTACGGCTCGGGGCGGTACTTGGAGCTGACCCGCCTGCCCTCGGGGGTGGTGGAGCTGGACTTCAACCGCGCCTACAACCCCGACTGTGCCTACGGCCTCACCGGACGCTGCCCCATTACGCCGGAGGAAAACTGGCTATCCTTCCCGGTGCCGGCGGGTGAAAAGCTCCCCCATGGGGTCGCTCACCCGTGACCGGCCTGCTCTTGGCCCTTGTTGCCCAGCTTCCCGCCACCATCCCCGACCCGCGCTTGGGCCCCTCGAGCTGGGCAGTGGTGGACCTTGCCCAGGTTGAAAGCCCCCCCGAGGCCTGTGGCTACCTCGTGGTGCTGCCCGAAAAACCCAGCCAGGCGTTCCTCGAGCGGTTGGTTTCCCTGGCCGCGGATCACCCTGTGGTTGGCCTTGGCGCGGCCGAGAAAGCCGTGCTCCAGCAGCTAGACGGGGTCGTGGTGCGGTCGGAGCAGGAAGGGGCGGCACTTACCGGTTGCTGTCCCGGTGTAGCTCTGGTGGCGGAAGCGGCAGATCCTGCCGAGGCCCTCCGCGCTTTGGGCTGGGGGGTGAAGGTTTTCCTGGTCCCCGGCGATCCCCCTTGGGCCCGCGCCCTGGAAGGGGCTTACCCGGAGCCGGCACCGGCCCGGGCCGCTGGCCAAGCCCTCCCGACGGCGGGGAGGGCCTCGGATCTGGCGCTTTTGGTGGCCCTGCCGCCGGGGTTTTCTGGTGGCATCGTGGAGCTGCCCACGGCCTGGGTGGCATCCCAAGCCTCGTTCCTCGTTGGGGAGGGGAGCCTCACCGTAAATGTGTCCGTGCACGGGGAAGAGGCGAGGGTGGTGCTGCCTGCGGCGCCCGAAGGCGGCCTTCTCGTGGTGCCTCGCCCTTTGCCTCCCGGGGGGCTGGAAGCGGTGGAGGTACGGGGAAAAAGGGAGCTCACGGCAGGGGAAATCCTGGCCCGCCACCACCGGCAGGTGGCCCAGCAGCAACGGGTGGTGCAGAGCTTCACCGCGTGGCAGCGGCTTTTAGTGCGGGTTTACGTCCAGGAGTTGGGGCGCAGCTTCGAGTTGGGCCTGGCGGGCCCGGTGTTTTTCACACCAGATCTGGAGCGCGACTGGGAGCTGCGGGAAGCGACGGTGGACGGAGCCCCGTGGCCGGTGGAAGACCTCCCCGAGCTTCCCCTCATTCAGCCCAAAGCCCCGCCCGTGCCGCCGCTTGCTCTGGAGCTGGCGCCCTCCTACGCCTACGAGCTCGTGGGGGAAAGCGAGCTGGATGGGAAGCGGGTGTACGTTTTGGCGTTCCGGCAGGACGCGCAGGGAGAGCGGCGGTGGGGAAAGGCGTACGTGGACGCCGCTACCTTTGGTCTCCTGGGCCTGGACGCCTTTCAGGAAACTCCCCGGGGGGAAGTGCGGCGGAGCCGATCCCAGACCCGGAATCGCCTGCTCCTCCTCGAAGGGGTGCCGGTATGGCTCCCGAGGACGGTGGTGGGGGACGACACCGTCGAGAGTTTCGGCAGCCTCGTTACGGTGCACCGGGAGCTCAACCTGGAGGATCCGCGCCTCAACGACCCCGAGACGGTTGCCACCAGGGCCGAGGCGTGGCGGGGGGAAAGGCCCATGATTCGGGAGAGAAAGGGCCAGGCGGTGCCCTTGGAGCCCGACGGCTCCGGAGGGCGGCGGGAGGGTACCGGCAGCCGAAAGCGGCAGTCGTTTCTCTTCGGGGGAGTGGCTTGGGATCCGGGTTTTTCTTTTCCCGTTCCTTTGGCTGGCTATCAACTTCTGGACTTCGCCTTCCGCGGCGATCAGCACCTGCGCCTTTTTTTGGCGGGAGCCGTCAACGATCTGGCCTGGAGCCGCCCCAGCCGCAGTTGGGAGCCTTCCGTCCAGATTTTTCTGCAGCTCGTCCCTTTCAGCAATACCCGCTTCCGCCGGGACCGAGAGGCAAAGGCGGAAGAAATCACCACCTTTCGGCAAAAGCTGCGCCTTGGGGTTGCCCGCCAGGCCGGCCCCTTTCGCCTCGGGGCCAAGGTCGGGGCGGATTTCTTGGGATTTTCCCGAACGAAAAACACCGCCCCTGGTTTCCGCTTGCCACCAAGCACCGTCGAAACCTGGGCCCAAATTGAGGGCTTTTGGCAAAAAGGGGAGCTCATCGTGGGGGCGCAGTGGGAGCGGGGGGAGAGGCTTTCCTGGCGGTCCTGGGGCTTCGGGGAAGCAAGCCAGCCGCGCTTTTCCCGGGGCGAGCTTTTTGCCAGCTTCGAACATGCCCCCTCACCGTTTTTGAAGCTTTTTGCATCCGGGCGCGCCTCTTCTTCCACCGGAACGGACCGTTTTTCCAGCTTCTCCCCGGGGGGCCTTTTCGGCAGCTCGGGATTTGTGGGTCTCCCCGGAGGGAGGGTTCTGGCTGAGAAGGTCGCGGTGGTAAAAGCCGGTGTGGCCCTTTCCGCGAGCCGGGGGCAGCGGCTGGAGCTTTCGGGGAGCGTGGGGTGGTTCCAGAACCGGGAGGAGGAGCGGCATGCGTCCCCCGTTTCCGGGGTGGCGGTGAGCGTGACCCGCCGGGGACCTTGGGGCACGGTTCTCGAGGCCACCCTGGGGGTGCCTCTGGTGGCGCCTGGTCCAAACCAGCCGCTCGTGCAGGTCATCCTCCTTCGCCCCCTCAAGCCGCGGACGCCTTGACGCTCGCGGGTTGTGCGGGAAGCGAGGCTACTTGGGCAACCAGTCCCGGGCCCACGGCACCCTGGCAAAGTACCCGGCCTTCTCTAAGGCAGCTGAAAGCCGCGAAGCCAGGACCTTGTCGCTGACCGAGCGCAACACCCCCGGGTTCAACGCCACGGCCCGCACCAGGTGGGCCAAGGCATCCGGTTCTTGGCCCAGGACGTAAAGTGCAACCCCAAGGTTGAAGTGGGTTTCCGGGCGCTCGGCAAGCTTGAGGGCAGCACGAAAGTGGGAGGCGGCCGCTGGCCAATCCCCAGCTTCTCGAGCGAGGTTTCCAGCGGTGGTTTGGGCGCGGTAGTCCCAGGGGAGAAGCGCGAGCTTGCGCTGCAAACCGCGCAAGGCCTCGAAGGCCAGGGTTTGCCGCTGGGGGGCTTGCGGGTTTTGACGCAGGAGCGTCACGAGCACCTCGGCCGACTGCACCGCGCGGTAGGCCCGCCACTGGAGGAAGCTTCCTCCGACCACCAACGTTGCCAGGGCCAAACCCGCCGCCACACCCACCCGGCAGCTTCCCCGCGGAGCCGGCAGCGGTGGCGAGAGCCATGCCGCCAGCACCGCCCACTGGGCAGCGATGGCCGCCAAGTGCAAGGGAAACTGGAAGAAAGCCACCACCGCAGCAGCCGCCGCAAGGGGTCCGGGAGGCAGGGGGAGTCCCTTCCGTGGGGCCGGTTTTGGGGTGCCTTGCTGCCGGCCCTGCCGCCACGCCAGCCACAACCCAAAAGCCAAAAGCGCCAGGCCCACGGCCCCGGTTTCCGCCCAGTACTGGAAAAGCTCGTTGTGGGCCTCCCCAAACCCCGTTTCCATGCCCAGGATTCGTCCGCGCTCGGCCAGCTCTTCGGTGCGAAGGAAGGTGAAGGAATGGGCCTCGAACTGCCCAAAACCGACCCCGAAGATCGGGTTGGCCACCGCCATCCGCAGGGCCGCGGTCCAGGCGGCTCCCCGGGCGCTGGCCGCCCACAGCCACCCGCCGTGCTGAACCTGGCTCCATGCGGTTTGCAACCGCTCGCGGAGGGGGGGCGCGGCCAAAACTAGGACCGCAGCCGCAAGGGCCAGGGTTGCCACCGCTGGCAGGCGGCGCTTTTGGGGCAGGCGGGCCAAGGCGAGGACGGCGAGACCCACCAGCACCGCCGCCATTGCCGAAAGGGTTTGGGTGGCCATCAAAACCGCCCCTTGCGCGAGGCCAAGGGCCAGCCAGAGGACCCGCCGCGTGCCCGTCAAGGCCCAAGTCAAGGCCAGAACCGTAGGCAAGACGAGAAAGCTCCCCACATCGGCTGGGTTTCCCATGGTCCCCAGCCAGGCGTAGCGTCCCTCCAGGTTTTCCAGGAGGCGGAACGACGATGGCCGCCCCTCGGGGTCGAAAAACGCCAGCGCCACCAGGGCCTCGAGAAAGCCTGCCCAGACCACGGCCCGAGCCAAAAGCTCACGCTTTTCCCCAGGCAGGGACCTCACGGCTGCCCATCCCAAAACCCCCGAAAGCCACGGGACAGTTGCGTAAGCCGCGGCTGGGGTGGTGGCCAGGGCGGAAAGAAGCCCGGCCGCCGCCACCGCTGCCGGCGGCGCCAAGAACGGGTCCCAGGACGGTCGCGCCAAGAACAGAGCGGCCAACACCGCCCACAGGCTTTGCGCCAAAAGGGCCTTGGGGGTGCGGAAGGGTCCCGAGCAGCCCAGGTCCACCACCAGCGGCACCACCAGCACCAAGGCCAGCCCGGAGGCCAAAACGACAAGCTCCCGAAAGCCTTTTTGGAGTTTCACGGCTCCTCCAGACGCACCGAGACGACCCGCGACACCCCTGGCTCCTCCATAGTCACGCCGTAGAGCACGTCGGCGTGGGCCATGGTGCGGCGGTTGTGGGTAATGAGCAGGAACTGGGTTTTGTGCGCCCAGGCCCGGAGGTGCTGGCACAAGCGCTCCACGTTGAGGTCGTCGAGAGGGGCGTCCACTTCGTCGAGGACGCAGAAGGGGGCGGGACGAATGCGGAAGAGGGCCAGAAGCAGCGCCACCGCCGCCAAAGCTTTTTCGCCTCCGGAAAGCAAAAGCACCGACTGGGTTTGTTTGCCTGGGGGGCGCACCTTGACCTCGACCCCCGAATCCAAGGGGCTTTCGGGGTCCGAAAGCAGCACTTGGGCTTCGCCACCGCCAAAAAGCTCCCGGAAAACCTCCCCGAAGTGGCGGTTGGCTTCGGCCAGGGTGGCCTGAAAGCGCTCCCGGGAGGTGGCGTCCAGCTCGGCAATGGACTGCTGGAGGCTTTGCAATGAGCGCTCCAGGTCCCGTTTTTGCTCGGAAAGGAACCGAAAGCGCTCGGCCAGCTCCGCTTCCTGCTGCACCGCCAGCTCGTTGACGGGACCCAGCTGGGCGAGCTGCTCTTCGAGCTCCTTCTGGCGGAGAGCGAGAGCTTCCCGATCGGCCGTTTCGAAAACACGCACCTCCGGCATTTCCCCCAAGGCTTCCTCGAGGTGCGCGCGCTGGGAGGAAAGCTCCGCCACCCGCACCGTCAGCTCGACGGCGTGCTGGTTGGCCTCCTGCTCCTCCTCCCGCCGCTGTGCCGCCTCACGCTTTCGCGCTTCCACGAGCTCTTTGAGCTGGACCAGCTCGCCTTCGGCGGAGGCCAATGTTTCCCGCCCCTGGGCCAAAAGCTTGAGGGAGCGCTCGAGCTCACCGCGGGTGCGGGCCAAAAGCTCGGCCACCTCCTCCTGGCGCTGTCCCAGCTTGCCCTGCTCTTCGAGCAGGCTTTGGTGCTCGCGGGCAAGCTCGAGGGCGGCACGCCGATGGTGCTCCAGCTCGCGCTGGGCAAAGCGGCAGCGCTCGGAGGCGAGGGCAAGCTGCCCCCGCCACCGTTCGGCTTCGGTATGGGCCCGTGCGGCGCGGCTGCGAGCCTCTCGGGCGGCGGCCATGGCTTCCTCAACTTGCGCCGTTTCCCCTTCCGCTCGGTCCTCCAGGAGCTTAGCTTGCCCTTCGGCATGGGCCAAGCTTTCCTGGGCCTTCTCGAGATCGTCCGCGAGGCGCGCCGCTTCCACCCCCAAGGCCGAAAGCTCCCGCTCCAAGCGGGTTCTCTCCCGGTGTCGGGCTTCCCGCCGGGAGGAAGCTTCGGCGAGGGCTTCGGCGCGCTGCCGGGCGAGCTTGGCCACCGCGGCAAGCTTTTCCTCGTGTTCGCGGAGCTCGGCGGACTTTCCCTGGATGGCCCGCAGGAGAAACTCCTTTTCCGCCGTGAGGGCTGCTTCCCGCTCCCCGAGCTCGTGCTCGCGCTGTTTGAGCTGGAGAGCGCCGGCGGGCCCCCGGCGCCCGTCCCCTACCCGAAGGCGCTGCCCCTGGCGCCATCCGCCACCGGGGAGAACCACCACCACGTTGGGGTCTCGGGCGATCTCCCGGGCCTGTTTGGGGTCGCTCGCCACGGCCAAGGGGGGGAGGGACGCCGCCAGCCACCCCAGCTCCTGGGGGGCAACGCCAGCTTCCGCCAAAAAGGTCGTGGCGGGGGGTGGGAGGCTCGTGTCGCGAATGGCGACCTCGACGGTCTCGCCCGCGGGCCGCTTTTCGAGCACGCGGGCGGCCGCTTCCTCCCCTTCCACCACCGGCAACGTGAGGAGCTCGCCGTAGGCCCGGTCCAAAAGCTCCGCCAGCTCCCGGGGCGGGTTGAGGAAGTCGGCCACGCTGCCGGCCAACTGTCGCTCCTCCAGGACTCGGGCCAGAGCTTCCGGCAGGGCCCGCAGCTGTGCCCGCGCCCGCCGCACCGCTTCCCGTTCGTGGCGCACCTGCCAGAGCTGGTGTTCCACACCGTCCCGCCTCTGGCTGAGCTCGGCAAGGTCCCGGCGGAAGGCGTCAGCCAGTGTTTCGAGATCGCGCCTTTCCCCTTGGACGGCGCGGAAAGCTTCCTCCAGCGCTTTTTCCTGCGCCGCTGCTTCCTGCTCGCCTGTAGCGGCCTGCTGGAGGTGGGCCTCCAAGCGCTCCCGCTCCGCCGCCAGGCGCGTTTGCTGGTAGCGGATGTGCTCCACTTCCAGTTGCAAGCGGTGGAAGCGGTTGCGGGCCTCGGTGGCAGCGGCAACCGTGCGCAGGAGCTTCTCGCGCACCTCTTCGGCGTGAGCTTCGGCGTCCCGGGCGAGTATCTCGGCGTCGGCAGCCGCCTTTTCGGCGGCCGAGGCTTGGGCCTGGACGCGTTGGACTTCCTCCTGAGCCTCCGCCAGCTTCCGCGATAGCTCTTCCTCCTTCAGGCTTTCGGCGGCAATGTGCTCGCTGGTTTCGGCAATGGCTGAAGTGACCTGCTCCTGGCGGCGGCGGAGGGTTTCCAGCTCCCGCCGGAGGGAGGTTTCCTCCCCCTCGAGGCGCTGGCACTGCCCGGCCAAACGCCCCTGCTCTTCCCGCAGGGCGGCAATCGCGGCAGCTTTTTCCTCCCACAACTGTTGGAGCTCGAAAAGCTCCCTCTCGGCCTGGGAAAGCTGGGCCGCCTTTTGAGCGTGGCGTTCCCGGGCGGCGCCCAACTCCCGCTCCAGCTTTTCGAGCTCTTCAGAGGTTTGCTTGAGGCGCAAAAGCGAAAGCGTCTTCTTGACCGCCTCGAGCTCGCTCCGAAGCTGGGCAAAGCGTTGGGCTTGGCGGGCCTGGCGGCGGATGCTGTTGTACTCCCGACGCACTTCCGCCACGATGTCGGAAACCCGCTCCAGGTTGGCCCTCGTTTCCGCGAGTTTGAGCTCCGCTTCCTGGCGGCGGAGGCGGTAATGGCTGATTCCAGCCGCTTCCTCGAAGAGCGCCCGGCGGTCCGTGGGCTTCGTGGACAGCACCTGGGAAATGCGGCCCTGCTCAATGATGGCGTAGGCGCGGGTGGCGAGGCCAGCTTCCGCCAGGGTGTCCTGAATGTCCTTGAGCCGTACCCGCCGCCCGCCCAAGCGGTACTCGGAGGTTCCGTCCTTGAGCACGCGGCGGGAAAGCTCCAAGCGTCGGGGCCCGGTGCCATCGGCCGACTCCAAAACCAGCGTTACCTGGGCCGCGGAAGCTGGGGGTCTGCCGGCAGAGCCGGCAAAAATCACGTCCCCCATGGTCTGGGAGCGCAGGAGGCGGGCGGACTGTTCCCCCAGTACCCAGGCAATGGCGTCGCAAATGTTGGACTTCCCGGCGCCGTTGGGACCCACGATGGCGACGATGCTTCCCGGAAAGGAAAGCTCCACCTTCGACGCAAACGACTTGAACCCCTCCAAGGTCAGCGACACAATCCGCACGCTCATCCGAGCCAAGCATGGTAGCACCGGACCGAGGCGGCTAGCGTTAAGCGGCTACAGGCGACAGGCACCACCGGCCGGGGATGGGGGTTTGGCAGGAAGGGCAGGTGCCTTCGGGGGTGATGCGGTTTTCCAGGACCTCGAACCCCCAGCGGGCCACGAGGGTGGTGTCGCAGGTGGGGCAGCGGGTGTTTTCCCATTCTCCCACCCGACCGGGAAGGTTGCCTGCGTACACGTACCGCAGTCCCGCGGCTCGCCCAATCTCGCAGGCGCGCAGGAGCGTGGCCACGGGGGTGGCGGGTGGGTCGGTCATCTTGTAGTCCGGGTGAAACGCCGTGACGTGCCACGGGATATCCGGGGAAACCGAGGCCAAAAACTCGGCGATGGCCGCAAGCTCCTCTTCCGAGTCGTTGAACGTCGGCACCACCAAGGTCACCACCTCGCACCAGATGCCTTTCTGCCACAGGAGGCGGATGGTTTCCTTGACGGCCTCCAGCTTGCCCCCCAGCTGCCGGTAGTTTTCGGGCTTGAAGCTCTTGAGGTCCACCTTGTAGCCTACGAGCACGTCGCTCAGGTAGTCCAGCACCTCCGGGGTGGCGTGGCCGTTGGAGACGAAGGTTCCGGCAATGCCGTGCTCCTTGGCGAGAGCAAAGACGTCGTGGGCCCACTCGGCAGTAATCAGCGGCTCGTTGTAGGTGGAGGTGATGACTGGGCAACGGTAGTGCTGGGCCGCCGCCACGAGAGCTCCCGGAGTGGTGGGGACGGCCTCGGTGGTGGCCTGTTGGTCCCGCAGGGACTGGGACGTGAACCAGTTTTGGCAGTACGGGCATTTCATGTCGCAGCCGAGCATGCCAAAGGACAGGGCGCGGGCACCGGGGAGGAGGTGGAAGAACGGCTTTTTCTCGATGGGGTCCACGGCCACCCCGCCGGTGTACCCCCAGGGCACGCGGAGTCCGCTATCTTCGCGGAAGCGCACGAGGCACACACCGCGGGCCCCAGGGGCGAGCTTGCAACGGTGGGCGCACGCCACGCACTCGAGCTTTCCCGAGGGCGTGGGGCGGACCAGCTCGTTCCGCACTTGCGTCAAAGCGTCGAGGGCGTACTGCATGCCATCAATGTGGGGCAGGGTCTTGACGGGCGCAAACACCGGCGGGGAGAATGCCGGGTCGTGACTTTCGAAGAGCTGGAGTTGCCGAGCGCGCGGGAAGGGCTTTTTGGCGAGCTTGCGGTGCCGCCTTCCAAAAGCCTTGCCCAGCGGTACCTCTTGGCCGCGTGCTTGAGCGGCTCGCCCTCGAGCGTCGCCCGCGTCCCTGCCGCCGAGGACCCCCAACTTCTGTTACGGGCGCTCCAAGCCGTGGGGTTTTCCGTGGCGGTGGACGGAGCCACGGTGAGGGTCGAAGGCTTTTCTCCGGTTTCGGAAGCGGAGCTCTTTTTGGGAAACAACGGCACCGGTTTGCGCTTGCTTTTGGCTGTTTTGGCCGCGTTGCCGGGCCGCTTCCACGTGGACGGGGTCCCGCGTTTGCGGGAGCGTCCCATCGCCCCCCTGGTGGCGGCCCTGAGGAGGCTGGGGGGGCGCATGGAGGGGGACCAGCTGCCGCTGGTGGTCGAGGGCGGGCACCTCCGGTCCGGGGTGGTTGCCCTCGAGGCCCGGGAGTCTTCCCAGTTCCTTTCGGCCCTGATGTTCGTTGGCGCGTATCTTGCGGGCGGGCTGCGGGTGGAACTTTCGGGGCCGGTGCCGTCGTGGCCTTACGTCACCATGACCGCTGGAGTTCTTTCCGAGTTCGGGGCCGAGGTGCGGTTCGAGAAAAACGCCGTGGAGGTGCGGGGACCCCTGCGCCCGCGCCAGGTGGCCGTGGAGGGGGACTGGTCGGCGGCCGCCTTTCCCCTGGTGGGGGTGGCGGTGGCGGGCGGGGATGTGCGGGTGAGTGGGCTGCGGTACCCGAGCCTCCAAGGCGACGCTGCCGTAGCCGATCTGCTCCGGGTGGCCGGCTGCGACGTGGAGGTGGGAGGGGACGGGGTTCGCGTGCGGGGAGCCGCTCGCTTCCCCCTGGAGGCGTCGCTCCGCGACACTCCGGACCTCTTCCCCGCCGCCAGCGTGCTGGTCGCGGTGCGAGGAGGGACGCTTACCGGCCTCGGCCACCTGGCGTTCAAGGAGTCCAACCGGGTGGCGGTCATGACCCATCGTCTGCGGCAGCTCGGTTTTGCGGTGGAGGCCGACGGCGAGCGTTTCTGGGCCCCGGGCGAATGGAAGCCCGTGGCCGTGGCCGGACCGCTTTCCCCGGAAGCGGACCACCGGGTGGCCATGGCCCTGGCGGTGGCCGCGCTGGTCACCCCCGGCGTGCGCCTTGCCGACCCTTCCTGCGTGGCCAAATCCTGGCCCGATTTCTGGCAAGCGTGGGGGCAGTTGGCGCGCTGATGGACCCGACAGCGATCCACCCCCTGGCCCTCTGGGACGCGCCGTTCCTCCCTGGCCCCGACGGCGACGGTGGCTCGCCTTTGGCTGTCGCTGGGAGCTTGCCGTACCTCGCCCGTCGGCAACTGGCGGCGCAACTGGCCGCAGCCGTGGCCTTTTTCTTGGAGCAAGGTTTTTACCCGGAAAGAAGCCTCATGAGGAGCGCGTGCTTTTCGGGCGGACGGGAAGGTGTAGTGCTTCGGTTTTCGCGCTTTCCCCGCTGGCGGCTGGACAACCCGCGTTTGTCCCGGGCTCTGGCCTGGCGGCGTCGGGCGGAGCGCCTGCCGTGGCTTGTTTTGGTGCCGTTTTTGAAAGCCTTGGTTCCCGAGCTTTCGTCCCGCTGGGAAACCCCCGAGCCGGGGACGGATTTCTGGAGCTTTCCGCGGCATTGTCTAACCGAGCTCACAGCCAAGGATCGGGGCGGCAAGACCCTGGACCACCCTGGGGGGTGGGGGCGTTTTCTGTGGGCCCGGCACTTCCAGCTTCCGGCCGAAGGCGGGCTTTTCCGGGTGGACGACCCTGGCCTAGCCGGGAGGCTGGCAGCGGTTGGGGAAGCGGTGGTTGGGGAGCTGAGTGAGGAGCAAGTGGCACCTATCCAAGCCCAGGGGCTGGCAGCTGGGCTTTCCCCCCTGGTCATCACCACGCTCAACGTTCCGGAGGTCCAGCCCCTGCCCCTCGCTGGCGAGCCGGCCTTTTGGTGCCTCTTGAAAGCTGCCGGTGAGGGGCAGGCGGCCGAGGTCCTCTCCGGGGCGATGACGGGTGAAAGCGCGGCCCTTGGCGTTACCCTGGCCCACGCCGTGGCCGGAAGCTGGGGCGGGGGCGAAACCCGCCCCCTGCTGTTCCGGCGCGCCCTCTCTTCAGGAGCCCAAAAGCTGGCTACGGCTCTCGAGCGGTCGGGGTTGGGGCTTTCCCCCCAGGAGGCAGAGGCAGTAGGTGGGGCAGGGGCGTGCGACGAGCTTGCCCGCTTGCAGCTCGTCACCTTCCGCTTCGGGCGGTGGTTTTGGCCCGGGGCCCGGAGGGTGGACGTCGAGGCCCTCGAGCCGTTCCGGGACCGCTTGCCCGATGGGCCGCTGCGGTGGGGGCTTGCGGCTGCCGGCGGCGGCTCGGCGGCCCCGCTTCTCGAGTGGTGCGAAGCGGAGCTGGACCGCGGTCGCCCATCGAGCGTTTTGGGGCTTTGGCCTTTCGCTTCGGTCCTTTCTAGCTTTCGCGATTTTGTCACCGAAGCGGCTTTGGCCGCTGGCTGGCTTACCCTGGGGGAACCTTGGCTTCGCGATTGTTCCCCACCACGCCGGGAACTGTTCGGGGTTTGGTGGGCTTTGGCGGCGGGAGAAGCGGAGGGGGTTTTCGAAGTCGCGGAGGCTCTCGAAGGTTTGCGGGGAGCCCTCCCCGCCCGCTTGGAAGCCCGCCGTCTCGTGCTTTTGGCAACCCTGGCGGAGCGCCAGGGCAACGGGAGCCGAGCCCGAAAGCTGGGGCAGGAAGCCCTCGCCTTGCCGGGCCTCGACCCGGAGCTGGCGGCGGAAGCTGCGTACCTCGCAGGGGAAGACCTTTTGGAGCGGTACCTGGTGGAGTCGGGTTTGCCCGCATCCTGCCGCCAGCGTGCCCTCCATTTGGCCGGCGTGCAGCGTATCCGCGACGGGGATCCCCGCCGGGCTGAAGCTCTGTTGCGCCAGGCCCTGGGGGTGGGTGCGGGTGGCAACCCCTTGCTCCTCGGGGAACTCCTCGCCGACGCTGGGGCCGTGGCCATGCTCCGGGACAAGCCCATGGAGGCAGAGAGGCTTTTTGCGGCGGCGGAGTTTTGGCTTTCCCTGGCGGGCTCCCGGCGAGGGCTCAAGCTTACAGCTTTCAACCGCGCGGTGCTGGCCAACGATCGTCTCCAGTGGCGGAAGGCCCAGGAACTTTTGGCCAAGGTGGCTTCGGCCGGGGACACCACGGCTCTGGACGAGGCGTTCTTGGCCATCGAGCAAGCTCGGAGCTTCCTGGCGCGGGGTAAGCTTGCCGAGGCCTCAACTCTGGCCGCCCGCCTGGAAAGCCTGGTTTCGGCTTTGCCGGAAAACCCCAACTTGCGCCAGGGGGTGGCCGTAGTCCAGGGGCACCTGGCCCTCTTGGCCGGCAAGCTGGCCCAGGCGGAAGCCCTCGCGCGGCACGCCGAGCCGTCCGAAAAAGAGCTTTTCCTTTCGGTTCTCGCGAGTCGAGACGGCACGGTGCCCGCGCAAAGCCTACCCGCGAGGTGGGGGCTGGCGGCGACGGGCAGGCTCCTCGCTTTGGCGCGCACCAACGCCCAATCCCTTCCGCAAGCTGTCGAGGAGCTTCTCGCCCGGGGCGAGGGGGAAGGAGCTCTGGCGGTGGCCAGGGCTGTGCTTTTGGCGCCCTTTTGGGGGCTCGATGTGATGCCTTCCATCCGCCCCTTTTTTCCCCGCCTCAAAGCCCGTCTCCGGAGCGCAAACCTGGACGGTTGGGTGGAGCTTGTGGAAAAAAGGTATGGCAGGGATTGGGCGGAAATCCTCGGAGTTGTCAGTCGTTTGCTTTCCGAAGGGACGGCGCTGTGGAACTCCCGGGCTTGGGAGGATTTGGCGCGGTCGTTGGGTCTTTCTAGCCTTGCCGTGACGTGGCAAGGGAAGGAGTTGGTCAAGGTGGGCCTTCCCGAAACAGGGTGGAGCGAAGGGGTTGGCCCGTTCCATGTCAAGCTTCCCGGAAGCTGGGACGAAGAGGTGCTTGCGGTTTTGCGCTTGGTGCTCGAGCGGGCGCCGGTGCCCGTGGCCGAAGCGCCCCTCGACCACTGCGGCCTTTCGGGCACGAGTGCCCGGATTGCCGCTTTGCGCCAAGATGTGGTCCGCTACGCACCGTTACCTTTGACCGTGCTCATCCTCGGCGAGCCGGGGACAGGCAAGGAGCGGGTGGCTCGGGCTCTCCACCGCCTTTCGGGGCGCCGGGGAGCGTTCGTTGCGGTCAACTGTGCGGGATTACCCGAAAACCTTTTGGAGGCCGAGCTTTTCGGTGTGGTCCGCGGCGCTTTCACCGGAGCCGACCGCGACCGCCCTGGCCTCGTGGAGGAGGCGGAAGGCGGCACGCTTTTTTTGGACGAGGTGGGGGAGCTGCCCCTTTCCATGCAGGCCAAGCTGTTGCGGCTTCTCCAAGAACGGGAGGTACGGCGGGTGGGCGCGACCCGAACCCGAAAGGTGGACGTGCGCATCGTGGCGGCCACCAACCGCGATCTCAAGCGGGCCGTGGGCGAGGGAGCTTTCCGCCGTGACCTTTACGACCGCTTGGCCATGGTGACGATCGCGGTTCCGCCCCTACGCGAGCGTCTCGAGGACCTGCCCATCTTGGTCGCTGAGCTTGTGGAGTCCTTCGCCGCCCAGTTCGGTTTGGGGCCTGTGGCCGTGCTGCCCGAGTTCGTGGCGCGCTTAGCTGCCTGTCCGTGGCCCGGCAACGTCCGCGAGCTGGAATCGGTGGTGGTCCAGGCGCTTCTCCGCTGCCCCCGGGGTGAGCCCCTGGGTGCTTGGTGCCTGCCCCAAGATCTGGCCGGGGAGAAAGGCGCCGAGGGCCCGCTTCCCCCGTTCAGAGTGGCGGAAAGGGCTTTCGTGCGCGACTACGTCTCGCGGCTTTTGGCAGAGACCGGTGGCAACCGGTCGCGAGCCGCCAGACTGGCCAAAATCACCCGGCCAACCCTTTACAAGCTTTTGCGGGAAGCGGAATTGGGCAGCGGCAAAACTTCGAGTTAAATCCCGGCCAGCCGGAACGCAATTCGCGCCAAGCGGCCGAAAAGCTCCAGCTCCTGGGAGCTGGGTAGCCGCCGGCCGGTGACGATGAGGAGAGCTTGGTCCTGATCGATGGGGCAAACGAACGCGGGTGGTGTCACCTTCGGCATTTGCCGGGCCTCCCACGGCCCGACGGCGGGACGGGCGAGGAGCGCCGAAAGCGCGGGGTTGGCGATCAGACCGGGGGGGAGGTGACCTTGGGCGGCGAGCACCGAAACCTGGTCGTGGCTCCGCTGGAGCAGGGCGCAGGCGGGGATCTGCCGCTGTCCCACGATCCAAGCCAAGAGCGACTCGTAGGCCTTTTCCGGCGCCAGATCCCAGTGCCCAATGAGCGCCCCGAGGTCACCCTCGGGTGCGGCCACCGGAAACTCCCCAGTGTGGGACGTTTCCTTTTCCAAAAACGGCTTCGGTAGGGGGGCTTCGCCCTCACCTTGGGCTTTCACGAACTGCACCTTGACCGAGGAAAAGGCCACGGTTTCGCCGTTGGCCACGTCGGCCGTCGTGACCTTCCGGCCGTTGTAAAAGGTGCCGTTCTTGCTGCCCAAATCCACGACGCGAATGGCGTTGTGAGAAACCGTCAAAACCGCGTGGACACCGGAAACGTCGCGAGCGGAAAGCTTGACGTGCACGCTCGAGCCCGAACCCACGTAGTACTCTTTTCCCTCTTCCAGCGGCACCCGCGTCCCCGAAGCCAGGATCACCATTTCCCACGCCACAGCGTTACCTCTCCGGCGGTCCGTGGCTTCCGGCTTTGCCTTGGCCTACAGCCAAGACCACGGGGTAGGGTTCGGCCCGTTGCAAGCGGCGCTGGGCCTGGGGCAGGCGGGCGAGCTGCTGGGCTGCATAGCCGCGGATTTGCGAAAGCTCGGGAAGGGGGGCGACAAGCCTCCCCCCCCGCATCACTGGCGACAGGAGCGGCTCGAAGAACCCTTGAGGTGGTGGCACGTCATTGGCGAGCACCAAATCCCGGACGAAGCAGCCCCGCCCGTCGCTTTCCCTGAAAACTTGCTTGGCCCCAGGGAGGGTTTTTTTGCCGGCCGAGGACTTGGCTACGGCTCGCCGTGACCCCCCCGGCTCCTCCACCGCCACCAGCTTGTAAACCGCTTGCAGGGCGGGAGCGTCTTCCGAGGTCACCATGCGGGTTCCCACGCCGAAGGCATCAATGGGTGCACCTTCCCCCCGAAGCGCAGCGATCCTGTACTCGTCCAAATCGCCCGAAACCACGATCTTCACGTCCTGTCGCCCGTGGTGGTCGAGGATGGACCGCACCGCCCGGGAAAGCTCGGCGAGATCGCCCGAATCCAACCGCACGCCGAGAAACTTCAGGGAGGGGTCGGAAACGGCCCGCTCCACGGCAGCCAAGGTGTTGAAGGTATCCACCAGCAGGAAAGTCCGCTCGGGAAAGGTCTCGGCAAAGGCCCGGAAAGCCGAGAGCTCGTCGGGAAAGGCCAAAACGAAGGAGTGGGCCATCGTTCCCGACTCTGGAATCCCCAGGTGTACCGCCGCCCACACGTTGGAGGTGGCGTCCAGCCCAGCGAGGTACGCCGAGCGTGCTGCCCAGCAGGCCGCCTGGGGCCCGTGGGCGCGGCGCGACCCGAAGTCCACCACCCGGGCGTCGCCCGCCGCCAGGCGCACCCGGGCCGCTTTGGAGGCCACCACCGTCGAAAAAGAGATGGCCGAGAGCAGGTACGTTTCCACGAGCTGTGCCTGCTCGATGGGGCCTTCTACCCGCAACACCGGCTCGCCGGCAAAAACCACTGTGCCTTCGGGCACGGCCCACACGTCGCAAGAAAAGCGAAACTCCTCCAGGGAGCGGAAAAAATCCTCGCCAAGCCCGGAAAGTGCCGGCAAGCGGCGAAGAGCGGCCACCACCTCCGGCGGGAACCGGAGCTCCTGGAGGTAAGCGAGGGCGGGAGCGAGGCCGGCAAAGAGCAGGAAGTTGCGGTTGGGGGGGAGATCCCGGAACCACAGCTCGAAAACCCCCCGCACCCCGGGGCGGTGGCGCTGGTAGGCGGCCCACATGGTGAGCTGGTAGAGGTCGGTGACGAGCCCCAGGTCCCCGTGTTCCAAAAGCAGGGGATCGAGGGCCGAAGTCAAGGTGTGACCCTCCGGGGCCTAGAAAGACTTGAGCGTCCCTGGCGCTCCGACTCCATCATGGCAAGATTCTAATCCTTTTCGCCCATGGGACTGGGTAGCCGCCGGCGAACACTTAGCCAGGCTCTTTACGGCACCTGCTTGCGGCGGAACGTTGCGAGCCAACGCGGGCAGTTGGGGAACTGGCTCTCGCGCTGGCCGGGGGAACCTTCCCTTCGGCCGAGGGGGGCGAGGGGCACGTCGCGAGGGGGAAACGGAAAACCGCCAGTGAGGCCTCCCGGTCCCGCCGTAACGGTGACCGTTTTCCGTCGCGGAGGGTTGCCGTGGCTCATGGACGGGCCTCCGCCTCCCGGCTCGGGTATCCCGAACCGCTCCGCTCCCACCCCAAAAGCTCGGCCCATTCCCGTTTGGTGACCGCAGCGGAAAGCCTTCTTCCTGCCAGGTACGCCCGCGCGTTTTCGGCCACGCGCTGGGCGTGGCGGGCGGCAAAGCGCTGGGTGCGGTAGGCGCCGTGGGGCGAGGGGAGGAGGTTTTCCACCGTGCGCCAGCGGCTTGCGGCGGGCAGCGGCTCCTCCCACCACACGTCCAGGGCCGCCCACAATCTCCCCGCGGAGAGCTCGCGGAAGAGGGCCTCCTCGTCAACCACCGAGGCGCGGCCGATGTTCACCACCAAAGCCCCGTCCGGAAGGGCCCTTAAGAGCGAGGCCCCGACTAACCCGCGCGTTCCGGGCGTAGCTGGAAGCACCAACACCAGGCCTTGGGCGGTGCGGCATGCCTCGGGAAGCTCGCTCATGGGAAGGACTCGGGCGCACCCCCGCACCGGCCGTGGGTTGCGGGCCACGCCAATCACCTCGGCGCCGTTGGCGGCGAGCTGCTGCGCGACGCGCCGGCCTACGGCACCCAAGCCCACGATCACCACTCGGGTGCCGGAAACCTCGCGGAGCTCCAGGCTTTCCCATTTCCCTTCCCGGAAGGCGCGCCGGTGCTCCTCCACGCGTTTGGCGTGCCACAAGAGGGCGAGGAGAACCCATTCGGCAAGAGGGATGGCGCCGGTTCCTTTGCCCGTGGTCAAGACGGAAACCGAGCGGTGCAAGGCTTCCACCGGCAGGTGCTCGATCCCCGTCCACAGGGAGTGCATCCAGTCCCAGCGGTCCTTGTGCTGCAAAAGGTGCCGGCACAGACGGGCCGGGTCGCGGTGCCAGAGGATTGCGGCCCTGGCCGAGGCGATGGTCCAAGGTTCGGGGAGGTCGCCGGACCAGGGGATAAGGGTTTCCGGGGGGATGGCGTACTCGGCCACCAACGTCTTGGCGAGCTTTTCCGGCACCAAAATCCGCCGCTCCACGTGCGTCTCCTTACCGGAAAAGCTTGGGCCAGTGGGCGAGCAAAGGGCCCTTGCGCACCCGGGACCAAAAGGTATCGGTAGCCATGAGCGCTTTGAGGGCGGAGAACTTGACCCGGCCTTTGCTGTAGAGCGCGGGCAAGGCCGCGCGCAAGAAAGCTCCCAGGTCTCGGTCGTAGGGGTAGTACCATGGGGAGGCCCCCTCGGAGAAACTTTGGGCCACGTACTTGATGTTGACGAGCTCGAAAAGGCCGAAAAGACCGTGGGAGCGGCCGATCCCCGAGTCTCTGAGGCCGCCCCAGCTAGCCGAGGGCTCGGCGAAGCTGGCCACGTGCTCGTTGATGGTCACGACTCCGGCCGAAAGCTCACAAGCCAGACGGCGGGCGGTGCGGCGGGAGCGGGTCCAGCCGGAAGCCGTAAGGCCAAAACGGGAGGCGTTGGCGCGGGCGATCCCCTCCTCGAGGGAGGCCACAGGGATGAGGGGCAAAACCGGGCCAAAGGTTTCCTCACGCATCACCGCCATATCCTCGCCAGCCCCCACCAGCACCGTGGGCGGGTAGAAAAACCCCTTGCCGGGAGGCAGGAACCCCCCGGTAAGGGCTTGGGCTCCGCCGGCTATCGCTTCCTGGACCTGGGCGGCTACCACCTGCCGCTGCTCGGCCGTGGTCATGGGCCCCAGGTCGGTGTCCGGCCACAGGGGGTTGCCGACTTTGAGCTTTTCGGTGAGCTCTACGATCCGGGCCACGAGGCGCTCGAAAATGGGCTTTTCCACGTACACCCTTTCGATGGAGGCGCAGGTTTGCCCGCTGTTTTGAAACGCCCCCCAAACCAGCCCTTGGGCCGTGTGCTCGACATCGGCATCGGCCGCCACCACCGCGGCGTCCTTGCCTCCCAGCTCCAGCTGAACGGGGCACAGGCGCGACGCCGCGCGCCGCGCCACGTCCTTTCCCACCTCCACGGAGCCGGTGAAGAGCACCTTGGCAACCCGCGGGTCGTCCACGAGGGCGTGGGTGTCCGCTCCCCGCAGCACGACGGTGTTCACGACCCCCGGCGGGAAACCCGCTTGGCGCAGGGTATCGGCCAAGGCCAAGCCGCACAGCACCGTGGCTGAGGCTGGCTTGAAAACCACGGTGTTGCCGCAGGCCACGGCCTGGGCGATTTCCACCACGGGAATGGCGATGGGGTAGTTCCAGGGGGTGATCACCGCCACCACCCCCAAAGGCTCGAAGCGAAACCCTGCCCGCCAGTGGGCAAAGAGGACGTGCTCCGGCGGGGTGGGGCGCGGCTTTAGGAGGGAGGAAAGCCGGCGCGCGAGAAACGAAAGGTGCTCGCAAGCTGGAAAAACGTCCACGAGCAGCGCTTCGGTCACCGGTTTTCCCGCTTCCCCCGCCACCAGACGCGCCAGTTCTTCGCTTCGATCCACCAGGACCCGCAGCCACGCGGCGAGGAGCTCCTGACGCCTCCGCAAGCTGGTGCGGGACCAGGTCTCGAACGCCTTGGCCGCGGCCGCCACCGCCTCCTTGACGCCCGCGGCGTCGAGGGCGCTCACGTGGGCCAAAACCTCCTCGGTGGTAGGGTTTACCGTCGTCACGGTGCCCGGGCCGGAAAGCTCTTGGTTGGCGACAATGGAAGCGCGGGGGGGACTGCTCTCCATGGAAACGAATGATAGCCCAGCTCGCACGTTTTCGTTACAATTGGCTGGTGGGTGTTTTTGCGGTTTCCCTGAGGGTTCGCTACGCCGAAACCGACCAAATGGGGGTGGCGCACCACGCGGTCTACCCCGTGTGGTTCGAGCTGGCGCGCTCGGAGTTGGCCCGCTCTCGGGGCGTTCCTTACGGCTCTTGGGAGGCCCGGGGCTACTTCCTGGTGGTCACGGAAGTGCACTGTCGCTACCTCAAACCTGCGCGCTACGATCAGCTCGTCACTGTCGAGGTGCAGGTGGCAAGCCTGAAAAGCCGCAGCGTGGTGTTTTTTTACGCGGTGCGTGGCGAAAACGGCGAGCTTCTTGCGGAAGGCAGCACTCACCACTTGCTTTTGAGCCGGAAGACCGGCCGTCCAGCAAGCTTTCCCGAAGATTTGCGAAAGGCCCTGGCACCGTGAGCAGCGGCTCATGTGGTCGTCTGTGGGTGCGGCGCTCCTCACCCCCCCGACGGCCCCGGTGGGTGCTGCGGCCACTCCGTGAGGAACCTGGGCACGGTTGGGGACAGGCGCGCCAGGATTTCGTAGTTGATGGTGCTGGCCAGCTCGGCCAGCTCTTCGGCGGAAACCCGTTCGCTGCCATCAGCTCCTATGAGGGTGGCTACGTCCCCCTCCCTGGCTTCGGGGATGTCGGTCACATCCACCATGGTGATGTTCATGCATACCCGGCCCAGCACCGGTGCCCGCTGCCCCCGCACCAAGACCGAGGCGCGGTTGGAAAGGGCCCGGGGGTAGCCCTCGGCGTAGCCGACTGGCAGCACCGCCAGGCGCGTGGGACGGGTGGTGCGGTAGGAAAGGCCGTAGCCGATAGGCTCGCGGGCGCCCACGCCTTTGACCTGGCCGACCACCGCCCGCCAGGAAAGGACGGGTTTGAGGGCAATGCCATCCCGCCCGTGGGCCAAAAGCCAGGAAACGTAGGTTTCCCGTGAGGGCCAGTGCCCGTAAAGGGAGATGCCAAGGCGGGCCAGGGTGAAGTCCGTTTCCCGAAAAAGGAGCGCCGCCGCCGAGCATGCGGCATGCACGTAGGGGAGTTGGCCGGTGACCCGCTCGATGCGGGCCAAGGCTCGGCGGAAGCGCGCCAGCTGCTCGAAAGCGTAGCTGTGGTCCGTGGTGTCCTCGATGTTGGCGAAGTGGGTGGCCACGCCCACGACCGACAGCCCGGCGTTGACGGCATCTTTGGCCAGCTCGGCCGCTTCTTCCGGCGGCACCCCTTGGCGGTGGGTTCCGGTGTCCACCTTGATATGGACGGGAAAACTGACTCCCAACTGGGCACCGCGGGCGGCAAGGCGCGCTAAAACCTCCCGGGAGGAGAGCAGCACGTGAAATTCGGGATCCTGGAGTGTTCCCAGTTGCCCGGGGGTGAGGTAGCCCATGATCAAAACCGGCCTGGTGCCGCCACATGCGCGTACCTCCAGGGCCTCGGGAAGCGAGTGCACGGCGTACATCTCCACCCCGCACGCCTCCAGCACCGGCACCACCTGCGCTACCCCGTGACCGTAGGCGTTGGCCTTCACGACCGCGGCAATGCCCGTTCCCGGGTTCAAAAGGCGGCGAAAGAGGTTGAGGTTATGGGCCAGGTTAGCCCCCGAAACCTCGCACCACGTGGTGAGCTCGTCCCCGCGCACCGCGCCAGTGTACCCGACGCTGCGAGGGTAGGGCCTTTCCCCTGGGGGCTAGAATGGGGGCCGATGGCTGAAGGGTGGCGAAGCCTTTGGCAGCGGCTCCAGGAACGGTTCGAGGGGTTTTACACCCGCTACGGGCGGGTTTTTTGGACGCTCCATTCGGTGTGGGCGCTTTTGACCGGGGTTTTGGTGCTGGTTTTGGCCCACAACCGCTACGGATACATCCGATGGGTGGTACTTTTTTTGGCCCTCACTTGGGTCAGCACGCTGTTTTTTTCCAGGTTCTCCCAGCGGTTTGCGGTTTCGTCCCACCCGACCCTGCGCTTGGCCCAGGGTTTTGTTTCCTACCTGACGCGGGTGATGTACCAGGAAACACTGTTTTTTTTGCTGCCCTTTTACTTTTACTCGACGACCTTCCCATCCTGGAACGCTCTTTACGTGTTGGTGCTGGCTGGCCTGGCGGTGTTTTCCTGCATGGATATTCCTTTCGATCGGGTCTTCCGGAGCTCGCGCTTTTTTGCCATGGGCTACTTCGTTCTCGTGACCTTTTCGGCCCTCAATTTTTTCTTTCCGCTGCTGGCCAAGGTGCGAACCCATCAAGGACTTTATTTAGCGGCAGGGCTAAGCTTTTTGGCGGCCTTGCCGCTGGCGGTTCGCCTTTCGGACTTTCGCGATTGGCGCAAGGCGGGCGCGATTTTGTTGGTCTTGCTTTTGACCATGGGCTTGGTGCGCCTGGCCCGGCCCCTCATCCCGCCGGTGCCCCTGCGTCTCGCCAAGCTGCGCTTCACGACCCAGCTCGACCCGAGGACGCTGCGATCCGGAGAGGAGTTCGAGCGCGAAGTTCCGGCCGAAAAGCTTTCGGGGGGCAAGCTCTACGCGGTGGCGACGGTTTTTTCGCCTGTTCCCCTGCCTACGAGCCTGGTGATCCGCTGGCAGGATGGGTCCCGGACCCTGCGCAGCTCCCGGGCGGTGGAGGTCATAGCCCACGCTCGCGGTTTTCGGATCTGGGACGTGGTCAACGTCCAGCGGGTGAAGCTCGGGCCGGGCCGGTACCGGGTGGAGGTGTGGACGGCGGAGGGGCAACTGGTGGGGAGGGTGCCGTTGCGGGTGGGCCCGTAACTACGGGTGGGGGCTCTTTTTAGCTGGAGGCCACCGCCGCTTTGGCTTGGGGGTCGAAGGAGGCCACCAGGGGCTCGGGGAGCAACGCTTCGTCCCGGGCAAGGGTGGCCAATGCCAGCAAAGCCGCGTTCTTGGCCCCGAACGGTTTGCGAAAGTCCCGCACCTCCACGGGGACGGGCGCTTGCGGCACGGGAAGGGAAGCATCCACGAAAACCCGGCCTCCTCTCATGGCCGCAAGCTTGGGTTTGGCCCAGTGGAGGCCGTCCTCGGAGGTGATGACCAGGTAGTCCGGAGCCGCGATGCCGTGGTAGCGGATGGGCTCGGGAGCCAGGAGGAGTTCCGCCGCCGAAAAACCCACGCCAACGGTCACGGGGTAGCTCCCCTTCTTGGTGGCGTGAAGGCCGCCGGCCACGGCCGCCCGCGCCAAGCTTTCGGCAGCGTACTGGACACCCTCGCCGGCCGAGCCGGCAAGGACGATCCCCACCCGGCGGGTGAGGGTCGCGCGTGCCCCTCGGGTGACCAGCTTGAGTTGGTCCAAAAGCGAAGGTTTTCGAGCCGAGAAATCCAGGCGATAGGCGGGCCGGGGGGCGGTGCGCCAGCGCCCCAAGGCGTAGCCAGCCGTTTCCGCGGCCTGCCGGAGCTTGAAGTCGGGGTTGAATTTCGGGGTGTAGGAGGTGCACATTTCCAGCACCTCCACGAGGGTAAAACCGTCCTCGGCCAGGGCTTCCGCCAACGTCCCGGAAAAGTCCCCCAGCCCCACCACCCGCGCCGCAAAGGCCGCCCCGGCTTCGTGCACGAGCTCGCAAAGGTTGTGGTGGGGCAGGTGCGTACCTTCCGGGGCAATGACGGTCTTGAAATCGGGGGGGGTGAGCCCCGAGGGTTGGCCGCCGGTCATGCCGTAAAGGAAGTTGTTGTGGACCACCACGGTGACGGGAACGTTCAGGCGCGCCGCTTCCAGGATGTGCTGGAGGCCAATGGTGGCCCCGCCGTCGCCGATGAACACCACCACCTTTTTGCCGGGCGGGAGGGCCATGGCGATGCCGCAGGCGATGGCCGTGGAGCGGCCGTGCAAGCCGTGGACGGTGTGGGTCGCGAAGACCGCATCGGCAATGCCGTGACAGCCGATATCGGTGACCAGCACCACGTCCTGGGGCGAAAAACCAAGTTGTTCCAAGGCCTTGGCGGTCTGGCGGGTGACGTGGTGGTGGGTGCAGCCAGGGCAGTAGGGGAGCTTTTCGGTAAGGAGCATATGGCTCACGGGTTCACCTCCTGGACGATGGCGCTGGGGGGGATCATGGTTCCCACGGCCGTGACGGTACGCACGCGCTCAGGGAGGCGCTGGCCGAAGAGCAGGCGCGCCCACTGCCCTTGGAGGTTTTCCTCGGCAAAAACCAGCCGCGGGTAGCGCTCGAGGATGGGGAAGTACGCCTCGGGCACGGGCCACAGGGTCTTGGGCACGAAAAGCGAAACGGCCACGCCGTTGCCCCGCAGGAAAGCGACAGCGTCGCGGGCAGCCTCGGCGGTGACGTCGTAGGCCACCACCAGCACCTGCGCCCCTTCCTGTTCGTCCAGCTCGTAGACGGCCGGGGTGAGGGTCTCCACCTTGGCTTGCAGGCGCTTGGTGTTGGCCATGGCTTCGGGGGAGGTGTGCTGGATGATCCCCCGGCAATCGTGGCTGGAGGCGGTGAGGCGCACTTGGTGCTGGCCTTGGCCCACGGGCAGAAACGGGGGCGCGGGCGCGTTTTGGGAGGCTAAATAGGGCTGGTAGGGGCCCGGCCCCTGGAAAAAGTCCCGCTCGACCGGGGGCACCGGCGGCAAGATGGCGAGGTCGAAATCCCGCTGGGTCATGACCATCTCCTTCGAAGTGAGGAGGATGACCGGGGTGCGGGCCGAGGCTGCGGTTTGCAGCGCAACGGGCGGAAGCTCCCAGCAGTCACGGAAATCCGAGATGCAAAAGACCGGCAGGGGGTACCCTCCGGAGATCAGCGACGCGGCGAGCTGCACGTCCCCCTGGGCGCCAGCGGTGGCGGTGCCGGTGGCGGGGCCCAAACGCTGCACGAGGACGACGACCATAGGGAGCTCCATCATGTAAGCCATGTTGATGGACTCCACCATGAGGGCCAGGCCAGGGAACGAGGTGGAGGTCACCGGCAGGTGGCCGGCAGCGGCTAGGCCGCTCATCCATTGGAGGGTGGTGATTTCGTCCGGAGCCGCCAAGGCCACGGGAAAGCGCCGCGAGGCGTACTGGTAGATCCAGCTTGCTGGCGTGATGGGGTAGCCCACAAAGGCATCGGCTCCCGCCCGGGCCAAGCTTTCGGCAATAAGGCGCGATCCGTCCACGAGCGTCCAGCGCGATTCGGTCATGAAAGCCCCCGGAGCCCGGCGGGCTGAGGCGATCCGCCCGATCCGGGCCGTGCTACTTTAGAGCCTCCCGTACCCCCGGTCAAACTCGTTGTATCCGTCCAGTACCTCTGGCACGAGCCGGAGGATTGGGCCAAGGCCTGGATGGGGGTGCGGAGGTTGAGGCTTTCGTG
>JBAMMG010000053.1:0-33860 GCA_039793905.1 Thermoanaerobaculum sp. | reverse complement strand
AGAGCTTCGTAGGCCTCCACAGGTAACCTCGCCGCCATAACTTCATTGTCGGGCCAAAACCGGGCCGCTGTCAAATGGTTGGAATCCGGCCAGGAGCCTCGCCACGAGCCTCACCCCCACCCATGGGCCTTTCCCGCCGCGCGCTTCGTCTCGGCTGATCCGACCACCTCCGGGCGAGCGGCCCCCGAAGAGGAAAACTTCACCGCTTGGCGGAGGAGACGATGGCTTGGGCCTTCGAAGCTTCCGGCGCGTTGGGGGCGAGGTAGAGAAAGCGGCCCATGTCGTTGATGAGCACGTCCTTTTTGCCCAATTTGTCGGCGGCGAGGCCCCGGTAGTAGTAGGCGTAGGCCATTCCGCTGTTGGCTTCCAAGACCTTGCTGAGGGTGTCGAAGGCGTCCTGGGCCTTTCCCTGGTAGAGCCGAGCCACCCCGAGGTGGTAGAGGATCAGGGGGTCGGGTTTTTCCTGCCCTTCGAGCAGCTTTTCGAGGTTGCCCGCGGCTTTGTCCACCTCTTTGAGGTTGAGCTGGGCCAAGGCGAGGGAAAGGCGCGCTTGGCGGTCCTTATCATCCCTGACCAACACCTTTTCCGCAAGCTCCTTGGCCTTTCGGTAGGCAGCCGTGGCCTCGCTGCCGTTGTTCGTGGCACGGTAGAGCTCCCCGAGGCTTACGTACAGCGCGGCCTCCTCGGGAGCGGCTTTGACCGCGTCCTGGAGGACCTTCACAGCATCGCCGTACTTCTTTTCCTGGAACAGTGCCATGGCCAGAGCCTGGGCCACTGGGGGCCTGGTTTTGGCCTGGGCCTCGACGGGTTTGAGGATTTCCTTGGCTTCCTGGGTCTGCCAGCTCGCGAGCTTTTCCTGAGCCTTTTTCGCGGCTTCCAGTACCGGGTCAGGGGTGGGTTGGGGGGAGGCCGTTTCCTGAGCCCACACCCCCCACCCGAAAGCCAAGGCCAAGACCAAACCACCGATAACCCCGCCCTGCTGGCGTACCGTAGAAACGCTGGCCAATACGTTCATGGGCAACCTCCTTCCCTCCTCCGAGAGCATTATGCCTTCTCCGCGAGTCTACGAGCCGCGAATTCCAGCACCACGCCCCGCCCCGAGCCCGCGAAGAGCCCATCGAGGCGAAACACGAGCCCCACCACAGTTACCAGCGGCCTGGCTCGCCCCAGGCGCGCCACCCACCGCAAGGGGGGATCGCTGTCCGCAGGCCCTGGAAGCTCCAGTCGCCGGCGGTTGAGGGGGCGGAGAAACAGCGCGTCGTAGAGGCGTACCGCCGGAAAACCCCAGTCGCGCACGCGAGGGGAAAACCCCGCTTCCGAAAGCTTGGCCGCGAGCTCCCCCTGGGTGTAGCGCCGCCGGTGCCCTGCCCACTCGTCCCACGAGGACCACTGCTGGGGGTCGTGGGGAACCGTTCCAGCCAAAACCCCTCCCGGGACCAGCACCCGCGCCAGTTCAGCGAGAGCTTTGCCGTCGTCGTCAATGTGCTCCAGGGTTTCCGCCGAGGTGGCGGAAGCAAATACCCCCCCGCGGAAAGGCAAGCGGCACATGTCCGCCACCACCGGATAAAACACCGAACCGTGCAGGCGCTTGGCCACCATCAGGGATTTCCAGGAGGCGTCGGCAGCCACCACTCGAAACCCACGGGCAGTCAGCTTGGCCGCCAGGGACCCAAGGCCTGCCGCGCATTCCAGGTGCAAGCCGGGGGGAGTGCCGCCCAAAAGGCGTAAAATGCGGGCCTCGCGGGCGTCATGGCGGGGCCCGAAAAACTCCGCATCCTCCCCCCACTGAGCCTTGGGCACGGGCCTTACCGGTTGATGAGCCGGCGCGCCAGGGGAACCACCGGCAAGGAACGCTCGAGCTTGCGCCCGGTGGCGATGAGAAAATCGTAAAACGGTGGACGACCCTCAGCGTGCTTGTAGCATTCCCCGCATCGGGGCAAGGCGCGCCAGTCCCGGGCGCGGAACGCCGCCATCATTTCTGGAAGACGCACGCTTTCCAGTATCTCCTCGACCGTCTGCGTTTTCAAATCGCCAATGCACTGCTGGCCGTGGGCGTCGTAGCAGCAGTGGGTAACCCGGCCATCGGCCAAAACGATGAACCAGGAAAATGGGTAGCCTTGGAAACACCCGTAAAAGCTCTCGTGCAGGGGCGTTTCGTCCGAGGTGTCGAGGGGCTCGCACGTTTTCTCGATGACCTTGGCTTGCGGGTACCTTTCCAAATTGAAAAACTCGACAAAATCACGAACAGACTCGTGAACCGTTTGCGTCGTGATCATGCGCTGGATTTCTACGGTTATAGGCTTGCCTTTGGAAAGCTCCAAAAAGGTACGGATGTTCGCTACAACCTCTTCAAAAATCCCGCCTCGGCGGATGAACGGGTAGACCCGGGGGTTGATCGTGTCAATGCACAAACGGATGCGGCGCAAACGGGTGGCAAGGAGCGCCCGGCTCGCCTCCTCGTCCAAAAGCATGGCGTTGGTGGAAACCGAGCAACCCGGGAAAAGGTCAATGGCTTCGCAAATTCGGGGGTAAAGAAGTGGCTCCCCCATTTCGTGGAGCCATTTCACGCGTATGCCCAAGCGCGCAAATTCCGCCGCCACTTTTTCCACGAGCCACCAGGGCATGTCGGCGTCGGGGCGCCCCAGCTTGTTCATGGGGCACATACCGCAGCGGAGGTTGCAGCGGTTGGTGAGCTCTACCGCCACCTTGGCCGTGCGGATATCGAGAACACCTCTCACGATGGCAGTGTAACACGAGGCTCCCGCTACCCATCTCAATCAAAAGTTCTCAAGGCAAAACCTACCCGCGAGTTGACCTCGAAGGGGGCTCGCCGCCCTTCCTTTGCCCTTGGTCTGGGGAGCTTCCCTGACCGTGCTCAGGCGCGAAGCCGCTTCCCCCATGGCTTGAAAAAGCGGAGACGGTTCGTGCCAGGTGGAACAACCACCTCCCTGGGAGAGGTCAAGATACATTTCAAAAGACTGTTCAGGAGTGAGGGCACGCAAGAAAAAAACCCGCTCCCTCCGCCCCCCTTTGGCCGGCAAGCCAAGCTTCGATCGCCTGCGGATCGTGAACGCCGGGCATCGGAGCCTCCTGACTTCGATTGTCCCCGACAAACGTCCGTCAGTCCACCCTCTCTCCGCGACAGAGACCCCATACACCCAAGGGAACAAAAGCGTTTCCTGGGCACCCTCGAGAGCTACCCTCCGCCCGACGCCGAGGGCGAAGCCTCGGCATTCGGAGGCTGCAGCCGGAAGCGCTGGAGCTTGCCGGTGAGGGTGTGGGGGAGGTCGGCCACCAATTCGTACTCCCGGGGAACCTTGAAGGCCGCCAACCGGCGGCGACAGTACCGGTAAAGCTCCCCTTCCCGCAAGCTAGCTCCGGGGCGCAGGACCACCAACGCTTTGAGAGTGACCACCCCCGCCCCCCGCTCCACCGGCGTCACCGCGGCGTCGGCCACCGAAGGGTGGCTTTTGAGGACCGCCTCCACCTCCCCGGGAAAAACCGCAATCCCCCCGAGCTTGATGAGGTCATCCCGGCGACCTTTGTGGTACACGAACCCGCCCCTCACACTGACCAGGTCGCCGGTGCGCAGGAAGCCCTCCTGCAAAACCTCGCGGCTCTTTTCCTGGCGCTGCCAGTAGCCTTGCATGACCGAAGGCCCGCGGACCCAGAGCTCCCCAACCTCTCCTTCGGGAACAGCATCGCCGCGCTCGTCCAAAACCTTGAGGGTAAAGCCGGCGAGAGGCAGCCCGACGCTGCCCGGAACCACTTCCCCGATGCGGTTGGAAGCGAAGTGGTGCAGGGTTTCGGTCATCCCGAGACCATCCAAAAACGGCATCTTGGCTCGGTGGACCAGCTCCTTCCAGAGCTCCTGGGCAAGGGTTTCCCCGGCGCTCACGGCGCACCGAAGACTTTTCCACGGAAAGCCCGGCTGCGAAACCAAAGCGCGAAAGAGGCTGGGGACAGCAAAAAAACCGTGGGACGGAACCGCTCCAGCACTTCCCCCACGACCCCAGGGAGGACCGGACCCGGGTGAACCACCACGGCACACCCGCATGCCGCCGGGATGTACACGGAGTTGCCCAGGCCGTAAGCGAAGAACATGCGGGCCGCGGAAAAGAGCCGGTCCTCCGGGGTGAGGTGCAGGACCTGGGGTCCCAACCCCAAGCGGCCAGAAGGCTTCCCAAGGACGCGCCCCTCGAAAGCTCCCTCACGGCGCCGGCAGGAAGCTTTTCCGGCCTTACCAGCGCCAGGTGCAGAGAAACAGGAGTCTGCCCAACGGCGTAGGCCGAAAGGCGGGCCAGGAGTTTTGTCTCAGGCCCTCGAACCGTGCCCTGAAAAAAAAAAGGCAAAAGGCCGAACCTCCAAAGCGCTCGGCCACCAACTCAGCGAGGGGCCGCGGCTCGCTCAAGGACCTGCGCCGTTGCTCGTCAACTTTGCTCGCGGGCAATGTCCGCATTCTGCTTTTGAAAACGCCGTGAAATCCTCGGGAATTTCCGCTGGCCATGGCCTCAGCGACGCATGAGCGAATCGAGGATCTGCAAAAACGCCGCTTGCTGCTCAGGTTCGTTTTTCTCGATGACGCACAGGCAGCCGGTGGTGTCAAAAACCTCGTGGAGGCGGTCGGCAGGGTGCGCCGAGGTGACGATGATGCGCTTGGGGTTCACACCCCGGGCCACCGCTTCCCTCAAAACCGCGCGGCCGTCCATTTCCGGCATTTCCCAGTCCAAGAGCACGAAGTCCACGTGGCGACCGAAGGCAGCAATGGCGGCTTTGGGGTCGGTGTAGGTTTCCACAAAAACCCGGCCGGGGTAGCGGTCCTGGAGAAAGCGGGCGAAGGCCGCGCACTGGGTGGGGGAGTCGTCCACCACCACCACGCGTTTGGGGTTACGAGCCACGGCGAAAGACCACCTTCCCACCCACGATGGTCGCCACCGGCCACCCCCGCAACCGTTTGCCAGCAAAAGGCGTGTTGCGGGAAAGGGAGCGGAACTTCTCGGGGTTTACGGTGGCCCGTTGGTCGGGGTCGAAAATCGTGATATCCGCCCCTGCCCCCACCCGCAACGTCCCGCCGGGGAGCTTGAAAACCCGCGCCGGGTTCGTGGACCAGAGGGCCACGAACCGGGAAAGGGGGATGCGGTTTTTGGCCACCAGGAGGTCAAAAGTGACGGGGAGAGCGGTCTCCAAGCCCACGATCCCAAAGGGAGCCTTGTCGAACTCCACGTTTTTCTCGTCGGCGTGATGGGGAGCGTGGTCCGTGGCCAGGCAGTCCACGGTGCCGTCCAACACCCCCTCGAGGAGGGCCCGGACATGGTCCTCGGAGCGCAGGGGCGGGTTCATCTTGGTGTTGGTGTCGTAGTTGGTATCCGCCACCGCCTGGTCGGTCAGGGCCAGGTGGTGGGGCGTCACCTCACAACTGACCTTTAGACCCTTGGCTTTGGCGGCGCGCACCGCTTCCAGGGAGCCTTTGGTGGAAAGGTGCGCAACGTGAACCCGGGCGCCCGTGAGCTCGGCGAGAATGACGTTGCGCCACACCATGATCTCTTCCGCCGCCGCTGGAATCCCCCGCAGCCCCAAACGCGTCGCCACCGCCCCTTCGTGCATCACGCCTTTGGCGGCAAGGGTCGGCTCCTCGCAGTGGTCCACGATGGGCACATCGAAAAGCAAGCTGTACTCCAGGGCGCGGCGCATGAGGTAGCTTGAAGCCACGGGTTTGCCGTCGTCGGAAAAGGCCACGGCCCCTACCCGCACCATTTCCCCGAGTTCCGCCAGCTCCTCCCCGCAGAGCCCCTTGCTCACCGCACCGATGGGGTACACGCGGGCAAGACCCGCTTCCCGAGCACGGGCAAGGATGTACTCGGTAACCGCCGGGTTGTCGTGGACGGGGCTGGTGTTGGGCATGCAGCATACGGCGGTAAAGCCTCCCGCTACCGCTGCCGCGGTCCCGGAAGCGATGGTTTCCTTGTACTCGTACCCCGGCTCCCTGAGGTGAACGTGAACGTCAATGAAGCCCGGCGCCACCACCATTCCCGTAGCGTCAATCACCTCGGCGTTGGAATCGGAAATTCGTTCGGCAATTTTTGCTACTTTCCCGTCAACGACCAAGAGGTCCAGACCTTCGTCCAGCTTTTGGCTCGGATCGACCAACCTACCGTTCTTAATCAGCAACCGGCTCACCGCTTCCTCCCGCCAAAAGGTAAAGAACCGCCATGCGCACCGCCACGCCGTTGGTCACCTGCTCCAGGATCACGGATTGGGGACCATCGGCCACCCGGGAATCAATTTCCACGCCTCGGTTCATGGGCCCCGGGTGCATGACCAAGCAATCCTTTTTGGCAAGCTTCAGCCGCTCGGGGGTGAGGGCAAAAAAATCGTAGTACTCGCGGATGGTCGGAAAGTTCATGCGCTCCTGGCGCTCCAGCTGGATGCGCAGCATCATGACCACATCGGCACCGCGGATGGCATCCTCCATACGGTAAAAAACCTGGCACCCCAGCTTTTCGATCCCCACGGGCACGAGGCTCGGCGGCCCCGCCACCCGCACCTCGGTGTCCATGCGCGAGAGAAGGAGCACGTTGGAGCGCACCACCCGGGAGTGCTGGAGGTCCCCCACAATAGCGACTTTCTGACCCTCCAGGGTCCCCCGCCGCAAGCGGATGGTGAGGGCATCCAAAAGGGCCTGGGTGGGGTGCTCGTGGGTGCCGTCCCCGGCGTTGATGACCGAAGCCTTCAAAACCTTGGCCAGCATGTGCGGGGCGCCCGGGCTGGGGTGGCGGATGACGATGAAATCAGGCTCCATGGCTTCCAGGTTGCGGGCGGTGTCGAGGAGCGTTTCCCCTTTTTCCACTGACGAACCGCTGGCGGAAAAGCTCAAGGTGTCGGCCGAAAGGCGCTTTTCCGCCACCTCGAAGGAAAAGCGGGTGCGGGTGGAGGGCTCTAAGAAAAGGTTCACCACCGTCTTGCCCCGCAGCGCCGGAACCTTTTTGATGGGCCTCTTGGCGATTTCCCGCATTTGCTCGGCGGTGTCGAGGATGAGCTGGATTTCTTCCGGCGTCAGGGGATCAATGCCCAAAAGGTGCCGGCTCCTCAAGGCGCTGGCTGCCTTCACGCTCATGCTGGGTCCTCCTTGACGATCCACACGCCCTCTTCCCCGTCGCACTCGGAAAGCCTCACTTGCACGTCTTCCTGCCGCGAAGACGGCACCACCCGCCCCACCACGTCAGCGGCAATGGGGAGCTCCCTGTGCCCACGATCCACGAGTACCGCCAAACGAATGGCCTTGGGGCGGCCGTAGTCCATGAGGGTGTCGAGGGCGGCACGGACGGTGCGCCCGGTGTAAAGCACGTCGTCCACCAGGCACACCACCGCACCGTCCACGGGCTTGGGGAGCTCCGTGGCTTTGAGGACCGGTTGCTGGTGGGCCGCGCGCCAGGGACCCACGTCGTCCCGGTACAAGGTGATGTCCAACGCACCAACCGGAGGGTGGTGACCGGTTTTTTGGGCCACCAGGGCCGCCAGACGCTTGGCCAGGGGCACGCCCCGGGTTTGGATGCCCACGAAGTAAAGCCTGTCCTCCTCGGGGATTTTTTCCAAAATTTCTGCTGCCATTCGCTCTAAGACGCGGGCGAGCTCCCGCGCATCCAAGATGAGCACCCGCTTCATGGGGGCCTCCCCTTCCCGCTTTCGGGATGCTAGCACACCTTCCGAGCGCCGCCCGCGGCTGGGGCCGGCCAGTACTCCAGGACCAAGGCCGAAACCACCAGCACCGCCCCGGGGATGACGTGCCCGGGCGGCGTTTCTCCCAAGATGAGCCATACCCAAAAGGAAGCCAAAGCCGGCTCCAGGAGCACCGTGAGGTTCACCTGGTAAGTCGGAAGGTGCGCCAGGGCCCAGTTGAGGAGCGTGTGCCCCACCAAGGTAGGCACCAACGCCATGCCCACCAGGGGAAGCCACGAGCTCGGTGTCTGCGGCCATGGGGAAACGCCAGCACCCAAGACCGCAAGCCATAGCAGGAGCGCCCCCGCGCCGTTCACCACCCAGAGGTAGGGAAAAAGCGGCAGGGCCGAGCGCAACTTGGTTCCCACCAAGAGGTACCCGGCCATAGCTACGGCCCCGGCCAAGGCCATGAGGTCTCCGGCGAGGGCCTTGAGCGAAACCTGCATGTCCCCGCGGGCAATGAGCGCAACCCCGGCAAAAGCCAGGGCAAAGCTCACCACGTTGCGGCCCGTGGCTTTACGACCCAAAACCTTGCCTTGAAGGAGCAGCACCCAGAGCGGCTGGGTCGTCACCAGCACCACCGACGCCGAGACCGAGGTCAAAAACAGCGACGGGATCCAAAGGCCGAAGTGGAGGCCCAAGAAAAGCCCCGCCCAGAGTCCCTGGAAAAGCCCCGAAGGCAACGGCCAGTGGCGCCACAAAACCCAGGGCGTGAGGAAAAGCGTTGCAAAGGTAAGCCTCCAGGTGGCTACCGCCAGGGGCTCGGCCTGGGTCATGCGGGCAAGGGGGGCGCCCCAGGAGATGGCCACCACCCCTACCGCCAATCCCAGAATGACCTTGCCGCTCACCGTGCGAAGCCCTCCGCTAGCCCCGCCGCCAAGGCGTGGGCCAGTTTTTCCCGGAACTGCCAGGAAAGCAACAGCTCCCGGTCCTCAGCGTTGTTGAGGTTGACGATTTCCACCAGGACCGCTGTGGGCACCCGCGAGAACCGCAGCACCGCCGGCACCCACGCCCTCCCCCCCCGCACCACGTGGGCGCGAACGGGATCGAAGGGGTGGACGGGAAGGCCAAAACGCCGAGCCACCCGTACCAGGGTCTCGGCCAGTTGCGTCGAAAGGGCTTCCGAGCGGGCGGCAAATCCCCGAGGAAAGCGCACGCGACCGCCATCGGCCAGCTCTCGCACCTTAGGCAGGTAAGCGGGAGCCCGAGCTTCCTCGGGCCGGAAACGGCGCCCCGGCACGTAAACCATCAACCCCCGCACGGCTGGGTGCAGGGAGTCGGCGTGAATGGATACGAACACCATTTGCTCCGGCGCGACCCCTTGCTTTTCCAGCTTGGCCACCAAGGCGTTGGTCAAAACCCAGCGCAAGTGAACGCCAGTCGCTGAATCGCTCAAATCGTAGGCGGGGGTGGTAAGGAGCCGTTGCTTTCGGGTAGGTGGGAGCTCGTTTTTCGCCGGGGGGTCGTCCCCCAAGCCCTCGTCGCTCACCACCAGCCACACGGTGGCTTTGGTGTCCCGCTCCAAGACCGTCTTGAGGCGCGCCATCACGTCATAGGTGTAGGTGGCTTCCCAAACACCGTTGGCAATGGCCCCAGTATCGCCACCACCGTGACCGGCGTCGAGAATGATGTGAATGCCGTCGAGGTTGGCGGCACGGATGACCCGCCGGATGCTGGCCAGCTCCTGCCGCTCCCGCTCCCACTCTTTCCGCCGCGGGTGATCGAGGGGCAAATACTCGGGGAGCAGGAGATCCAGGGGGATGCGGATGGGGTAACCCACAGGGATCGCGGTCACGTCGGAAATACCGGAAAGCTCCGCGAGCTTCAGGGCCGTAGCGTTCACATCCGCCGCGTGCAGAAGCCCCGTGAAGCGCACCACCACCGCCGAATACAAGGCCTCCCCTGGCGCCAGCCGGTACACGGCATAGCCGTCCTGGTACTCCAGGGGTACGCCCGAGGGGGGTTCGGGCTTTTTGGGGGGTTCCTCGTGGCCCGGCCCGCCGGGAACCGGCGAGGGGCTCGGCGCCGGTGTGGCGGTGGGCGATGGCCGCGAAGGGGTCGGCGCTGGCGTTGGCACCGGGCCCCGGGCTGGCGTCGGGGTCGGGGGGAGCGGAGAGAGGGCCCGCAGCTCCGCTACCAACAGCCTTTCGGGGATGACCACCCTGGAGCCAACGGGAGGAAACAGAGGCACGCTAGGGTTAGCTTTCATGAGTTCGCCGTAGAGGCTTCCATCGCCGCAAAACCACTGGGCCAGCTCCCACCACGATTCGGGTTCCCCATCCCAGGGGGCAACCACCTCGTGCTCGAAACCCCCCGGAACCCGCCTGTCCTTGGGGAAAAAGGCCCGGAAGACCTCGACCCGGACCTTTCCCGCCACGAGCCTCCACGGGATCCGAACGCGGATGCCGCTCAGCGGCCGGGGCAGGTGCGGGTTTTCCTTGGCAAGCTCCCGCGCCAATCCCGAATTTCCGCAGAATCGCTGGGCAATCCCCGAAAAACCTTCCCCCGGCTTGGGCAAGACCCAAAGGACCGGCATGTCGCCCCTCAGCCACTGAGCCCTGACCAAAGGCGAGAGGTCGCGCGAAGCTTGCGGGGCCTCGCTGGCCAGGAGGGCAGCAAGGATGAGGGGCGCCAGCGTCATGGCCAAAGCCCTGCCCGCCCGCTCGGCGCCCGCGCCTGGAGCTTGCCGCCCATCACCTGGGATGGTAACAAGCGCGCCGTTGCCTTTCGCCTTCAAAACCCCGAAACTTCCGCCGTGGACGTGCGGGAAGCTACGCACCGCTTGCGCCGCTTGCGTCTCGCCAAGCTGGGGGCCTTTTTGGCCGGAAAAACCGCGTTTTTGACCGGCGGCTCGGTGCGCGACACACTCCTAGGCTTTCCGGTTCGGGAGCTCGATATCGCCGTTTTTGCCGAAGCCGAAGCTCTCGCCCAGGAGCTCGCCAGTCGCTTGGGGGGAACCTGGTTCCCCCTGGGGCGCAAGCCGCTCCTCACCTACCGGGTCGTGGCGGGGGCAGTCAAGGTGGACCTGTGGCCCATACCCGGAACCCTGGAGGACGACATCCGCCGCCGGGACTTCACGGTCAACGCCCTGTTCTTCCGCCTGCCTTCCGGGCCGCTTTTGGACCTGGTAGGGGGCCTCGCCGACCTGGCTTCCGGGAGGCTCGAGGTCATAAGACCCGAAAACATTCACGACGACCCCTTGCGGGTTTTGCGGGGGCTGCGCTTGAGCCTCACCCGTCCCTTGAGCCTGACGGAAACGTCGGCCGCGCTCCTCAAGCGGGCAGCGCCGGAACTGGTGCGGGTGGCCCCGGAACGCCTGCGGGAAGAGACCGGCAAGATCCTGGACCAATCGCAGCTGGCGCTGGCCTGGAAGCGGGGGCTCGCCCTTGGGGTGTGGCACGCCTTGGGAGTGGTTGAGGCCAACGTACCGGCGGATCCCGCACCGACCCTCGAGCGGCTGGAAGTCCTCAGAAGGACCCGGGGCACTTGGAGCCGGAGCGCTTGCGACGTCCTCTGGCTGGCCTTGGCAGCCGCGCGTCTGGCCGCCGGGCAGGCCCCCGATGCCGCGGTTTCAGCTTCCCTCGCGCCCTTTGGCTTTCGGGGCCGCGAGCTCGCGCGGCTGAGGACAGCCGCCACGCTTGCCGAACATCTGCGGGCAAGCCCCAACCCCAAAGCGGTACTGGCGGTGGAACAACCCCGGCAGGGCGTCCTCGCCTGGTGGTTCGCCCGGGATCCTCAGGTCACCCTGCCACGCCTCCGGGCCCTGTGGCGCTGGTGGGTTGCGTTCTCGCAAAAACCGCCGCTTCTTTTGGGGGACGAAATAGCCGAAATCCTCGAGCTGCCCCCGGGACCCGCTCGCAGGGACGCCGTGGCCGAGCTGCGACGGCTCCAAGCCCTGGGGGTCCTGCGCGCAAGACGCGCCGCTCGCAACTACTTGGCCAGGCGCTGGAAGGTTTAGGGATTTTCCTGCCACCCCGCCAGCCACACGGCGTTGTAGACCAGCGGAAAGAGGTTGGCGGTTTGGCCCCGGAAGTGAGGGGCGAAGCTCGCCAGCACCACCTTCCCTTGACCCATACGCAAAGCCAAAAGCGCCGCCTTGCGAGCCAACAGTTCCTCCCCGCGCAGAAACCCCGAAACGACCCGCACCTTGTCCCCAAACCGCGCCACCACCTCCCGCGCCCCCGGGAGGGAAGGGCGCCCGGCGAAGGCAACGTTACCCTCCACCATCGCCACCGCGTCCTTCGGCAACCCCCACGCGTAAGGGCTTTCAGGCTCGAGCTCCAGGGCAACGAGCGATCCGGGGGCAAAAAACTCGTTGCGGCTTGCGCCCCTCAAGGCGTTGCTGACGCCCAGTCCCAGGGCTTCGGCCAGCCATTCCGCCGATCGCTCAAAGGCCAGGACAGTCCCCCCCGCATCCACGAACTCCCGCAGCGCTTGGACCCCACTGCGCCCGATTCCGACGAGAAACTCGGGGGGGAGGGGCGCAATGGCAGGGCTCGGGCCGTCCACCAGGCGCGAGCCGTCAAGGTCCGGGAGCACCAGGACGTCCAGCTTTTCCCGCAGCTTGCCCGCGCTCACCTGCGGTGGATCCACCATCGCCACCGTAAAACCGCCTTGCTCCAGCACCCACCGCAACCACCCGGCATCCTCCACCGGCGTGAAGGGGTGCAGGACCCCAACTCGCGGCGAAACGAGCGGCCTGCAGCTGGCCGGAACCTGGGCAAGCTCCACCGGCGCCGCCGGTTTGCCCCCCAAAAGCGCCGAAAGCTTCTCCGGCTCGCCCGCGAGCACAAGCGAGCCGGCGGCAAGACCCCCCGTTCCTGTTGCCCTCAACCGACAGGGTGCCAAACCCACCCGCAAGGCGTCGTTGGCAATCCGGTGCAGCCAAAGTTGGTCGGCAGGCACCGCCACCACGCGGCTCTTCACGGCTCCGTGGAAAACTGCAAAATCTCGAGGTACCGGCTGCAGCTTCCCCGCCGGGGGTTCGGCAAGGCGGCCCACCTCTACCCCTAACATGGACGGCACGTGCCAGGCCGTGACGTCGTAAGGCACGAGGATATCCGCACCAGGCGCCGGCCGCACCTCAGGGTAAGCTTGGGTTTCCAGGACCTCCCACAGGAACCTCGCGAGGGGTTGGGCCCGGGGCACCAGCACCGACCCGGCGGGAACCAAGGTCCGGCCGCTGCGAAGCTCGGAATCGGCAATGAAGGCTTCTGCCCCAGCTTCCACCAGCAACTCCACCAGCCGCTGGCGCCGGCCGGGATCCCCTTCCGGGGGGATCACCCAGCCCCAAAACGTGGTGGGCGTCCCGGCTTCTTGGGCCATGCGCGAGCTTTCGGCCAAGAGGTCGCGGCGGTACGTGGCCGCGAACTCCACAGCCGCCCGCAACAGCTCTCGCTGGTACCCCACGGCGTCCGCAAGCCCCCATTTCCCTCCCCGCCACGGGTTGGGGAAGTTCACCTGAGGCTGGTAATCCCAAAGGCCTTTGGCCCCCGCGCGCAGGTCCGTGGCGTCCACCCAAATGGGGGTGGCGAGGGCCGCCGACGCGGTTTCCGTGAGCACGCCAAAGATGTTTTTCCACCACGCGGTGTTCCGGGTGCCGCCAATCCAGTGGCCATCGAAGGTCCATCCCGAAACCACCCCCGCTTTCCCCGCTTGCTCCAAGCGCAAGCCCATGAGCGTGCCCAGATGAGAGGTCAGGCGCCACACCACCGGTGGCACGTTGGGGTTGATGGGATCAGCAAAGGGAGGCACGAACTGGCGCGGCCCCAGCGGCCCCATTTGGTGTAAATCCACGAAAAGCTGAGGGTGCCAGCGGTGGTACACGAAGGCGTTGAGGGCCCGGCTCTCGGGTTGGGTCAGAAACACGAAGTCGCGGTTGTTGTCGTGGCCGGCGTAGGGATGGTAAAGGAACGGCGGTGCTGCGCCTTCGTAGGGCGTCCCCAGGTACCGGCGGTACCAAGCGGTCACCGCTTCTTGGCCGTCGGGGTTGAGGGACGGAACTACCAGCACCACCACGCGCGAGAGGAACGAGCCCATGGGGGAGTCGGGACTCGCAGCTGCAAGCTCGTGCACGAAGAGCAGCGCCGCCTGAGGGCCCGCCACCTCCGTCGAGTGAATCCCCGCTGTAACCAAAAGCCCAGCGGGCAGCTCGGAAAGCAAAGCCTCCCGCTCCCCCGGCGTCAGCACCCGCGGATCGGCAAGCTTGGCCCACCCTCGGCGGATGGCGGAAAGCCGCTTCATGTTGGCTTCGGACGACACGACGACCGCCACCATGGCCCTTCCCGAAACCGTGGGACCGAGCTCCTCCACCACGACACGGGGAGAAACCCCGGCCAAGGCCCGCAGGTAGGCGACGGTCTCCTCGTAGCTGGCCAAAACTCGGTCCTCGCCGACGGGCTTGCCCAGGAAGTCTTGAGGCGTAGGCACCGCTGCCCATGCCGCTACCGTCAAGAAAAAAGCCAAAAGGCTCAGTCGCCGCTTCATGGCACCCCCCAGCCCCGTGTACGAACGCCGAAGCGCGGGGTTTTCACGGCACGAAACGGGTGGTCCGCGCGGTGGCGCCAAGAACCGCCGGGGCGGTGAACGCCATCCCATGGGCCTCGCCCGCCAGCCAAGCGGGGAGCTGGTCCCGGGCGTGGACCGCCAAGGGATGCCCCGATTGCCCCAAGGGGAGCACCAGACGGGAGTCATCCCAGGAGGAAAGGTCGGCCACGAACCGCATGGACGGCAGCGACACCACCGAAAAGTCGCGGCCCTGGGCCCGGTACGCCGTAGCGCACAGGCAAGGGGCGGCGCCCCCCACGCCCGTCTCCACGTTGAACAGCCACCCCAAAGCTCGCACCCCTCCCAAAGGGTGGGCGAACACCAGCCGGTGCTCGTCCCCCCAGACCTTGCCTTGGCTCGCCTCCCAAGCCTCAGCCAGGGCCTTTTGGATGGTTTCGCCAGCGCTTTCCACCGCTTCCGTGCTGACGTCGTCCCACCACTTGGGATCCACCGTGCCCGCCAAGAGGCGCAGCAGCGTTTCGCCGGTGAAGGGCGAGCGCAACAAACCGCCTGCCTGGGCTTCGTCGAGGCCTACCCGGCGCACCAGGGTCCGCAGGAAGTTGGCCCACAGGAGGGCCTCCCGGCTTTTCGCTCGCATTTGGCCGTCCCAAGTCAAAAGAGCCTGGGCCGCCGGGTGCTGGAGACTGGCCAGGTACGGCCGGAGGGCAGCGAGAAGCTCGAGGGCCTGGGGGTTGGCCACATCCATTTGCAGTTCCAAAAACCCCTCCACGTCCCACTTTTCCCGTGCGGCCAAGGCTTTCTTGATGGTGCGAATCCGATGCGGGGGGGCGAACTCCCCGGGGAAAGGCTCACCGCTGGCGTCCCCTTCGGCGAAGGGGTCGTGGTTGGCGGTGGCGAGGAAACCCGAGGGCGGGTTCACCACCCGCGGGTTGCGCTCGTAAGGTTCGAAACCTTGCCACGCCCACGCGGGGTCGTCCCCCGGCGCTGGGAGTTTTCCGGCGCCCCGCCCCCGCCGCGGGACGCGCCCGGTCACTTGCCACCCGATGTTCCCTTGGCGGTCGGCGAGGAGCAGGTTCAGGGCTGGGGATTCGCAGGTGGCGAAGCTCTCCATGCCCTCGAAAACGCTGCTGGCGAAATTCAAGCGCAGGAAGCACTCCACCGGCGAGCGGGCGGAAAGGGCGGTCCAGCTCAAAGCCAAAACCTCGCCGTTTTCCTCCCGCACCACCGGACCGTGCAGCGAGCGCTTGAGGGTGACTTCCCGGGGTTGGGCTTCCCCCCGAACCTTGAGCCTCTCCTTCACCACCGCGAGGGGGAGCCAACGGTCGCCGAAGCGCTCGGCGGTCCCGTCGGGGCTCAAGGTGAGGCGGAAGAGGTCCTGGTCGTCCAGCATCACCATGGTGAGCCCCCAAGCCAGGTGGGCGTTGTGGCCGATGAGCACCCCAGGCGCTCCGGGGATCGAAACACCTGCCACCTCGAGCCCCGGGGCCTGGAGGTGAACCTCGTACCAGGTGGCCGGGTTGGAAACGCCCACGTGAGGGTCGTTGGCCAAAAGCGGCATGCCCGTGACGCTGCGGCTGCCCGCCACCACCCAGTTGTTGGAGCCAATGCCGGAAAAAACAGGAAGAGGCGGCTCCGACGGCCGCTTTTGAGGACCCAGAGCCCCCTTCGGAATCCAGGCCTCGGCTTGCGCCGCGCTCCACCCCCAGAGGTTGGCTGCCCGCTCCCAGCCGAAGGCTCGCAACTCCTCCCAGCGGGAAAGCTCCTCCCCCGCGGCCCAGGTGAGGGTGGACTGCAACAGCAACCCGACTCCGAGGGTGTCCTCCACCCGCCAAGGCTCGGGCTTGCAACCCACAAGCAGGCACTCGGGGGCCAGGCGCCAGGAGGGAAGGGTCAGGATGGCAGCGTTGACCCCCGCGGCGTACGCCGACAGGACCTCCTCCGCTTCCGGTGGCAGGAGCTGGCGCTGGCGGCGGACGGCGTCGGAAAGCCCCCAGCGCCGGAAGCGCACATCGGCGGCCACCGCCTTTTCCCCTAAAAGCTCCGCCAGCCTTCCCGCCGCCGCTCGCCGGGAAAGCTCCATTTGGAAAAAGCGCTCGCGAGCGTGGAGGTACCCTTGCAGGAACCACGCGTCGCGCTGGGTGGCCGCCTCCACGTGCGGGACCCCCCAGCGGTCGAACCGCACCGTAACCGGCTTCCCGAGCCCAGGAAGCCGCTGATCGCCGGGCACCGGCACGAACACCGAGGTCCGCAGAAGGTAAAAAACCATGGCCCCGATGGCCAGGAGGAGCCCAAAAACCACGCCCAAGGCAAGCCCGAGAGGCCTTAGCCCGCTCACCACGTGCCCTCCCGCTCGTGCTACATTACCCCACCCTTGGCGCGGTGGAAACACCGAAGGGTCCTGGGCTTCCCAGCCCAAGGTCGGCAACCCATGGGCGAGCCGCTCATCACCAGCCATGACCGCATCCTGGGGCTTTTCCCCCACCCGGACGACGAGTCCCTGGGGGCCGGGATCCTCCTCCAGCAGGCGACCAAGGCCGGGGCGTCGTTGCGCCTGGTTTTCCTCACCTCCGGGGAAGGCAACGCCTGGCCGCAGAGGGTTTTGGACCGCAAGCTTTTCCTCAAAGACGAGGACCGCCGGCGCTTTGCTTTCCGCCGAAAGCAGGAGGTAGCCCGAGCGCTGAAAACCCTCGGCCTCCCCGAGACCGCCGCTACCTTCCTCGACCTTCCGGACACGGGTCTCGCGACCCTCTTGATGGCCAGCGGCGAAACTCTGCTTCAGCGCGTGGAGGCAGTGGTTGAGGCGTTCCGCCCCACCCTCGTCCTTGCCCCGCTGCTCGCCGACCGCCACCCAGACCACAACGCCACGGCGGTGCTCGCCTGCGCCCTCCAGGCACGCTGGGGGTTCCGGTTGTGGGCCTACGCCACCCACGCTGCCGTGGCTTCCGAGGTTCAGGGCGTAACCGTTGCGGGCACGCCCCGGGAGCAAGAGGCCAAGGCGGAAGCCATTGCCGCCCACCGAAGCCAGCTCGTGTTCCGCCGCCGCTTTCATATGGGCTTTGCTCGCCTCCCCGACCGCTTCTTTCCCATCACCGCGCCGCCACCCCGAAGCCGAGTCGAGGCCTGGCTGCGCGGGCAAAAGCTCGAGGTGGCCTTCACGCTGGCCCCGGGTCTGCGGTCCTTTCGCGCCCCGATTCTGACCGTGGTCACGCTCGACGAGAAGCTTTTGGGGTTTAAGGTTTGCCTCGGACACAACCGCCGCCCTCTGCCCGAGGGGGCCGAATGGGAAGAACGGAAGCTTTCCCCCCACCGCCACCGGGGCCAGGTGGTTTTGCGCCTGCCAGCGCCCCCACAGTTGGCCTTCGTGAAGGTTTCGCGGCCATTTTTCCTTTACGATGAAAACGGCTTCGTCTCGATTCTCCAAGGCTGAGCTACACTTGGAGGTGGGCCGTGGACGTTCGTAGGCAACCTCAGAGGCGGTGGGCACGGTGGAGTCGGCGGCCAGGCCGAACGACCGACCGCGGCCGCTCCACCCGTATCCTGGCCACCCTCCACACGGCAGCCGAGCTCTTGGAGCGGGCCCTCACCCCCGAGCACGCGGCGTGGATTGCCCTCGTGGCCCTCACGGCGGGGGAAGGGTTTGGCCTCAACCGCGCCTTTATCCTCCGGCGCCGCGACGACCACCTGGAGGGCTGGCTGGGGGTCGGACCCCGCAGCGGGGAGGAAGCAGCCCGCCTCTGGCAGGAACTCAAAAGCCTGGAGGTCAAACCCCTAGCTTCGGCAGGCACTTTTCAGCCGGAGGTCATTGCCGAAGAAAAGCAGCGGCTCGCCGAGACCCTCCAGGCCCTGGCCGTGCCCATAAGGGAGAACTGCCAGCACCTGCACCGCGCCTTTCTGGCCCGTCGCGACCACCCCGACCCTTGCGTTCGGCGGTGGGTGGAGGTCCTCCAGTCGCCGTTCCTCTTGGTCCTGCCCATGGTGCGGCAAGGCGCCTTCTGGGGGGTGATGCTGGCCGATAACTTCGTAACCCGGGCTCCCATTTCCGGCCCGCTCTTGGAAGGGGCGCAAACCCTGGCCCACAATCTCCAAGCGGCCCTCGAGCGCACCGAGCTGTGGGCTCGGTACCAAAAGGAACGGGAGGCCCGAAAGCACGCGGAGCAATCGGTTGCCCTCCTGGAAGCCGCTCGCGCCCTCGCCCACGACATCAAAAACCCCCTCGTGGCCGCCGCCGGGCTTCTCCAACACCTCCTCCACAACCCGCCGACCAGTACCAGCGAGTGGGAAGGGTGGGGGCAAAAGATTGCCGAAGGGCTTTCCCGCGTTGAGGCCAGGGTGAACCAACTCGTGGAAGAACTGGCCCGCCGCGGCCAAGGCGTGGAGCTGACACGTACCGACCCCGGAGAGGTGGTCCGGCGGGTCGTGGAATCCTGGCAGCCGCTGGCGGAAAGCCGGAGGATCACCCTGGCCTTCCGCGAGGCGGAGCGGGCCCTGCAGGTGTGGGCGGACCCCGTGTACCTGGAGCGGTGCGTGGAAAACCTTGTCAGCAACGCCGTCAAGGCAGTGGGGCTTGGCGGGGAGGTGCGTCTTTCGGTGGAGGAAGAAGGGGAGTGGGTGCGGGTGGCGGTGGCCGACAACGGCGAGCCCCTCCCCCAAGGTTGGCGCCAAAACCCCTTTGCCGGCGGGCCGGGTGCCTTCGGCAGCGGCGAAGGACTCGCCTCCGTGCGGCGCCTCACGGAAGCTATGGGGGGCAAAGTCGAGTATGATGAACGGGAGCCCGGCTGGGTGCGGTTTTCGTTGCTCTTGAGGAGGTGTGTATGAAGCGGGTGCTGTTCGTGGACGACGAGGAGGATGTCCTTGAGCTTTACCGCCAGGTCTTTTCCCGGGAAGGGTACGCCGTCGCCACCTGCACGACCATGGAGGAAGCCCGCAGGCACCTGGCCGAGAACCCCGTGGACGCCGTGGTTTTGGATATCCGCTTGGCCGAAGGCTTGGGGCTTGCTCTTTTGCGCGAGATCAAGGCCAAAACGCCGAAGCTCCCAGTCATCCTCGCCACCGCCTACGCCCGCTACCAGGACGACTTCGCCTCCTGGCTGGCCGACGAATACGTCATGAAGTCCGCAGACCTGGCGGATCTGAAAACCGCCCTTCACCGGCACCTCGGGGAGGCACCATGATCCCCATCATCATGGCCGGCGGCTTCGGCACCCGCATCCGCCCCCTCTCCGCCAACATCCCCAAGCCCCTTCTGCCGGTGGTCAACCGCCCCATCCTCGAGCTGGTGCTGGAGCACCTCCGAAGGCACGGCCTCAACGAAGCGGTTCTCCTCACCTACCACGAGCCGGCCAAGATCCGTCAGGCCCTGGGGGACGGGTCCCGCTTCGGCATGAAGCTTGCTTACTACCAGGCAGAGCAGGATTACGGGACGGCCGGAGCCGTAGCCCATGGGGCCCAACTCGCGCCGTCCGATCGCTACCTGGTGCTTTCCGGGGACGTGGTGTGCGACTTCGACCTTTCCGCCATTCTCCGCTTTCATGACGCCAAGAAAGCGGCCGTGACCATCACCCTGACGCGGGTCGCCAACCCCCTGCAGTTCGGGATCGTCATCACCGACGGTGATTACCGCATCCGCCGCTTTTTGGAAAAACCGACCTGGGGCGAGGTGTTTTCCGACACGGTGAACACCGGCGTGTACGTCCTTGAAGCCGAAGTCCTCAAGCAAGTTCCCATGGACGAGCCGTACGACTTTTCCCGCGACCTTTTCCCCCGCTTGCTCCAAGCCGGCGCTGCGTTGTACGGGTGCGTAACCCAGGGGTACTGGCGGGACATCGGTGATCCCGAGTCCTACCTGGAAGTGCACCAGGATTTCTTCGCTGGCACCCTCCGCTTAGTGCCTCGGGGGAGCCTCCAACAGGTGGGGGGCAGACCCTTTTGGGCCGAAGGGCCGGTCCAGGTGGCCCCATCGGTGGAGGTACGGGGCACGGTGGTCCTGGGGGAAGGGTGCGTGGTGGAAGACGGGGCCCGCTTGGAGGACGTGGTCCTCGGCGGACGGGTGGTCGTGGGGGCGGGATCCGAGCTGCGGCGATCGGTGGTGTGGGCGGAAAGCCGCATTGGCTCCGGCGCCCGGGTGGAGCGGGCGGTGGTGGGTGCCGGCGTGCGAATCGGAGACGAAGCGGTTCTGGAGCGGGGCGCCATCGTCGCCGACGCCACGACTCTGGGGCGGGGGGTGCGGGTTAAAGAAGGGGTGAAGGTTTGGCCCTCGAAGGTCGTGGAGGACCACGCCGTGGTTCACTCCAACCTGGTGTACGCCGAGCGCTGGCGGACCTCGGCCTTCGAGGAAGGGGCGGTGACCGGCCTCACCAACTTGGAGCTCACCCCCGAGGTGGCGGCGCGCCTGGGGGCGGCTTACGGAACCCTGCTGTCCCCGGCCAGCACGATCCTCACCGCCCGCGACGGCCATCCTGCCTCGCGCATGCTGCGGCGGGCGTTCGTGGGTGGCGTGGGCTCCACCGGGGTGCACGTCGTGGACCTGGGGCTCATGCCGATCCCAGTCCTGCGCTACAAGCTCAAAGGCTTCGGGGAAAAGGGCGGCGTTTCCTTCCAGCAGGTGCAGCTGGTGCGGGGGATGACCTCCATCCGCTTCTTTGACGAGCACGGGGTGGACATCTCCACGGCTTTTGCCAAGTCCGTGGAGCGGGTTTTCTTGCGGGAGGAGTTCCGCCGCGTGCAGCACCAGGAAATCGGCCTCATTTTCGAGCAACCCCGAGTCTTGGACCTTTACGCCGAGGCGTACCTCAAAGCTCTGGGGGATGTGCCCTTTGCCCGCCGCTTCCGCTTGGTGGTGGACTACGCCCACTCCCCGGCCGTGGTCATCCTGCCGCGCCTCCTGGCCGAGTTGGGGTGCGACGTGGTCACCCTCAACGCCCACACCGAGCGGGAAGAGGCCCTTCTCCCCGAAGACATCCCCAGCGCCCTCCAGCGCCTAGCCGCCATCGTCCGCGCCTTGGACGCCCACATGGGGGTCTTCCTGTATCCGGATGGGGAGAAATTGGTGGTGCTGGACGACTCCGGCCGCATCTGGCAAGGCATAGAGTTGGTAAGCTTGGCCATTGCCCTCCTCCTGGCCAACCCCCCCGCTGGCGGCGAGGTGGTCCTCCCCGCTTTTGCCCCATCCACGTTCGCCCAGGCCCTCGCCGACGCCAAAATCCGGGTGCGCGAAACCCTTTCCGCCCCCCGGACCCTCATCGAGGCGTCCCGCCAGAAAGGCGTCATCTTCGCGTCTTCGGGCGAAGGGGACTTCATTTTCCCCACGCTCCACTACGCCCCCGACGCCCTCTTTGCCGTGGGCTCGTTCCTCCGGTACCTGAGCGAGGCCCAGGAGCCTTTGAGTCAGGTAGCGTTGCGGGCTCCCAAGGTCAACGTTGTCCACCGCGCCATCCCCTGCCCGGTGGAAAAGAAGGGGCGCATCATGCGCCAAGTGGTGGACCGTTTTGCCGGCCAGCAGCTGTCGTTCCTCGAAGGGGTCAAGATCCAGCAGAAGGAAGGGTGGGTGCTCCTGCGCCCGGACCGTCTCGGCCCAGCCGTTCACCTTCATGCCGAGGGCCGCGACGAGGCCTCGGCCCTGGGTCTTTTGAGCTCGTTTGCTTCCCAGGTGGAAGAGCTCATCCGGCAGGAGTGATGGCCAAGGTTACCTTCCTCTGGCACCTCCATCAGCCCCGCTACCGCACGGCGGACGGCAAGGTCCACGCCCCTTGGGTGATCCTTCACGCTGCTGGCGAGTACCTCACCCTCGCCCACGCCCTCAAGGAAACGGGCGCGCCGGGGCAAGTGCTGAACCTCACGCCGGTGTTTCTCGAGCAGCTTGTAGCTTACCGCAACGCAACGGCCGAGGATCCGCTCCTCGATGCCCTGGCCTGCCCGGCAGCCGATTTGCCCCCCGAGGGACGCCGGGAGCTCGCCCGCTGGGCGTTCATGCTCCACCCCCGGCAACTGGCACGCCTGCCGCGCCTTCAAGCCTTGGCCAGCGAGCTTTCCGGAGCCGGCGAGGAAGCCTACGCCCGCCTCACCCCCCAGCAGGTCACGGACCTTCAGGTACTGGCGGTCCTCGCTTACGCCGCGCCCAACGCCCGCTGGGAACCGCTGGTAGCCGAGTTACTGCAGAAGAGGACCGGCTTTTCCCACGAGGACCGGGAAGCGGCTGTGGGCTTCTTGAAGGACAGCCCGGGCAAGCTCCTCACCCTTTACCGAGAGCTGGCGGCAGGCGGGGTGGAAATGGCCACTTCCCCCTACGCGCACCCGATCCTGCCGCTCCTTTTGGACACGCGGGTGGCCAAAGTCTCGGTCCCCGAGCCTCCTGGGGGCTTCCCCAGGTTCAGCTCCCGCGAGGACGCGGAAAGCCATATCCGCCGAGCGAAAAGCTTTATGGCCGAATTGGGGTTTGCCGTGCGCGGGTTTTGGCCACCGGAGGGGGCCGTCTCCGAAGACGCGGTCGCGCTTTACGGCGAGCATGGGGTGGCGTGGCTCGTCACCGACGAGGGGATCCTGGCCGCCTCTCTCGGCCACCCCGTTTCCGGCGAGACCGGCGTGGCCCCTGAGCTTACCTCGCCCTGGCGTGTGCATGGGGAGGGCCCGGCCCTTTTCTTTCGCCACCGGGGGTTGTCGGACTTCATCGGCTTCAAAGCTCAGGAATTTCCCGAAGCCGAAGCGGCTCAAAAATTTGCGGAAGCGCTGGGGGCTCTGGCCCGCCAGGTTCCCAAAAACGGCGGGGTGGTGGTGGCTTTGGATGGGGAAAACCCGTGGAGCAGCTACCCCGAAGGCGGTGCGACGTTCCTCCTGCGTTTGGGCCAGCTCCTGGCCATGGTTGGGGATTGGCGCCCCGTGACCCTCTCCCAACGCCTCGAAGAGGAAGCGCCGCGAGAGCTTCCACGCCTCCACCCGGGATCCTGGATCAACGCCTCCTTTGCCACCTGGATTGGTCACGAGGAAAAGCGCAAAGCGTGGGAACTTTTGGCGCGCTGCCGGGAAGCGGGAGCTGAGCTAGGGGGGGAGTCGTGGCTCGCCGCCCAGGGGAGCGACTGGTGGTGGTGGTTCGGGGACGACAACCCGACGCTCCTAGCCCCCCTTTACGACCGCCTCTTCCGGTCCCACCTCGCCGATGCCTTGCGCGCCGCTGGGCGCGAGCCCTTGGCCGATCTGGGGGTACCCGTGCGGAGGGGCGAAACCCGCCTCGTCGTGCCGCTTTCCCGCACATGGCCCTCCCCGGTCTTGGATGGGCGCACGACCACCTACTTCGAATGGGCGGTGGCGGCGTGGCTCGAGGTGGAAAGGCACCGCTTGGCCGTGCGCGGCGATGGCGAGCACCTGTGGCTTCGCTTCGAGCCTCCCCCTGGCGGCAAGGTACCTCTCCCCCTCAACGTCACCCTGGCCTTCGGGGACCACGTGGTACGCTACGTGCTCCCGGTGGATCGCCCGGGGTGGTGCGCGGTGGGGAAAATCCTGGAAGCGGCGCTGCCGCTTTCCAGCGGTAACGCCCTTATGGTGGTGGAGGCCCTCCAGGTGCGTTTCCCCCCTTGGGGGTCCTACCGCCTGGAGCTTATGGAGGTGGACGAACCTTGAGGGTGCGAGAACCGAAACCCAGGAGCGTGGAACATGCCTGAGCTGCGATTCGACCCAATCCGCAGGCGGTGGTCCATCATCGCCACGGAACGCAAGTTCCGCCCCCACGAGTTTGCCCAGCCGCAGAAGGAAACGTCCTCACCGGAAGGGTGCCCCTTCGAGCATGGGCAGGAGCACGCCACACCCCCGGAAATCTTGGCTTTGGGTCGCCCCGGCCCTCAACCCAACACCCCGGGGTGGCAGGTTCGCGTGGTTCCCAACAAGTTCCCGGCCTTGCGCATCGAGGGGGAGCTCACCCGGGAAGGGGTGGGGATCTTCGACCGCGTCAACGGCATTGGCGCTCACGAGGTCATCATCGAGACCCCGGACCATCATCGGGAAATTGCCGACCGCTCGCCGGAAGAGATCCAGCTCATGCTCAAGGCGTGGCGGGAACGCCTCACCGATCTTCGCCGGGACATCCGCATCCGCTACGTGCTGCTCTTCAAAAACAAAGGCAGGGACGCTGGCGCCTCCCTCCCCCACCCCCACTCCCAGCTCATCGCCACGCCCATCATCCCTACGGTGGTGGTGGAGGAGCTCAACGTCGCCCGCAACCATTGGGCCCACAAGGAGCGCTGCATCTTCTGCGACCTCATTCGCCAGGAAAAGGCCTTTGCCGACCGCGTTGCCCTGGAAAACGAGCACTTCATCCTTCTGGAGCCCTTCGCCGCCTCGTTCCCCTTCGAAACCTGGGTCTTGCCGAAGATGCACAGCCACGACTTTGCCCTCGCCTCCGATACCATGCTTTTGGAGCTGGCCAAGGTCCTGCGGGATTTCCTGCGCCGCATCCGCCAGCTCCTCGCCGACCCCCCCTACAACCTCATCCTCCATACCGCCCCCAGCCCCCACCCGCGCCCCGGCCAGCCCCAGTACTGGACCACCATCGAGTACGACTACCACTGGCACATCGAGTTCGTGCCGCGCATCACCCGCATTGCTGGCTTCGAGTGGGGCTCCGGGTACGCCATCAACCCCACGCCTCCGGAAGAGGCCGCCCGCTTCTTAAGGGAAGCGAGCGGCGACGGAGAAAACCCATGAGCGTCCCGCGGCGTTTGGCCATCGTCCTCCATACCCACCTCCCTTGGGTCCTCAGCCACGGCACCTGGCCCCACGGGGAAGATTGGCTTTTCGAGGCCACGACCCACTGCTACCTGCCGCTTCTGGAAATGCTCCAGCGGCGAGCGAGAAAAGGCGCCAAGGACCAGCTTACGGTCACGGTTTCGCCGGTTCTGGTGGCTCAGTGGCGACACGGGAGCTTTCCCGCCAAGCTCACGGCGTACATGGAAAGCCGCCGGCGCGCCGCCGAAGAGGCCGGCGATTTGGCTCTCGCCCGCTTCTGGCAGGAGCTCTTTGCCGATCGCCTGCGCTTTTTTTCCGCCATTGACGGCGACCTGGCCGCCGCCTTTGGCCGCCTTGCCCACGACGGCGTCATCGAGCTGGGAAGCTGCGCCGCTACTCATGCCTACCTCCCCCTGGTCCACGACCTCCGCTCCGCGCGCCTCTCACTTGTGCTTGCCGCCGCCTACCACCGGCGGGTTTTTGGCAAAGCACCCCGGGGGGTTTGGCTTCCTGAATGTGCTTACCGCCCAGCGGGAGCGTTCCGCCATCCGGCCACCGGGGTGAGCGAGACGTTCCGCCCCGGCCTCGAAACCCTCGTGGCCGAAGCCGGTTTTTCTTGGACGGTTTTGGACTCCCACTTGCTTTTGGGGGGCAAGCCCGCGCCCTCGTCGGCCGGGGAGTGGGCTCCCGCAGCAACCGCAAGCTCGCCGTCCCTTTACAGGCCGGCGCTCATAGCCCAATCCCCCGTGGCCGCCTTCTTCCGCGACCCCCATACCTCCCTCCAGGTTTGGTCCCGGGAGCACGGGTACCCGGGGGAGGAGCGCTACTTGGACTTCCACAAGCGGCACTGGCCGTCAGGCCTCAAGCTGTGGCGCGTGACCCACCCCAAAGCCGACTTGGCCGACAAACAGCCCTACCACCCGGAAGAGGTGGCCGCGGCTTTGGATTCCCACGCCCATCACTTTCTGGAAGTAGTGGCAGGTCTTTCCGAAGCCGCCTCGGGCGTGGTGGTGGCTCCTTTCGACACCGAGCTTTTCGGCCACTGGTGGTTCGAGGGCGTGGCGTTTTTGGAAAAAGTCCTGGAAAAGGCGGAGCGCCACCCCCTGGTTCAACCCACCACCTTGAGCCGCGAGCTGGAGGTGGCCGAACCTTCCCGGGTGGAGCTCCCCGAAGGCACCTGGGGCGAAGGGGGCGACCACCGGGTTTGGGTCAACCCGAATACCGAGAGCTTTTGGCGGGAGTTGGCAGCCCTCGAGCCCCAAGCCTGGCAAGCCTTGGCCCGGGAAAGCCATCGTGACGGCGTGCGCTCGGCCCTGGCTTCCGAGCTGCTTTTGGTCCTGGCCTCGGACTGGCCGTTTCTGGTCACCACCCAAGCCGCTAGGGACTACGCCGTCCGGCGGTTTGCCCTTCACGCCCAGCGCCTCGCCCACCTCCTTGCGGCGCCCAGCCCCTTGCCCCCGTGGGTAGCGGAAGATGCGGTGTTCCCCCACGGGCTTTTGATTTCGGTTCTCGACGAGGTGCTCGCCAGCGCCACCGCGTCCTGAGGAGGGCGTTTTATGCGTGTTTTCCATGTGGTTTCCGAAGCTGTTCCTTTTTCCAAGACCGGCGGTCTGGCCGATGTGGCCGGGGCGCTTCCCAAAGCCCAGGCAGCCCTGGGGGCGGAGGTCACCGTGGTGCTCCCCGCTCACCGCACCACCCTCGCCACCCAGCCCTCAGGCAAACCTGGGGGTCGGGTGGAGGCCATGGGCCTTGGCGGAACGGTTTACGAGCTTGCCCAAGACGGCGTGCGCTGGCTGTTCGTGGATTGCCCGCCGCTTTTCGTTCGGCCGGGGCTTTACAGCTTGCCGGAAGGGGATTTCCCCGACAACCCCATGCGCTTTACCTGGTTCGCCAGGGCCGCCCTTACGCTCGTGAAGGACGCCCACGTGGTTCACACCCACGACTGGCAAACGGCTCTGGTGCCGTTTTTCCTCGCCACCAGCGGCGCCGCAAGCCCAGCCACCGTCATCACCGTCCACAACCTGGCCTACCAAGGGGTTTTCCCGCCGTGGGTCCTGGACGCCTGCCAGCTGCCCAAGGAGCTCTTCACCATGGAGTGTTTGGAGTACTACGGGCACGTGAACTTCCTCAAGGCAGGCCTCGTCACCGCGTCTGCCATCACCACCGTGTCCCCCACGTACGCCCGGGAAATCCTCACCCCGGAGTTTGGCTGCGGCTTGGAAGGGGTTTTGCAGGCACGCAAGGACAAGCTTTTTGGAATCCTCAACGGCCTGGATGAAGAGGCCTGGGACCCTTCCCGAGATCGGGCCCTGCCGGTCCCCTATACGGCCGAAAACGTCGCCGCTGGCAAGGCGGCTGCCGCCGCCGAGCTGCGAAAAGCCTTGGGAATGGAGGCGTCGTCCCGGCCCATCTTGGGCATCGTTTCCCGTCTTACCGAGCAAAAAGGTGCCGACGTTGTGGTGGCGGCTTTGGACGAAATCCTCAATTTAGGCTTTGACCTTGTCGTCCTGGGAACCGGAGAGGCGCGATTCGAGCAGCTCCTGGCTGCCGCCCAAAGGGCTCACCCCGAACGGGTGGCTGTCGCCTTGCGCTTCGACGATCGCTTGGCGCGCCTGATTTACGCGGGGAGCACGCTGTTCCTCATGCCCTCCCGGTGGGAGCCCTGCGGCCTGGGGCAAATGATCGCCATGCGCTACGGCACGCTTCCCGTGGTCCACGCCACCGGGGGCCTTGCCGACACCGTGCGCGACGTTGCGCGACCCGAAGGCAACGGCTTCGTGTTTTCGCCTCTTTCCCCCCAAGCGTTGGTTCAAGCCTTGGCGCGGGCGGCCGAGCTGCTTTCCAAGCCTGGTGAGCTTCTGGGATTCCAGCACCGGGCCATGGCCTGCGACTTTTCCTGGCGCGCCTCAGCCGCAAAGTACCTCGAGCTTTACCGCACGCTTCTCGCCACGTAGCCACGCCGGGCGGACATGCAGGCCCCAAGGGCCCAAAGCCTGGAGGGAACGGCGCGTTGACCTCCCTGGCCACTTGTGCTAGGTTTCCCCTGTGATGAGCGGGGAGCCATAAATGGTCTTCTTCAACTGGGCCACGATGCAAATGGCGGCCAAGATCGTGTATTACGGTCCTGGCCTTTGCGGCAAAACAACAAACCTTTCTTACATTTACGCTAAAACCGCGCCGAACTCCCGGGGGGAAATGGTTTCCCTGGAAACGGAAACCGACCGCACCTTGTTTTTCGATTTGCTTCCCCTGGAGGTTGGCAAGGTGGGTGGGTTCCGCACCCGCCTTCAGCTTTACACCGTCCCTGGCCAGGTCTTTTACAACACCACCCGCAAGTTGGTGCTCAAAGGCGTGGACGGCGTCGTGTTCGTGGCCGACTCCCAGCGCCCCATGGCCGACGCCAACCTGGAGAGCTTCAACAACCTCAGGGAAAACCTCCAGGAGCTGGGGATTGACTTTGCCACCGTGCCGCTGGTCCTCCAGTACAACAAGCGCGACCTCAAAAACATCCTTTCCGTGGACGAGCTCAACGCCGCCCTCAACCCCGATGGCCGCTACCAATTCTTCGAAGCCGTAGCCACCCAGGGCATTGGGGTTTTCGAGACCCTCAAGGCCATCACCAAGCTCACCTTGAAGACCTTACGGGCCCGTATGGCGGCCCAGGAAGCGGGGGGCGAGGCGGTCAAGCCCGTGCCGGTGGCGGCCGCACCTGCCCCTGCCCCAACCACGCCTCCACCCCCAGCTCCGGCACCTGCCCCGAAACCCTCCTTTTCGCCGGAAAAACTCGCCAGTGCCTTGGCCGAGGAGATGCCAGCGCCCCCACCCATAGAGGTCCTCACGACGCCCGTGGCGGTGGCCGCTGCACCAGCGGTGGAAGAACTCCCCGAAAGCGCCGCGACCGCTCCTCCTCCCGAGCCCGCGCCCCCTCCCCCAGTTCCTTCGGAGCCGGAGGTAGCGGTGGAGTTTGCCACCACCCCGGAGCCCGCCGCTCCCGCTCCCGCCGAAGTGCGGCACGTCAAGGTGGCTTCCTCCATGGACATCCTCGCCGAGCTCGAGAACTTGCGTAAGGCCAGCACCTACAGGGCCCCCGCGGCGGAGGAGCCTGCGAGACCTGCCCTCGACCTCGATGCGCTCCTGGCCGGCTCGCTCAACTCCCGGCACGAGGTGCGCAGGAAAGTGGAGGAACGGGTGGGTCAAGCGCTCGGCAAGGCCTCCCGCTGCCGGGTGCGCATCGAGCTCGTGGACGAAAACGATGCCACCCTTGCCGCCGTGGCGCCCGTTGAGGTGGAGCTCAAACGCGGCGAGCGGCTGCGGGAGCTGGCCCTCACGCTGACCGTCAACTTACAGGGCGAATGATCCGCCGCGTGGCTTTTGCCGGGGCGTTGGCCGTGCTTGTTTCCTCGTGCCAGAGTTTGCCCACAAAAGCCCCGAACCTGACCGCTCCTAACCCCACAGCAACTGCCGAAACTCAGGAGGAGGAGCCCGCCGCCAAGCTTCGCCGCGCCGTGGAACCAGCCCTGGACGAGGCCAGGCAAGCGGTCGCCGATGGCAACGAAGAGGGCTTTGTCGCGTGCGAGGCTTGGTTGGTTCGGGAGGCGGGCGAGGCCCTGACCGCGGCCCCCAAGGATGCCGAGCTCGCCCAAGCCGTCGCCGAGCTCTGGGACGAGCTGGACGACCTCACCGCCACCCTTTACGCCGAGGACGAAAGCCAGGGCGAGGAAGCGGCCCAAGTTCCCGAGGAGGTAACCCCTGTCGGGCCAGAAAAAGTCGAACAAGCCACGCGGGAAGCTTCGGAGCTCAACTTCGATTTGCCGGTGAAGGTGACACCCGAGGTGGCGTCGCTCATTGACTTTTACACTGGTCCGTACCGGGAGCGCCTCGTTGCCGCCCTGGAGCGCGCCGCCCGCTTCCTGCCCTTGATTCGCCCCTATTTGGCGCAAATGAAGCTCCCCCAGGACCTGGCGTGGCTGCCTCTGGTGGAAAGCGCCTTTCACCCCAACGCCCGGTCGCGGGCCAAAGCTACGGGGCTGTGGCAGTTCATGGCGGGAACGGCTCGCCTTTACGATTTGCGCTGCGACGGGATGGTGGACGAACGGCTGGACCCCCAGCTTTCCACCAAAGCCGCCCTTGCTCATCTTGCGGACCTTTACGCCACCTTTGGCGATTGGGAGTTGGCCCTGGCTGCCTACAACTCTGGTGCCGGCAAAGTGGAGAAGGCTCTGCGCCGAGCCCGCGGCGGCAAGGACTTTTGGAGCATTCGCAAGTTCCTTCCCAGGGAAACCCGGAACTACGTCCCCGCCTTTTGGGCCGCCCTCATCGTGGTGAAAAACCCGGAGCGCTTCGGGCTTCCCACCTTCCCGGAAAGCCCCTGGTGCCGGGAATTGGTGCCGGTAGAAGGCGCTTTGGACCTGGAAGTCCTGGCCGAAAAGGCGCAGTGGGACCTGGAAACCCTTCGCGAGCTCAACCCCGCCTTGGTTCGCGGCCTCACACCACCCGGCGGCGTGTACCCGGTGGCTGTGCCTTGCGGGCAAGGGCAACAAGCCAAAACCATCATCGCTTCCATTCCCGCCCACGAGCGGATCAAGCGCCTGTTCCATACGGTCAAGGCCGGAGATACCCTCGCCGCCATTGCGCGCCGGTACGGGGTTCCCGTGGAAACGATCACGGCCGCCAACAACATCAAGGACCCAAGAGCCCTGCGCATCGGGCGCGAGCTGGTGATTCCCAAGGCCGGGTGGAGTGCAAGCCAGGTGGCTGAACAACGCCGGCCCTCCCGGTCCCAAAGCATCCGTAACCCCCTCCGTTACCGCGTCAAACCCGGCGACACCCTCTACAGCATCGCCAAGCGCCACGGCCTCACGGTGGAGGCGATCCAAAGCCGCAACAACCTCTCGGGCACGGTCATTCGGCCAGGTGACGTGCTGTACCTGGCGCCGTAAGCGATCCTCTTCCGGGGAAGATGGGGTGGCGCCGTGACGCCGGCGTTGCGTGAAGGTCAGGTTTTTGTGAAAAGCGCCGCAAAGTTGGGGTAGAATACGTCGCCCTGCCCCGGAACGGGCAGGTGCGAAAGGGGGGAAGCCCGTGAGGATCGGAGTACCACGCGAAACACGACCCGGAGAGCGGCGCGTAGCTTTGGTGGCTGACGCGGCCAAAAAGCTCGTGGCTGCCGGCCACGAGGTCTTGGTGGAAGCCGGCGCCGGGAGCTTCGCCGGCGTAGCCGATGAGGACTACGTACAGGCGGGTGCAAGAATTGCCAGTCGCGACGAGGTTTGGGCGGCAGACATCGTCGTCAAGGTGGAGCGGCCCACCGACGAGGAGGTAGCCAGGATGCGGCAGGGGCAGGTCCTCATGGCCATGCTCCAGCACTTGGCTTACCCGGAAACCTCCGAAAAGCTTGCCAAGCGAGGCGTCACGTCTTTCGCCATGGACTGGATGCCGCGCATCACCCGCGCCCAGGACATGGACGCCCGCTCCTCCATGACAACGGTCCAGGGTTACAAGGCCGTCATTGCCGCCGCGGACCTCGTGCCGCGGTTCATGCCCATGCTCATGACCGCGGCCGGCACCATTTCCCCGGCCCACGTGCTGATCATTGGCGCTGGTGTGGCGGGGTTGCAGGCCATTGCTACCGCCAAGCGCCTGGGAGCGGTGGTCGAGGCCTTCGATGTCCGCCCCGCCACCAAGGAGCAGGTGGAGTCCTTGGGGGCGCGTTTCGTGCCCATGGATCTCAAGCTCGAAAAAACCCAGGATGAGCAGGGGTACGCCGTGGCCGTAGGCGACGAGGTGCTCGAGCTGGAGCGCCAAACACTGGGCAAAAAGCTTCCCCACAGCGACGTGGTCATCTCCACCGCCCTGGTCCCAGGGCAAAAGCCGCCGGTGCTTTTGACCACCGCCATGGTGGAAACCATGCGCCCCGGTTCGGTGATCGTGGACCTGGCTGCCGCTTACGGGGGCAACTGTGAGCTTACCCGGGCCGGGGAAGTGGTGGAGCACAAGGGCGTGAAGATCGTGGGCTACACCGATTGGGAAAGCCGCACGGCGGTCCACGCCAGCCAGATGTACTCCAAAAACGTGCTCGCGTACCTCACGTTCCTGCTCAAGGGCGGCCAGCTCAACCTCGACCTGGAGGACGAGCTGGTGAGCTTCCCCCTCATCACCCACGGCGGCGAGTTCCGCGGGCGGAAAGGAGGTCAGTGATGGAATCCCTGGTCATGATGCTGACGGTTTTCGTGCTGGCGGTGTTCGTGGGTTTCGAGGTCATCTCGAAAGTTCCGCCTCTGCTCCATACCCCCCTCATGTCGGGTTCCAACGCCATTTCCGGGGTCACGGTCCTGGGCGCCATCATGGCCACAGGTGCCGCCGTTACCTCCGGAATGAAGTCGCTTGGGTTCGTAGCCGTGGTTCTGGCGATGACCAACGTGGTGGGCGGCTTCGCCGTTACCCACCGAATGCTGGGCATGTTCCGGCGGAAGAAGTGAGGAGGCGACGATGTTGAACCTCTTGTACTTGCTCGCGGCTGTGAGCTTCATCTTTGCCTTGAAAATGCTGGCCTCGCCCAAGACGGCCGTAGCTGGCAACCTTACCGGTGCCGTCGGCATGCTCGTGGCCATCGTCGCGACCCTGTACGCCGGCGGGGTGGTGGACTTTCCCACGGTCCTGGCGGGCCTGGCTCTAGGCTCCCTCTTTGGCTTGCTGTTGGCCATCTTCACCCCCATGACGGCCATGCCGGAGATGGTGGGTCTTTTGAACGGCTTCGGCGGCGCCGGTTCGGCGCTGGTGGCTTCCGCCGAGCTGGTGCGGGTCCACGCCAACCCCGAGGAAAACCTGGGGATGGTGGCCATCATTGCCATAGCCCTCTCCCTCCTCATTGGCTGGGTGACCTTTACCGGCTCCATGGTGGCGTTCCTGCGCTTGCGGGAGTGGCTTTCCAAAGGCCGCCCAATCCTTTTCCCCGGCCAGCACTGGCTCAACTTGGCGCTGTTCCTGGCCGCGGTGGTGACGGGCGTCTTGCTCATCCGCAAACCTGAGGTTGGAACGCCGTTTTACGCTCTTTCGATTTTCGCCAGCATTCTCGGCGTGGGCCTCACCATCCCCATCGGCGGCGGGGACATGCCGGTGGTCATCTGCCTTTTGAACTCCTATTCGGGCATGGCCGCGTGCACCACGGGCTTCGTCCTCAACAACAACGGCTTGATCATTTCCGGTTCGCTGGTGGGTGCCTCCGGCATCATCCTCACCAACATCATGTGCAAGGCCATGAACCGCTCCTTCACGAACGTTCTCTTCGGTGGTTTCGGCGCCACGGTCCAAGAAGCTGGGGCAACCGGTCCCGGGGGGCCCAAGACCGTTCGCCGCGGCGATGCCGAAGAGGCAGCCATGATCCTCGAATCGGCCCGCACCGTGGTCATCGCCCCCGGCTACGGCATGGCCGTAGCTCAAGCCCAGCACGCGGTCAAGGAGCTGGCTGACGAGCTCACCAAGCGCGGTATTGACGTCAAGTACGCCATCCACCCGGTGGCCGGACGCATGCCCGGGCACATGAACGTGCTCCTCGCCGAAGCCCAAGTGCCTTACGAGCAGCTTTGGGAAATGGACAAGATCAACCCTCTGTTCCCCGAAACCGACGTGGTCCTCGTCATTGGCGCCAACGACGTGGTCAACCCCGCCGCCCGCACCGACAGGACCTCGCCCATTTACGGCATGCCGATCCTCGACGTGGACCGCGCCCGCACGGTTATGGTCATCAAGCGCTCCTTGAACCCCGGTTTCGCCGGCATCGACAACCCCCTTTACTATTTGCCCAACACCATGATGCTTTTCGGCGACGCCAAGAAAATGGTTCTCGAACTGGCTGAAGCGTTGCGGAGTATTTCCTGACCCGGGGGGCGTAGCAGCCCGAACGCGCACTGGGCGCCGGACTTATTTCC
>JBAMMG010000052.1:0-5007 GCA_039793905.1 Thermoanaerobaculum sp. | reverse complement strand
ACCGAGGATGGCATCCCGCGCCTGGAAATGGTGCGGCGTTTGGGGGGGCGGCGGTGAGGACCGAGCTGGCGCTGGTGGTCACGGGAGCCTGCGGCATGCGCCTGCCCGTGCGCTTTGCCGAGCTGGCCCTGGGGCACCCCCAGGTGGACCACCTGCACATCGTGTTTTCCGACGGGGCGCGGCTGGTACTGGCCAGCGAGCTGGGCAAGGAGTGGGCCCAGCCCCAGGGTTTTGTCGCCGGCTTGAACGTGGCCGAGGAGGTAAAAGCCAAAGTTTCCGTGTGGCGGGAGGCGGAAATGGCGGCGCCCATCGCCTCGGGCTCGCACCCCTTGCGGGGGGTGGTGATCCTGCCGTGCTCCGCTGCCACCGCGTGTTCGCTGGCGGCAGGGGTTTCCCGCGGGTTGGGACAAAGGGTCGGGGACGTGGCCCTCAAGCAACGATGGCCCCTCATTCTGGGGTTTCGGGAAACCCCCCTGTCGCGCATCCACCTCCAAGCCCTCCTGACCCTCACCGACGCTGGGGCGATCGTCATGCCACCGATCCCCGCCTTTTACGTTTCCGGCGAGAGCATCGAAGCGTTCGTGGAGCACTACTGCGTTCGCGTTTTCGACCTGTTGGGGCTGCCCCTCGACGCCCCGCACGTGCGCTGGCAAGGGCTTGGGCCGTGAGCGTGCGGGCTTTTTTGGCCAACCTCTCGGAGCTGGTGGCCTTCCCCCACACGGTTTTTGCCTTGCCTTTTGCGTTTATTGCGGTGCTCGAGGCGGCCTCAGGTTGGCCTCGTGGGCAGGTCGTGCTGTGGGTGCTGGTGGCCATGGTGGGTGCCCGCACCGCGGCCATGGCCTTCAACCGTTTGGCGGACCTCCCCTTCGATGCCCAAAACCCCCGGACGGCGCGACGGCCCCTGCCTTCGGGGCGGCTGCGCCGCGCCCACGCCTGGACCCTGGTGGTGCTGGGAAGCGCGGCCCTCGTGGTGGCGGCGTGGCAGCTCAACCCCCTGTGCCTGGCCCTATCCCCCGTGGCCTTGGCGTGGGTCCTGGGGTACTCCTTCACCAAGCGCTTCACCGCTGCCTCCCACCTTTGGCTGGGGGTGGGCCTGGCCATGGCCCCGGTGGGTGGGTGGCTTGCCGTAACGGGACGCTTTGCTGTTCCCCCTTTGGTGCTGGCGGCGGCGGTGGCTTTTTGGGTCGCCGGCTTCGACATCCTGTACTCCCTTCAAGACGTGGAGTTCGACCGCAAGGCAGGCCTTTACTCCCTGCCCGCCCGCTGGGGGGTAGGCAAGGCCTTGGCCGCGTCCCGGGCATTCCACGCCCTCGCTGCGCTGGGTTTCGCCCTGTTTGCAGCTCTCGTGCACGCCGGTCCTATCGGCTGGGTGGCGGTGCTTTTGGCCTGGGGTTTGCTGGTGGGTCAGCACCTTTTGGTCGGGAACGGGCGGCTCGAGCGCATCAACGCCGCGTTTTTTACCGCTAACGGCGTGCTTTCCCTTTCCATGCTGGCGCTTTTTTCCCTTGATATCATCACCCGGCCATGACCGAATCCCCTTTCCCTTTCCGCCACGTGGCCGTGGAAGGCCCCATTGGGGTGGGGAAAACCTCGCTGGTGGAGCGCCTGGCGGCCCGTTTTTCCGGGGTCAAGGTGCTGGAGGACGTCACCAACCCTTTCTTGGAAGCTTTTTACCGGGGTGAGCCGGGGGCCGCCTTCCAGGTGCAGATTTTTTTCCTGCTTTCCCGTTACCAGCAGCAGCTGGAGCTTGCGCAGCCGGAGCTCTTCACCCAGCTCGTGGTGGCCGACTACACCATGGCCAAGGACCGGATCTTTGCCCGCCTTAACCTTAACGACGCCGAGTTTGCCCTTTACGACCGCCTCTACAAGCTTTTGGTCCCGGGGCTGCCCAAACCTGACCTGGTGGTCTACCTGGAAGCTTCGGTGGAGGTTTGCCTGGCGCGCATCAAAAAGCGCGGAAGGCCGTACGAGCGTACAATAGATGCGGGGTACTTGCGGCGTCTCAAGGAAGCGTACGCCGAGTACTTCTTCCACTACGAGGAGACGCCGCTTTTGGTGGTCAACACCGATGATTTGGATTTCGTGCACCGGGATGGCGACTTCGATGCGCTGGTGGCACAAATGGCGCGTGTCCAGCGGGGCACGCAGGTTTTCATACCGCTCGGATCCGGTACGTGACCGAGACGGGGAGCACCCGCTGCCTTTGACGCTCTCGGCGGCGTGGACCCCGAAAGGGGCCGCGACCTGCCTCACCGGGTCCGTCGGTCTGGGAGGGACCGATGGAAGGAAAAGTCACCGCTGCCGCCATCGCCAACCGTAAAGGCAACGAGAAAATCGTCATGCTCACCGCCACCGACGAGCCCACCGCTCGCCTGGTGGACGAGGCTGGGGTGGACGTGGTGCTCGTGGGGGATTCCCTGGCCATGGCGGTGCTGGGGCGTCCCCACACCCTTTCCGTGACCCTGGAGGAGATGCTCCACCATACCCGGGCCGTAGCCCAAGGGGTGCGGCGGGCGCTTTTGGTAGCCGACATGCCCTTCGGCTCCTTCCAGGTCTCGGTTCCGGAAACCGTGCGCAACGCCTGCCGGCTGCTCGCCGAGGGGGGCGCGGAGGCGGTCAAGCTGGAGGGACCACGGTTGGCCGAGGTCGAGGCCTTGGTGGCCGCAGGGATCCCGGTCATGGGCCATCTGGGCCTTACCCCCCAATCCCTGCACCTTTTCGGGGGGTACCGCGTCCAGGGGAAAACCGTGGAGGCGGCGGCGCGTCTCCTGGAGCAGGCTCGAGCTCTGGAAAGCGCCGGAGTTTTTGCCCTCGTGCTCGAAGGGGTTCCCCCGAGCCTGGCCAGGGTCCTCACCGCCAAGGTGGGCATCCCCACCATTGGCATCGGGGCCGGACCCCACTGCGACGGCCAGGTGTTGGTCCTCGCCGACCTTTTGGGGCTTTCCCCCGGACCCTCCCCTCGTTTCGTGCGCCGCTACGCCCAGCTCGATGCGGTTATCCGCCAGGCGGTGGGGACGTTTGCCGCCGATGTCCGCGACGGCCGCTTCCCGGCGCCCCCGGAGTGCTACCCCGATCCGCCGGAGGTGGCGGCGTGGGCAGAAAAGGAGGTTTGACATGCTGGTCGTCACCACCGTCGCCGGCGTGCGGGCCAGGCGCCACGAGCTGTGGCGTCAAGGCCTTCGGGTCGCCTTCGTCCCCACCATGGGGGCGCTCCACGAGGGGCACCTGGCCCTGGTGCGCCGGGGCAAGGAGCTGGCCGACGAGGTTTGGGCCTCGGTGTTCGTGAACCCCACCCAGTTCGGCCCTGGGGAGGACTTCGAGCGCTACCCCAGAAACCTGGAGCGGGACGCGGAGCTCTTGGCCGAGGAGGGAGCGACGCTCGTTTTTGCTCCATCGGTAAAGGAAATGTACCCGAGGGCGCCCGAGGTAACCGTGAGCTTGCCCCATCTTTCGGCTCACCTCTGCGGCGCCCACAGGCCCGGCCACTTTTCCGGCGTCGCTTTGGTGGTGGCCAAGCTCTTCAACATCGTCCAGCCGGAGGTGGCGCTCTTTGGCGCCAAGGACTTCCAGCAGGCGGTCATCATCCGCCGCCTGGTGGAGGAGCTCAACTTCCCGGTCCGCATCGAGGTCGTGCCCACGGTTCGGGAAGCCGACGGTTTGGCCATGTCCTCCCGCAACACCTACCTTTCGCCCAGCGAGCGGGAGCAGGCTTTGGCTTTGTGGCGGGCGCTCTCGGCCGCCGCCGACGCGGTGCGCGCCGGAACCCGCAGCGGGCGGGAGCTGGAGACCATCATGCTTACCGTTTTGCAGCACCACCCCGGGGTGCGCCCCCAGTACGTGGCGGCTGTGGATCCGGAAACCCTCGAGCCAGTGGAAACCGCGAGCGGGAAGGTCCTCTTGGCTGTGGCCGCGTACGTGGGCACCACCCGCCTCATTGACAACCTCGTTTTGGAGGTGCCGTCATGATGCTGCGTCCTTTTCTGCGGGCCAAGATCCACCGGGCGCGGGTGACCCGCGCGGAGCTCCACTACGTGGGCTCCATCACCCTCGATGCTGAGCTCATGGCTGCCGCCGACCTTCTCCCCCTGGAACAGGTGGAGGTCTACAACATCACTCGGGGTACGCGCTTTTCTACCTACTGCATCCCGGGCAAGGCGGGAAGCGGCGAGGTGGGCATCAACGGTGCCGCGGCCCATCTCGCCCACGTGGGGGACCTGGTCATCGTGTGCGCCTACTGTCTTTTGGACCGGGAAGAAATCCCCCACCACCGAGCACGGGTGGTCCTGGTAGCCGAAGGCAACAGGCCTGGCGAGGTTCGCCTCGCCACCCCCTTCGACGAGCCCAGCTCCTAGGCCCCGAATTTTTCTCGGTGATGCCTTGGGACGCCGCTTTCGGGTCGTTACACGACGAGGGCCGCCCCAAGGAAGATCCTGCTTTATGTTTAGGGCTGGCTCAGGCCCACGGGAGCCCGGCACGCCATGCCCCAACAGGGCCGTTGACACGTGTGCCTTTGCCTATTCTAGAATGTTTCCATGGACCTGGGAGAGACCATTCGCGCAATCTTTGAGCAGCTCATTGTTCCGGAGCTGGATGCCATCCGCAAGCACATGGCCCAGCTTCAGGTGGCCATGGAGCACACCAACAAGCGCTTGGACGACATGAACGCCCACTTGGTGGACCAGAGCCGGCGCATAGACGAAACCAACAAGCGGGTGGATGACGTCCGCCAAGAGCTCAGCGCCCGCATAGACGAAACCAACAAGCGCATAGACGAAACCAACAAGCGGGTGGACGAGACCAACAACCGGATTGACACGTTTTGGCGAGACGTCATTGCCCGCATGGACGAGACCAACAACCGGATGGATGCGATCCGCCGAGAGCTCACGGCCCGTATTGATGGCGTAAGCGCCCGCATTGACGCCCTGACCTTTGCCGTGGCGCGTCGGGAGGACCAGGAGCGTCTGGAACGGCGCCTGGCGGAGCTGGAAAAAGAGGTGGAGGTCC
>JBAMMG010000051.1:34756-34878 GCA_039793905.1 Thermoanaerobaculum sp. | reverse complement strand
GAACCCTCTGGCAACACCGCGGGTCTCACCCGCCCCCTCCGCCAGAAACGCCAACTGCAAACCCCAGCTCTCGAGAAAACTGGCGGAGAGGGCGGGATTCGAACCCGCGGTACGGTTGCCCG
>JBAMMG010000051.1:23422-34746 GCA_039793905.1 Thermoanaerobaculum sp. | reverse complement strand
GTTGTCGTTTCTGGCTGAGGGGGCGGGTGAGACCCGCGGTACGGTTGCCCGTACACACGCTTTCCAAGCGTGCTCCTTCAGCCACTCGGACACCTCTCCGCGCCGTTGCCGTCACTCGCTGATCCCTTTCAAACAGCTCCCTTGGCGGAGAGGGTGGGATTCGAACCCACGGTCCCCCGGCAGGGGGACAACGGTTTTCGAGACCGTCCCGTTCGACCGCTCCGGCACCTCTCCATCCGTCGCCCCATGGGCGAGGGAAAAGTCTAGCGCCTGTGCCGCTTTTTTGCAAAGAACCCCTGGAGGAGGGCTTCCGCCTCCTCGGCCAAAAGCCCCGCCCGCACCGCCACCCGGTGGTTGAGGCGAGGGTCCTCCAAAAGGTTGGCGAGAGAACCCACGAACCCCATTTTGGGGTCAAAAGCGGCGTACACCACCCCCCGCAAACGGGCGAGTACACACGCCGCCGCGCACATGGGGCATGGCTCCACGGTCACGTACAAGGTGCACCCGGCAAGCCTCCAGGAACCGACCTTTCGGGCCGCCTCGCGCAGGGCCAACAACTCCGCGTGGGCCGTGGGGTCCTGGTCCTGCTCCCGGCGGTTTCCAGCCGCCGCCAAAAGCTCCCCGCCAGGGCCAACCACCACCGCGCCGATGGGCACATCACCGGCGGCTCCGGCCTTTTCCGCTTCGGCCAAGGCCAAGGCCATGAAGCGCCGGTCATCGTCGGAAAAAGCCCATTCGGGGAGTGCTTCCAGCACTGGTTCATTCTAGGGCCTGGTAGGATACGGTGTGTCTCGCCAGCCGCGTCCCGCTCTCTGGGGTCTCGCCTTTACCGCCCTCTACCTTGCCACCGGCGCCCGGACCGTGCAGTGGGCCGACGCCAGCAAGCTCACGCTTTACGCCTTGGACGGCTACGCGCCCTCCCTGAACCCCGGTGACCATCCAGGGTGGACCATGCTTGCTTGGCTCTGGTGCCGTGCGTTTCCCGACGATCCGGTTATCGCCTGCCACCGCTTCTCGGCCTTGGTAGGGGGGTTGGGGGTCGCCCTCCTGGTGGCGCTCCTGCGCCTTTGGGGAAAACCCCCGGAAGCCATCAGGGCCACGGCGGTTCTTTGGGGGATCGCCCACGGGCCGTGGTGGAGCGCCACAGTTACCGAAACCTACACCTTGGCCTTCGCCCTCGCCCTCGGCGCCCTCCTGGCCCGGGGGAAAAATCATCCGTTCGTCTCGGGGCTTTTGGCGGGTTGGGCGGCAGCGGTCCACGGCCTCACCCTTTTCCTTACCTTGCCGGCGCTGGTTTCCCGTGACCGCTGGGGGGCGCAAGCGGCCGGCTTAGTCCTCGGAAGCTCCCCCGTTTGGCTAGCGTTGCGTCTCCCCCCACGTCCAGACCCCCTCACCGGCTACCTTTCTTCAGGGCTGGGAGCCCTGGGGTGGCACGTGGGGAGCTTTTTGTCCCCGTCCGGCTTGGCCGTGGGAGTGCTCCTTCTCGCTTCTCTCGTGGCCTGGAACCTGGGACCCTTAGGTTTGTGGGCGTGGTGGCGAACGCCTCCCGGGGGTCGGCGCACCCTGTGGACGCTGGTTCCCCTGGCCTTTTTCCTTTCGGTTTACGCGCCTTTCCGCCTTCACGTGATGGCGGGGTTTTTGATCCTGACCTTGCTTCTGTGGCGTCCCCCGTCCCTCGCCAAGGTTGGCCTCGCCGCTCACGTGGGCCTGCAAGTGGCGCTCTACCTTCTCACCCCAAGGCTTCTCGCAACCGCCGGGTGGGAGCACATGGCGGTGCGCCGATTGCCCTTCCGCAACAACGCCAGGTACTTTTTGAACCCCATCAAGCGGGACGACGAGGGCGCCATCACCTATGCCCTGAGCGTGTTTTCGCAAGCTCCTCCGGCGGCCGTCATCGTCGCCGACTTCAACCCCGGCGCGGTTTTGAAGCTCGTCCAGCAAACCAAAAGGCTCCGGCCCGATGTCACGGTCCTGCCGACCGTGGTGGACACGTGCCTTCCAGCCCCAAAACCCGCCGCCTGCCTGGCGGAGAGCATCAGGCGCGTGCTGGAAGAGGGCCGCCCCGTCCTCCTCGCCGACACCTACGAACCCTACTACCATACCCGGGAACTCGAGGACATGGGCTTTACCCTCACGCCTAACGGGAACGGAACCTCGACGGTGGGTGGAATGTGGCGCGCCGACAGGGACTCGAACCCCGAACCTTCTGATCCGTAGTCAGATGCTCTATCCAATTGAGCTATCGGCGCGCCTGCGCCAAGGGTAGTATAGCGCACGGGAGGAGCGGCGCAAGGGTAGGTGTGGCCCGCGAGCCTGTGGCCACCAAGAGGGGTTTTTGGGGAAAGCGTGCGAAAAACTCGAGGCGCGAACCGCGGCTTTCCCCGCCTCGTAGAGTGCCCAGGAGGTTCTACCATGGCGCATCTCGAGCTGCGCGACGTCAACAAAGCCTTTGGGTCCGTACACGCCGTCCGGGACCTGAGCTTTTCGGTGCCCCACGGCAGCGTATATGGGCTTTTGGGACCCAACGGCGCCGGCAAAACCACCACCATCCGCATGATCATGCGTATCGTGCTTCCCGATACCGGCACCATCCTTCTGGACGGCGAGCCGGTGGACGACGAAAGGCGCGAGGGGATCGGCTACCTTCCCGAGGAACGGGGGCTTTACCGCAAGATGCAGGTCTTGGAGCACCTCACCTTTCTGGGCGAGGTGCGGGGGCTTTCGAGGGATGAGGCGAGGCGGCGGGCGCGTTTCTGGCTCGAGCGTATGGGCCTGGCGGAAAAAGCCCACACCAAGGTGGAAGCCCTTTCCAAAGGGATGCAGCAAAAGGTCCAATTCGCGGCGGCGGTGATTCACGATCCGCCTCTCGTGATCCTGGACGAGCCCTTTACGGGGCTCGACCCCATTGCCACCCGGCAGTTCAAGGACGAGATCCTGGCCATGGCCAACCGCGGGGTTACGGTGCTTTTCTCCACCCACGTGCTGCCGCAGGCGGAGGAGCTCTGTACCCACTACTGCCTCATCAACCGCGGCCGGGCGGTTTTTGCCGGGGAAGCCGGGGAGGTGCGCAAGCGTTACGCTCGCCCGCAACTCAAGCTGGTCACCGCCGACGGCGCCGCGCCGCCTTTGCCCATGCCGGGCATCCACAAGGTCGAGCCTCGCAACGGAAGCTACCTCGTGCACCTGGACGGGACGCTGCCGGTGCCGCAGGTGATTCGAGAGGTGGCGGCCCGGTGCGCCCTATCGTCGGTGGAGCAGTTCGAGCCGTCTTTGGAGGAGATTTTCCTCCGAGCCGTGGAGGAGGACCATGTTTCGGTGGCGTAAGGCGCTCATCGTAGCCCGCCGGGAGTACCTGGCGCGCGTCAAGACCAAAGCTTTTTGGATTTCCACCCTGGCAGTGCCGGCGGTGTTGGTGGCGTTTGCCGTGGGACCGACGTTGCTTGCAGCGCGCACTGGGGGGTCCCACCGCGTGGGGGTGGTGACGGCAGACGCGGAGCTTTTCCAACGGATCAAAAACGCCCTCGAGGAAAGCCTCCAGCGAGGCAAAGAGCTGCGCTTGGCGGTCACCTTGGAGCGCCTCCAGCCAAGTGCGGACCGGGAAGCCCAGCGGAAGGAGCTCAAAAACGCGATTGTGGAAAAGCGCTTTTCCGGCGTGGTGCTGCTCCCCGAGACGATTCTCCAAAACGAAGGGGAAGTGAAGGTGGAGTACCTTTCCGCCAACGTCACGGCCGTGCTCTTGATCGCCACGCTCGAGAAAGCCGTATCCCACGCTGTTCGCCAGCAGAGGCTCGCCAACGCCGGAGCCCCCCCGGAGGTGGCCAGGATCGCCCTCGCTGGGGTGGACCTGACGCCTGTCAAGGTCACGAAAGGTGGGGCCGAGAGCCGGGAGTCGTTCGCGGCCAGCTTTGCGGTGGGCTACGTCCTCATGTTCATGATCTTCTTCACCGCCGTCATGTACGGCATGATCGTCATGCGCGGCGTTCTGGAAGAGAAGGGCTCCCGCATCGTGGAGATCATCGTCGCCAACCTTTCACCCCTGGAGCTCATGTTCGGCAAGATCTTCGGGGTGGGCGCCGTGGGGCTCACCCAGTACGCCTTGTGGCTCATGCTGGCCGCCAACGTCCTGGCCTTTTCCGCCAGCGCTGGAGTCCCGGGAGCCGCAGCTGTTCTCACCAACCCCACGCTGATGCTGGCCTTCGTGGTCTTTTTCGTGCTGGGCTACTTCCTCTACGGCTCTCTCTACGCGGCCTTGGGGGCAGCGTTCAACAGCGAAGAGGAGGCCCAGCAAGTCCAAAACGTGGCCGGGTGGGTCATGGCGCTCCCCTTTTTGTTCATGATTCCCATCATGAACAACCCCGATTCCCCCTTCGCGGTGGTCGTTTCGTTGATTCCGTTTTTCGCCCCCATGCTGTTTTTCCTGCGCATGGTGCTGCAGACGCCGCCGCTGTGGCAGGTGGTCCTGTGCTTCGCGCTGCTCGTCGCCACGACGGCTTTCGTGGTGCGCCTGGCCGCTGCCGTGTACCGGGTCGGGATCCTGAGTTACGGCGCCCGCCCTTCCATCCGCCAGCTGTTTCGGTGGGCCATGGGAAAAGCCTGAAGCCAGGGGTTTACAGGCGAGGGCTTTTCTGGTAGCGTTTTTTTCGCGGCGGGCCCGTTCGTCTAGAGGTTAGGACGCCGGCCTCTCACGCCGGAAACAGGGGTTCGATTCCCCTACGGGCCGCCAAGATCCATGCCCACCTACCGCCTCCTTTTGGAGTACGACGGCACGAAGTTTTGCGGCTGGCAGATCCTCCCCAAAGGACGTACGGTCCAGGGTGTGCTCGTGGAAACTCTGCGGGAGGTTACGGGGGAGGAAGACCTCAACGTCCATGGCGCCGGCCGCACCGATGCTGGCGTCCACGCCTTGGGGCAAGTGGCGTCGTTCCGCACCCGCAAACCCCTGAACGTGGCAAAGGCTCTCCGAGAGTTAGAGGACCATCTTCCCGCCGATGTGGCGGTGCACGACCTGCGCTTGGCTGCCCCCGACTTCCACGCTCGGCACCACGCCACTGGCCGGGCGTACCGCTACCAGCTGGCCCTCCGCCGGTCCGCCTTCGGCAAGCGCTATACCTGGTGGGTTGGCGGGGAAGTTGACCTCGCGGCCATGGAGCGGGCAGCAAGATCTTTCCTCGGCCGGCACGATTTTGCCGCCTTTACGAAGAGAACCAAGGAGCAAAAAAGCACTGTAGTGCACGTTGAGGACGCCCAGATGCGGGCGAGAGGTACGGTGGTCCTGGTGCGGATCGTGGCCAGCCACTTCCTGTGGAACCAGGTGCGCCGCATGGTGGGGGTGCTGGTGGAGGTGGGGCGAGGCCACCTGGAGCCGGAGGACGTTTCGGAGCTTCTTTCGGGTCGCAAGCCGTTGCCACCGGTAGCGGCGCCCGCGTCCGGGCTCTTCCTGGAAGCCGTGCGCTACCCCGGGGAGCCCTTCCTCCTCCCCCCCTTGGAACCCGTGGGCGTTCCACCGTGGGGTTAGCCGTAGCTTGGTAAGCTTACCCAGGAGGAAACCATGGCTTTCGACCTCGTCAAGCTCCTCACCGACGTTTTTGCCCCCGAGGGCGATGAGGTGGTCACGGTCGCTTGCGACCTGCCCCGGACACCGGAGGAAGATAACCCCTCCTGGGCCGACCGCCGGGCCTGGGCGGAGGAGTGGCGGCAGGCTTTCCTGGCGCTGGGTACCCGGATAGGTTTTGCCACCAACCCCCTTTTGACCTACCCCGCCACCGGCGCTCATGGTGCCCCCCTTCCCGCCGAGGGCTTTTTGGGCGGCCGTGCGGTCAACGTGGAGGAGGTCCTCCTCGGCTCGACCCTTGCGGTTTTTCTCACCCAGTACTCGGCCACCGCGCCCCTGGACGAGCTGACCCGAAAAAAGCGGGACTTCCGGGCCGCCTCCCTCCCGGGCGTGGAGCGGCGCATGACCCAGACGGCCCTCGCCGCCGATTACCGCGAGGTGGCCCGGCGCTGCCGCCTGCTGTTCGAGATGTTGACTGGCGCCGAGGGGTTGGAGGTCACCTTTTCTACCGGCCACCGGTGCTTCTTTGATTTGCGGTTCCGCAAGCCCGAGGTGGATGACGGGTTCTTGCCACGCCGCAAGGAGGGGGACCGGGTCATCAACCTCCCCTCGGGGGAAACGTTTATCGTCCCCTACGAGGGGGAACGCCCCGACACCCCGTCACGAACGGCAGGCGACATCCCCTGGCAGGAAGGGGCAGAGCGTGTGGTGTTCCGCATCGAGAACAACCGGGTGGTGGAGGTTTTGGGGGAAGGACCCGTTGCCGAGCGTTTCCGGGAAACCTTCGCCACGGACCCCGCCCGCGCCAACGTGGCGGAGGTGGCTTTCGGCTGCAACCCCGAGGCCCAGGTTACGGGCAACGTCCTGGAGGACGAGAAAGCGGGCTTCCACTGGGCCTACGGGCGTTCCGACCACTTGGGCGGCACCGTGGGGGTTCCGGCCTTCCGCTTCCCCCAAACCGTGGTGCACCAGGATCTGGTGTACGCCCCCGGGAACCCCGTCACCGTTGCTCTGGCTCAAGTGCTGCGAGGCAATGTCCGGCAAACGGTCATGGAAAGGGGGGCTTACACGCTGTTTTGAGCGCTGTTGGCCTGGCGCAAGGCCGAATACCTTCGGCCGTAAAACGCGTAGACACAAAGTCCCAAGGCCAGCCATCCAAAAAACCGCAGCCACGTAATTCGCGGCAAGCCCAAAGCCAGTCCGAGGCACGCCGCCATCGAAGCCAGCGGCAGCCACGGCGCAAGCGGCACCCGGAAGGGGCGGGGCGCTTGAGGGTTGGTGATCCGGAGGACGATGACCCCTGCCGAAACCAGGGCAAAGGCAAAGAGCGTGCCGATGTTGGTGAGGTCCACCATTTCCTCGATGTTGGCAAAACCGGCAAAAGCCGCCACCACCACGCCCGTGAGGACCGTCGTGACGTACGGGGTCCGGAAGCGCGGATGAACCCTGGCGAAGGCCTGGGGGAGGAGGCCGTCCCGGGCCATGGCGTAAAAGATCCGCGGCTGGCCCAATTGGAACACCAGGAGCACCGCTGTGTGTGCCGCTACCGAGCCCACAGCCACAATCCCCGCCGCCCAACCGAGGTTGTAACGGTTCATGGCCACGGTTAGGGGCTCGGCGGTGGCGAGCTCTTGCCACGGCACCATGCCCGTGACCACCGCCGCCACCCCTACGTAAATGAGCGTGGAAATGAAAAGCGATCCCAGGATCCCACGGGGCAAGTCACGGGCCGGGTTGCGGCACTCCTCGGCCGCGGTGGACACGGCATCGAAGCCAATGTAGGCAAAAAACACGATGGCGGCGCCAGCCCACACCCCGTGCCAACCGTTGGGTAAAAACGGCCGCCAGTTTTCCGGCTGCACGTAAAAAAGGCCCACCCCCACGAAAAAACCCAGCACCACCAGCTTGATGAGCACCATGACGGCGTTGGTTCGGGAGGACTCCCGGATTCCCCGCACGAGGATCCAGGTCAAAAGCAGCACGATTCCAGCCGCCGGAACGTTCACCACAATGGGAACCCCAAAAACCTTGGGGGCCGCTGCCAGGATTTCCGGTGACGCCAGGGCCGTGCGCAGATCCGTGGAGGCCCAAGCGGGAACCACGATCCCCAAACCCCGCAAGAGCTCGCAAAAGTACCCGGACCAGGAAATGGCCACGGCCACGTTGCCCACAGCGTACTCGATGATGAGGTCCCAGCCGATGATCCACGCGAAAAGCTCGCCCAACGTCGCGTACGCGTACGTGTACGCGGAGCCAGCAATGGGCACCATGGCCGCCATTTCCGCGTAGCACAGGGCCGCCAAGGCGCACACGAGACCGGTGAGCGAGAAGGAAAGCACGATTCCGGGGCCAGCCCCCGGCCGCGCCGCGTCCCCTGCCGCTGCTGTACCGACGGTGGCGAAAATCCCGGCGCCAATGATGGCGCCGAGGCCAAGGCCAATAAGGTCCCACACCGAAAGCACGCGCTTGAGCTGCGAGGTGCGGTACTCCTCCTGGAACTCCGCCAAGGGCTTGGTGGCCAAGAGGGCTTTGAGGAAACCAGCCATAGGTGGAGGTTACCCGCGTCCTGGTATCCTGGCAAGGGGTCCGCCCGCTTTTCCCGTCGCTTCCTCATCCCGCCCACGGCGTTTGACATGCGCGGTTTGGGCTTCTAAGCTTTTGCCGTTTTGTGCCGCGGACGGAGGGAAGCATGAGCCGGAGCAGAGAAAACTGGGGCTCGCGCATCGGCTTGATCCTGGCCATGGCGGGCAACGCCGTAGGCCTCGGAAACTTTCTGCGGTTTCCGCGCCAAGCGGCCCTCAACGGCGGTGGCGCCTTCATGATCCCGTACTTCGTGGCTTTGCTCTTATTGGGCATCCCCCTCATGTGGGTGGAGTGGGCCATCGGCCGCTTTGGCGGCGCCCACGGCCACGGCACCACGCCGGGGATGTTCGCCCGCATGTGGCGGCACCCGGCCGCCAAGTACCTGGGCGCCCTCGGCATTGCCATCCCCCTTTCCTTCGTTATGTACTACACCTACGTTGAGGCGTGGACCCTCGCCTACGCGGTTTTTTCCGCCATCAAGCACTACTGGGGGGTGGATAGCTTCGCGGAAATGAGCCGGTTTCTCGGCGAGTTTCAAGGCAAAGCCGACCTTTCCCAGGGTTTTCAGTACTTTTCGGGAATCGGCGTGGCGCTTTTGTTTTACCTCGTGACCCTCGGCCTCAACCTTTTCGTGCTCGCCCACGGGGTCGCCAAAGGCATCGAGCGCTTGGCAAAGATTGCCCTACCGGCTTTGTTTCTTTTCGCCATGGTACTGGTTGTGCGGGTCGTGACCCTCGGCACCCCTGACCCAGCCCATCCGGAAAACTCGGTGGCGGCGGGCTTCGCCTACATTTGGAACCCTGACTTTTCCATGCTCAAGAACCCCGCGGTGTGGCTGGCGGCGGCCGGCCAAATTTTCTTCACGCTTTCCATCGGGACGGGGGCCATTCACACCTACGCGTCGTACGTCAAGAAAGACGACGACATTGCCCTCACAGGCCTTTCCACCTCGGCCACCAACGAGTTTGCCGAGGTGATTTTGGGTGGGTCCATTGCCATTCCCGTGGCGGTCGCGTTCTTTGGCCTCGCCGAAACCCAGCAAATCGCCCGTGAAGGGTCTTTTGATCTGGGGTTCCAGGCCATGCCCATCATTTTCCAAAAAATGGGGACTTTGGGCCCGCTTTACGGAACACTTTGGTTTGCCCTGTTATTTTTTGCTGGCATTACGTCATCGGTGGCTTTGGCGCAGCCGGTCATGGCCTTCATGCAGGATGAGTTTGGGTGGTCGCGGCAGAAGGCAACGTTTTTCACGGGTTCGCTCATGGCTATCGGGGGCCTCTCCTGCGTGTTTTTCCTCAAGCACGGTTTCCTCGATGAAATGGATTTTTGGGCCGGGACCTTTGGCCTCGTGATCTTCGCCCTCATCGAGACGCTCATCTTCGCCTGGGCCTTCGGCATGGACAACGGCTGGAAAGAAATCACCCGAGGTGCCGACATCAAGGTCCCAAAGGCGTTCAAGTTCATCATCAAGTACGTGACGCCGGTGTACCTGGTGGCCATGCTCGTAGCCTGGACCCTCCAGGATGCCGTCCCCATCTTGCTCTTCACCAAACAACCAACGGCCGACGCCCCCTACCCGCCGGCCGATGTGCCCTATGCTCTGGCGGCTAGGCTGTTGATGGTGGGCACGTTTGTGCTTTTTGCCGTTCTCGTAGCGGTTATTTGGCGCCGGCGGCACCGGCAGGAGGGCCTGGTATGACGTTGACATGGGCTGGCTGGCTTTTCCTGGTGACGGCGTGGGGCTCCATTGGAGGGCTGACCGCCTACTGCATTTGGAAGGTATTGGTCACCACGGAGAAGAAGAAACGGCGCCCCGACGAGGAAGCGGTCATCATCACGCCGTAAGGCGTCGTTTTTCCCCCAGGATAACCTTGGCTAGAACAGCGGGCGCTCGATGTGCTCCTCGATCTTCCAGTCGTACTTGAAGAGCGGGATGTTGAGGGTTACCACCAAGTTGTAATCCACGTAACAGGTTCCCATGTCGCGGCGTACCCGAATGTTTTCCTTGTTGAGGGGCAACCGGAGCTGGCGCGCCTTGTTGAAAATTTGGTCCACGATGTACTCGTCCGTGTGCATTGGCAGCGACGCCTGTTCCGCTTGGGTTTCGGCAAACTTCTTGAGGTCCATGACGTTGGCTTTCACCGGGATGACCCGAATGCCGGTAATCACCGCGAACGCCGCTACCGCCACGCCGAAGAGGCACCCCAGCGTGCCGCGACCGCTTTGGCCTTTCCTCCCCATAGGCACCTCCTGAGGTGATTCTAGCGGATGAGCATGAAGGTGCGCTCCCACCGGGTACGGGTAAAGAAGTGCGCGATCACGTTGGCGAGGTTCACGAGGCCTTGCCCGAAGCTTCCCGCCACCACGTGCTGCGGCTCGGCCTCGTAGGACCAGTAAATCATGAAGGCCCGGCCCTTGAAGTAGCTGCGCGGCACCGCCCCCCAAAAGCGCGAGTCGTATGAGTTGTCGCGGTTGTCACCCATGCAAAACACGTGGTCTTTGGGGACCACGTAGGGCCCGAAATAGTCCCGAAAGCGGCGGTCATCGCCGAGGTACGGGGACGGGGGAATCACGTTGGGGTCTTTGAAAACCGCTCGTGGGTTGTTTTCAGGCTGGCCGTTGATGAAGAGCTTTTTGCCCCGGATTTCCACCTCGTCACCTGCCACTGCGACCGCCCGCTTGATGAAGTCGCGCTGGGGATCCTGGGGGAACTTGAAAACCACCACGTCGCCGCGACGGATGTCCCGGTAAGGGAGGAGCTTGTGGAGAGGGGTGTCCCAGTGGGGGGCGTAAATGAACTTGTTGACGAAGAGGTGATCGCCAATGAGGAGATTGTCCTCCATGGAGCCGGAAGGGATCTTGAAGGCCTGCACAACGAAGGTGCGGGCAAAGAGGGTAAACGCCACGGCCACCAGGATGGCTTCGTAGTACTCGCGAACGACCCCGTGTTTCTTCACGCTCACGCCTCCCTAGGTGCCGGCCGCCAGAAGGAGGCCGCCGTCTCATAGTACCAAAGGCTTAAGCCTCCACCTTGAGAACCGCCAGGAAGGCCTCCTGAGGGATGTCCACCCGCCCCAAGCGCTTCATGCGTTTTTTCCCCTCCTTTTGGCGCTCCAGGAGCTTGCGCTTGCGGGTCACATCGCCGCCGTAGCATTTGGCCAAGACGTTCTTGCGCAGCGGCTTCACCACC
>JBAMMG010000051.1:0-23412 GCA_039793905.1 Thermoanaerobaculum sp. | reverse complement strand
TGCTCTACCATTATGTTTTGGTGGACATATTGGTCGATCCGAGGCACCACCTCCCGGGCGATGACCCGAGACCCAACGGCCGCTTGGATGACCACCTCGAAAAGCTGGCGAGGGATCATGTCCCGCAGCTTTTCGGCCAGGGCCCGGCCCTTTGGGTAGGCCTGGGAGCGGTGGACGATGGTGGCCAAGGCGTCTACAGGCTCACCGTTGACGAGGATGTCGAGCTTTACGAGATCGCCCGCTCGGTAGCCGGCGACCTGGTAATCGAAGGAGGCGTACCCCCGGGAGCAGGATTTGAGCTTGTCGTAAAAGTCCAGCACCACCTCCGCGAGCGGCAGCCGGTACTCCAGAAGGACCCGTCCACCCCCCAGGAACTCCAGCTTGACCTGCTCGCCGCGCCGCACCTCGCAAAGCTTGAGGATGCCGCCCAGGAAGGCTTCGGGGGTGAAGATGGTGGCCAGGATGATGGGTTCCTCGATGGCCTCGATGCTCCCCGGCGGGGGTAACTGGGCCGGGTTTTCCACCTCCACCACGTCGCCAGCGGTGGTGAGGACGCGGTAGGCCACGTTGGGGGCGGTGGTGATGAGCTCCACCCCGAACTCCCGCTCCAAGCGCTCCTGAACGATTTCCATGTGCAAAAGCCCGAGAAAACCGCAGCGGAAGCCAAACCCCAAGGCTTGGGAATTGTCGGGAACAAAGGTCAAGGCGGCGTCGTTGAGGGAAAGCTTTTCCAAAGCATCGCGGAGGAGCGGGTAGGCCCCCGAATCCACAGGGTACAGGCCAGCGAAAACCATGGGCTTGGCTTCCCGGAAGCCGGGAAGCGGCGGGGCGGGGCTGGCGGCGTCCAAAACCGTGTCCCCTACCCGCACCTGCCGGAGCTCCTTCAACCCCGCAAAGAGGAAACCTACCTGGCCGGTTTCCAAAACCTCCCGGGGTACCGGGCGGGGAGTCAGGACGCCCAAGCTTTCCACTTCCGTTTCCAGCCCCGAGGAGGCCAAGCGGATTTTCTGACCCACCCGCAGCTCCCCGTCCACGACCCGCACCAGGCAGCGCACCCCCCGGTAAGGGTCGTAGGAGGCATCGAAAATGAGGGCGCGGAGGGGTCCCCGGGGGTTGCCCCGCGGGGGCGGGATGCGGCTCACGATGGCTTCCAGGACTGCCGGTACCCCAAGGCCGGTTTTTGCGGAAATTTCCAGGGCATCGGAGGCCTCGATGCCGATCACCTGCTCGATTTGCTCCCGCACGCGCTGGGGCTCGGCTTGAGGGAGATCCACCTTGTTGAGAACGGGGATGAGCTCCAACCCCTGCTCGGCGGCCAGGTAAGCGTTGGCCAGGGTTTGCGCTTCCACCCCTTGGGCAGCGTCCACCACCAGGAGGGCCCCCTCGCACGCCGCCAGGGAGCGGGAAACCTCGTAGGAAAAGTCCACGTGCCCTGGGGTGTCAATGAGGTTGAGGGTGTAGGTGCAGCCGTTTTGGGCCAGGTACGTCAAGGTCACGGTGTGGGCCTTGATGGTGATTCCCCGCTCCCGCTCCAGGTCCATGGAGTCCAGCACTTGCTCCACCATTTCCCGCGCCGAAAGGGCGCCGGTGAGCTCGAGGAGGCGGTCGGCAAGGGTTGATTTGCCGTGGTCAATATGGGCCACGATACAGAAGTTACGTATCAGCTCCTGAGACATGCTGCGGCTCCTTTGGACTCGAAAGCGGTCAAGCGGTGACCAAGGGCGGGAACAGGCGCTTGCCGCTCCCGCGCTCGCCGGTTCCCTTCCAGCCCACCCGGGCGTAAGGCGAAAGCTCGAGGGGATCCGTACGCTCCCCCCGTTGCGCCCGCAGCTGGCCGGCCCGCCCTATCATAGCCGCATTGTCGGTGGTGAGGGGAAGGGGAGCGATGCGCACAGGGACTCCTGCCCGCTCCCCCCAAGCCGCAAGCTCGGCGCGCAAGAGACGGTTGGCCGCCACGCCGCCGGCAGCCGCCACCACCGGCGGCGAAAACCTTTGGCAAAGGTCGGCAAGAGGTGCCAGAAGCCAGCGCACCACCGTAGCCCGGAAGGAAGCCAAGAGGTCCAGCGCCGCTTGCGGCGGGTTTTCGGGGTCAGGGAGGGGAACGAATCCCAGCTCCTGGGCCTTGCGGATGACCGCGCTTTTCAAGCCGGAAAAGGAAAAATCCAGCTCCCCCGAGGGATCCTTGATGCGCGGCGGGGAAAAGCGGAAGGCTTCCGGGTCCCCGCCTTCGGCGAGGCGATCCACCACCGGCCCTCCCGGGTAGCCCAAACCGAGCGCCGCCGCTACCTTGTCGAAAACTTCTCCAGCGGCATCGTCCCGGGTGCGGTTCAAGGGCACCCCGCGGCCGCTGCTGTACCGGAAGTAGCTGGAGTGGCCACCAGAAACCACGAGGGTCACGGTCCCCTCCGGAATCGGGTCGGCGGGTAAGCCGTCGAGCTTCATGAACGGCGAAACCAAATGCCCCTCCAAGTGGTCCACGGCCACGAGCGGCAACCCTCGGGCGTAGGCAAAGGCCGAGGCGTAGCCTGTCCCCACGAGGAGGGAGCCAATGAGCCCCGGTCCCTGGGTCACCACCAGCAGCTCCAGGCCCTCCAGGAGCCCCTGGGCCGCCAGGCCCCTCACCAAGCGCGGGAGAACCTCCACGTGGTGGCGGGCCGCGAGCTCCGGGACCACCCCGAGGTAGGGGGCGTGGACGGCCACTTGGGACGAAACGAGGTTCGCCAGCACCTCCCCACCCGGACCGAGGACCGCTACCGAGGTTTCGTCGCAGGAGGTTTCGATGGCCAGCGTCTTCACCGCACGACCTCTCTGAGCCCCGCTGGGGTCACCGGCGCCACCACCCCGCGCTCGCACACGATGGCCGTAACGAGGTCGGGGGGCGTGACATCGAAGGCAGGGTTGTACACCGCTACACCCTCGGGCGCCACCGGAGTGCCCCCGCAGCTCGTGACCTCGGCTGCCGGGCGCTCCTCGATGGGGATGGACGCGCCCGAGGGGCAGGCCAGGTCAAAGGTGGTGGTGGGGGCCACCACCACGAAGGGCACGCCGTGGCGATGGGCCAAAACGGCCAGGGGGTAGGTCCCCACCTTGTTGGCTACCGATCCGTCGGCAGCAATGCGGTCGGCACCAACGAGCACCGCATCCACCGCTCCCGAGGCCATGAGGCTTGCCGCCGCCCCATCGGCTAAAAGCGTGACGGGAAGGCCGTCCCGTTTCGCCTCCCAAGCCGTGAGCCTCGTCCCTTGGAGAACCGGTCTGGCCTCGCACGCGTAGAGCATCTTCAAGCGCCCTTCCGCTGCCAAAGCCCGCACTACCCCCAGGGCCGTTCCCACCCCTCCAGTCGCGAGAGCACCGGTGTTGCAGTGGGTGAGAACCGCAAGGGACTCCCCTTGGAGAAAGGCCGCCCCCAGCCGGGCCATGCGCTGACACGCCGCCGCGTCCTGGCGGTGCAGCTCGCGGGCTGCCGCCACCATGGCCTCGGCCCGCTCACCTTTGGCCTTTGCCCTCGCCACCGCGAGGAGGGCCGCTACCGCCTTGGGAAGGTTGACGGCCGTAGGCCGCGTCGAAGCCAGCACGCGCCCCGCGGCTTCGAGGCTCGCGAGCTGGGGGTTACGCCGGGCCTCGAGAGCCAGGGCGTAAGCCGCCACCAGGCCAATGACCGGCGCCCCCCGCACCGCCAAGCTGCGGATGAGCTCCACCGCCTCGAGGGCTGAACGGACCTCCAGCCACCGCTCCTCCCGGGGGAGGCCACGCTGGTCCAAAACCCAAAGCGTTTCGTCCCAGCGCACGGCGGCTACGGTGGTCGCGATCTCCCCCACGGCACCTATGGTATCCCACGGCACGGCGAAACGTTCCGCTACAATACCCCGCAGAAAGGGGGAATTTCATGGCGCTGAAAGTGGCCATCAACGGTTTTGGCAGGATCGGTCGTCTCATTTACCGGCAGGCGTTCCGGCTCCCGGATTTGGAGTTCGTGGCTGTGAACGACCTCACGGACGCCCCCACGCTGGCGCACCTTTTGAAGTACGACTCGGTACACGGCACCTTTGGACCCAAGGTGGAGGTGGACGGCGACCGGATTGTCGTGGACGGAAGGCCCCTCAAGGTCCTGGCTCAGCCCGAACCCGCCAAGCTCCCGTGGCAGGAACTGGGGGTGGAGCTGGTGCTGGAAGCCTCAGGGCGCTTTACGAAGGCCGAGCAGGCCCAGGCCCACCTGGCGGCGGGGGCGCGGTGGGTGCTCATCACCGCTCCCGCCAAAGGCGCCGAGGTGACCTTGGTGTACGGCGTCAACCATCACCTCCTGGACCCCTCCCGCCACCGTATCGTTTCCAACGGCTCCTGCACCACCAACTGCCTGGCGCCGGTGGTCAAGGTCCTCCACGAGGCCTTTGGCGTCGCCCACGGGCTTTTGAACACCGTGCACGCCATGACCAACGACCAGCGCCTTTTGGACTTGCCCCACAGTGACCTGCGGCGGGCACGGGCAGCTGGCGTTTCCATGATCCCCACTTCCACCGGAGCGGCGCGGGCCATGGCCGAGGTTTTCCCCGAGCTCAAGGGCAAGCTCGACGGGTTGGCGGTGCGAGTCCCCACCCACGATGTGTCGCTGGTGGACTTCACCTTCGTGGGCGAGAAGCCCTTTACCCGCGACGCCATGTTGGACGCCTTCCGCCAGGCGGCAGCGGGTCCCTTAGCCGGGGTTCTGGCGGTGTGCGAGGAGGAGCTGGTGTCCATTGACTTTCGCGGCACCACGGTGTCCGCCACCGTGGATGCCCCGGCGTGCCTGACCGTTGGCGACCGCATGGGGAAGGTGTTGGCGTGGTACGACAACGAGTGGGCGTACGCCGCCCGGTGTGTGGACGTGGCCAAGCTTTTCGCGCGGGGGTAGAGCATGGTGCGCAGCGTCAACGACCTCGAGGTTTCGGGAAAGCGGGTGCTTTTGCGCGTGGACCTCAACGTCCCCCTTAAGGACGGTGGCGTTGCCGATGACACCCGCATCCGTGCCGCTGCACCCACGGTGCGGGAGCTGGCGAGCCGGGGAGCGGTGGTGGTGGCGTGCTCGCACCTCGGCCGTCCCAAAGGGGTGCCCGACCCCCGATACTCCTTGGCTCCGGTAGGACCCGTGCTAGCCCGGCTTTCGGGTTGCCCGGTGCGGTTCGTGGAGGACGTGGTGGGGCCAAGAGCGGCGGCAGCCGTGGCTGCCGCCCAACCGGGGGAGGTGGTCCTTTTGGAAAACCTCCGCTTCGACCCCCGGGAGGAAGCCAACGACCCCGAATTTGCCGGCCTTCTGGCGCGCCTTGCCGACGTCTACGTCAACGACGCCTTCGGCACCGCCCACCGCGCCCACGCCTCTACCGCCGGTGTGGCCCGGTTTTTCAGGGAAAAAGCTGCCGGCCCCCTCATGCTGGCCGAGCTGGCGGCCCTTACCAAGGTCAGGGACAACCCCGATCGGCCCTTCGTGGTCATTGCCGGCGGCGCCAAGATTTCGGGAAAGCTCGAAACCCTTCAGGCTTTGGCCAAAAGAGCCGACGTTTTGTGCTTGGTAGGGGGTTTGGCCAATACGTTCCTGCTGGCTAGGGGAACCCCCGTGGGCCGGTCGCTGGTGGAGCCCGACCTTGTGCCCCTGGCTCGGAGCATCGCGGAGGAGGCCGAGGCCCGGGGGGTCCGGCTCATCCTTCCCGTGGATGCGGTGGTCGCCGAAAGCCCCGACGCCCCCGAGGGGCGGGTGGTCCCCATGAGCTCCGTCCCTGCCGACGGCATGATTCTGGACGTAGGTCCGGAAACGGTGGCTTCGGTCGCGGCCGTGGTGAGCTCCGGCACGGTTTTCTGGAACGGGCCGGCGGGGGTCTTCGAAAAGCCGGCCTTTGCCGCCGGAACCCTGGCCATTGCCAGAGCCCTCGGCGAGAGCCAAGCGTTCACCGTCGTCGGCGGTGGGGAAAGCGTCGAGGCCGTGCGTTTGGCCGGGGTGGCCGAGAGGGTTTCCCACGTTTCCACGGGAGGCGGAGCCTCCCTGGAGTTTCTCGCTGGCGCCCAGCTTCCCGGCGTTGCTGCCCTGGAGGGCTGAGGTGATCTTTGCGGCTAACTGGAAGATGCACGGGTCTTGTGCCCAGGTCACGGCCTTCTGCGAGGCTCTGCTTCCGCAAGTGGAGGGCTCGCCCCACCACATCGTTCTTTGCCCGCCCTTCCCGCTTCTTCCCCAAGCGGTCATGCTGTGCTCGGGCTCCAACGTGGCGGTGGGGGCGCAAAACGCCCACTGGGCCCGGGAAGGGGCCTTCACGGGCGAAGTTTCCCCGTTCCTTTTGGCGGAGCTGGGGGTTTCCTGGGTCATCGTCGGGCATTCCGAGCGCCGACAATTTTTCGGCGAAAGCGACGAAACGGCGGCCGCCCGCGCGAAAAGTGCGCAAGAGGCAGGCCTCATGGTGGTGTACTGCGTCGGCGAAACCCTGGCCCAGCGCCAAGCCGGAGAAACCATGGCGGTCTTGGAGCGCCAAACCGCGGCCATGGCCGGTCTTGCCGCGGCCAAGTTGGTGGTGGCGTACGAGCCGGTTTGGGCCATCGGGACCGGTCACCACGCCACTCCCGAGCAGGTGGCGGAGGCGCACGCCTTCATTGCCGGCAGGGTGCGCGATCTCCTGGGAGCTCCTGTGCCGGTCGTCTACGGTGGGTCAGTGAAACCCCAAAACGCTTCCGAGCTGTTGCGGACGCCGGGAGTGGCGGGCGCTTTGGTGGGCGGGGCAAGCCTTGACGCCGCCTCCTTTTTCGCTATCATTCAGGCTGCCCCGGAGGTCGGGGCAAAGGGGTGAGCTTGTGTACACCTTGGTTTTGATCCTCTACGTGATCGTTTGCCTGTTCTTGATCCTCGTCGTGCTCCTGCAGCAGGGCAAAGGATCGGACGTAGCTGCGGCTTTCGGTGGCGCGGGCTCCCAGGTGGCTTTCGGCCCCAGGGGTTCCACAACCCTCCTCCACAAGCTCACCACCTACTCGTTCGTGCTTTTTGTGGCCCTCTGTATCGGCCTGGTGGTGCTTTCCCGGGAGCGGGGCCGGTCGGTGGTCAAGGAGCTGGGAGGAAAAGCACCAGCTGTCCAAACCACCCCAGCACCTCAGGAGAAGCGGTAGGATGCCTTCCCAGCGTGCCGAAGTGGCGGAACTGGTAGACGCGCACGTTTGAGGGGCGTGTGGCGCAAGCCGTGCCGGTTCGAGTCCGGCCTTCGGCACCACTTCTCGATCCTGGAACCCTAAGATTGTGACAACGCGTTGGCGGGTCGGTGTGGCCGCTCACGACGAGGCCGGCCCTTTCGCCGTATAATGGATTGCGAAGGTTCGAGGAGGGCGCATGCGACGGATATGGGGTTTTTTGGCAGCACTGCTTCCCGCCGTGGGGTGGGCGGTGGGTCCAGGGACCGACCTGTGGATTCCTTCGGTGGGACACGGCCCGGGCCAGTTCGGCTCCCAGTGGCGCACCGACGTTTGGGTTTCCCGACCCACCGGCACCACCGCCGCCACCGTGGACATTTACTTCCTGCCCCGAGGGGATAGCAACGCCTGGCCCCCCGAGTCTCGGCCCATCACCGTCAACCCCGGCGAAACCCGGGAGTTCGTGGACATCGTCAAGGACCTCTTCGGCAAAGACAACGCCTTTGGCGCCCTCCGCTTCTTGGCCGACCAGGAAGTCTTGGTGACGGCCAGAATTTACAGCGCCGGCTTGACCATCGTCACCAACGACGGAAACAAGACCGGCAGCGCCGGCCAGTTTTTTGCCGCCCTGCCTGCCGCGGCCGCCGTGGGCCTCGGCCAAAGCACCGACGTCCAAGGCGTGGCTCAGGACAGCGGCACCCGCACCAACGTGGGGTGGGTGGAGGTCACGGGGAACCCGTGCTCCATCCAGGTGCAGCGCGTTGACGGCAACGGGGTAGTGGTGGCGAGCCAGACGTACAACGTGGGTGCCTTTGCCGTGGTGCAAAAAGGCAACATTCTCAACGAGCTGGGCGGACCCGGTGGCAACCAGCGCTTGCGCATCACCGTGGTTTCCGGGTCGGGGAAGATCCTGGCCTTCGGGTCGCGGCTGGACAACGCCTCCAACGATCCTTCCACCATCGAGATGCGCACGGCCGCCCTTGTGGACCGCAGCCAGGGGAGGTTCGCCGGTACCCTGGAGAGCGGCGGCCAGGTCCTGGGGGGACTGGCTTTTACCATTGTCAGCAACGCCGTGGGGGGGTTTTTGGGCAACGGCACCGTGGACTGCGAGGGCGTGCCCTACACCCTGGACTTTGGACCCAGCTCGACCCCGGTGGTCCTGGACGCCAACGGCAGCTTTGCCATGGCGCTGACCCACGATTACTTCGATGGCACCACCAAGGTCCTGACCGTCACCTGGACCGTGACCGGTACGGTGAGCTCCACGGGCACAGCAAGCGGGGCGGTAGCTGGGCAAGTGACCTTTGCCGCGGGCACGAGTCCATGGAACGCCTGCACCGGTTTGAGCGAAACGTGGCGGGCCGGCTGGGTCAGCCCCTAACGAGCTGACAAGATTTGGGGAAAAGGCGGGCTCTGCGGCCCGCCTTTTTATTCCGGCACCTCGATCACTTGGGTTCCCGCGAGCTTGTCGCCCATGCGCCGGCCCTGGGGGTCGGTGAGGACCAGGATCACCTCGATCACCGCCAACGCGAGCCCAACAAGCCCAAAGAGGATGGCCACGATCCAGCCCAAAAACGGGATGACCATGAAGATCGTGCCCACCAGCCCCACGCACAAGGGCAGGTTGCGCTTGATGGAGGTGACCGGATCCATCGGCTGGCCGTCGAGGCGCACGGGGCGGAGTTTCATGAGCTGCTTACCAATGGAGCGGCGCTCCATGAACTCCAGCTCCAAACCGTCGCGGAGCAACATGTACAACCCGCCCACGATGCCGCCCACGAACGGAATGAGGCTCACGCCCGCCGACAAGAGCCCATCAATGAGGGCGGCAATGAACCTCTTCCCCAAATCAGCCTTGGCTGGCCCACTCCCCGGAGTGCTTGCCATGATGTCCTTCCCTCCTCCTTTGCGGTCACTGCCGCGTTTCTGAGTTTATGCTCCCCCCTTTCAAGGCCAAAGTCAAGGTACGGGCAAAAGGCTGGCGTAAAGCTTCTCGTACCTGTTCACGATTGAGTCCTGGGAAAAGGCGGCTGCCCGCTCCCGGGCGAAGCGCTTTTGGCGCAGGAGCTCGGCCGGGTCCTGAAGCAGGGTGAGCACCTGCGCCGCCATGGCCCCCACGTCCCCCACCGGAAACAGGAAGCCCCCGCGCCCATGGACCCCCAGGTCCGGCACCCCCCCCACGCGGCTCGCCACCACCGGTACCCCGCACGCCATGGCTTCCAGTGCCGCCAAGCCGAAGGACTCCTCTTGGGACGGAAGGAGGAAAACGTCGCCCGCCCCCATGGCCCCCTCCACCGGCGACACGTTGCCGAGAAAATCCACCCACGCTGCAAGCCCCGCTTCGCGAACCGCCCGTTCCGCTGCCGGCCGCTCAGGGCCATCTCCGATCATGGCTAAATGGCACGGGATTTCGGCTCGAACCCGGCGAAACACCTCCACCACGTCGAGCACCCGCTTGACGGGCCGGAAGTTGGAGGCGTGGACAAGCACCGGTGCCCCATCCGGGGAAAGCCTCTTGCGGTACGCCGCCTGAAGGGTCGGATCGCAGCGGTCGAGATCCACGAAGTTGGGGATCACCACGATGTCCCGCTCGGTTCCAATGACCTCCCGGGTTTGCTGGGCCAAAGCGTGGGAAACGGCGGTCACCGCATCAGCCCTCTCCAAAGCCCAACGCACTACCGGCAAAAAGGCCGGGTCCGCCCCCACCACGGTAATGTCGGTACCGTGAAGGGTCACCACCAGCTTCGGGCCCCCGCCCAGGATTTCCTTGGCCAAAAGGGCCGAAACGGCGTGGGGGATGGCGTAGTGGACGTGGAGGATGTCCAGGCCGTGGTGGGCCGCCACGTCAGCCATATGCGAGGCCAGGGCGAGGGAATAGGGGGGGTGCTGGAAGAGGGGGTACGACGGAAACGTGACCTCGTGAAAGGTCACCCCTGCCGGGACCCTTCCCAAGCGGTACGGTAAGGCGTAGCAAACGAAGTGCACCTGATGGCCGCGGCGAGCCATGGCCAGACCCAGCTCCGTGGCCACCACTCCCGATCCCCCCACGGTGGGGTAACAGGTCACGCCGATGCGCATGAAACTTCCGCCAAAAACGCAGCCAACGCCTCCCCCGAAACCGGGCCCAAGGCAAAAAGGCCTTCCCCGAACTCCACGCCCACGGTGTTGCCGTAAGCTCGGTCCCGCCCCTCGATGGCGGCAAGGAAGTAGCCGCTCGCCAGGTGGGTCGCCGTCTCACCGGCGCCAAACTGGGAGCGGTAAGCGGCCAAAGCGTGCCGCTTCTTTCCGTAGGAAGCGCTGACGTCAACAACCACCGTGGGCTCCCCCACCTGCCTCGGTCCGGGATACGCCAGCAAAAGCGCCGGGCGAAAGGCGGCACCCAAATCGCGGGCGAAGCCGTGCACCCCGGCAAGAAACGTGGCCGCCTGCACCAAGAGGCTGGCCTGACGGTGGTCAGGGTGGGGGTCATCCGGGTGCGGCAGCAGCACAAAGGCAGGCTTGAAGGTGCGGATGGCTTGCACCACCGCCCGCCGCTGGACGTCCGAAGCGGCGTCCAAAGCCGTGTCGGGCAGCTCCAAGCCCAGGCGCTCCACCCCCAGGGCTTTTGCCGCCTCCTGGGCTTCGGCCCACCGCTCCTCCTTGGTCCCTCGGGAGGCCCGCTCGCCGCCCGTGAGATCCACGATGACGGCTTGCCCACCGGAAGCGGCAAAGGCGGCGAGGGTTGCGCCGCACCCCAGCTCGGCGTCGTCGGGGTGGGCGGCAAAGGCCAGCACAACCCGCGGCATCGGGGAACGAACCACGCCCCAAGGGTAGCAGAAAAGCCTCGCCGGAGTGGCCGCCACGGGGCGGAACGCACCGGCGTGATAAAATGCAAAAGCATGCGGAGTGTTGGTTTTTTTCTCGCCATCACCGTGCTGGCTGTGGCCGTCGGCGGCCAACAGCAGCCCACCTACGTGGGAGTGGAAAAATGTCGGCCTTGTCACCGGCCGGAGTTCGAGACCTGGAGCCAATCGCCCCACGCCGAAGCCACCAAAACCGCCAAGGCCTCTGCCGATTTCCAGGCTTCCTGCTTGGCATGCCACGCCACGACTTCTGATGGTGCGCTCGAGGGCGTGCAGTGCGAGGCCTGCCACGGCCCGGGATCGAACTACTGGCCGATTCCGGTCATGGTGCACAAGGAAAAGGCCGTGGCGGCAGGACTCGTCCTCCCTTCCCACGGCATGTGCAGCCGCTGCCACGATGGCCAGGACCACCACAAGGCCGTAGCTTGGGGCGAGTTCAAACACGACCACCGGGAGAAAAGGCCAGCGGTGGAGCTACCCTAGCTCAGAGCAGCTGTAAGCCCTGGGTTTGGACCACCGCCGCCACACCGAAGGGAACTTCGAGCTCCCCGGACGACAGAAGCACCACGTCTACGGGGCACGGGAGCAGTAGCCTCCCGCAGGTCGTTGGCCAGCGTTCATCGGGCTCACCGGAACAAGGGCTCGTCGGCACCGTAGGACTCGTGCGGGTCGCCAGCGTCCCAGCCGTTGGGGTAGCGCGCCGGGAGGTCATGCCCATCGCGGCGGCGGGCAGCACGGAACAGCTCGTCGGTTCCCAGGCTTACCACAGCCCACCTTCGCGCCAGTAAAGAAGCAGCATCTCCCCAGGGTCGAGGGGAGCTTTCCCCAAAGCCTCCACCAGCAGCGAGGGGAAACCCAACCCCAAGCTCAAAAGGGGCGCAGCCACCGAGAGGGCCCGTTCCTGGGCACGCCCTTTGGGGCGCAAGGCCCGGCGCAGGCGATCGAAACGCTGCCGCTCCACGCCTCGGCTTTCCTCCAACCGCGCTGCCAAACGCTGGGACAGCCACCCAAGGCTTCCACTTAACCGCTCCTGGGTAGCCTCCAGGTCCCCGGCCAGGGCCGGGAGCTGCTCCCGCACCTGGCTGGCGAACCTGGCAAAGTCGGCAAGGACTTTGGCTTCCATGCGCGTCAGGGCATGCTCCAGCGACGAGCGCCGCCCGATTCTTTGGGGAAGGGAAGCCGAAAGGAGGTCTTGAGGTTCGATGGCAAGCTTCGCGACAAGCCGCCGCTCTCCGGGCCCCACCACCGTCACGTGGGGACGCAGCTTGAAAAGGGGCCGGGGGACACCGGCAAGGTCCCAGAGGTCCTGGGCCTGCCACTGGTAGGCCAGCTCAGAGCTGCCTAAAAGGGCCACCGTGGTTCCCAAAGCCGCATCCTGGAGGAGCGGGCGCACCCAAACGTTGGGTGCTACCGATTCGGGTTGGTGCACCAGCGCTTCGGCGAGGTGCTCCCGCGCCGCTACCCCTATTCGCCGACGGCGGCCGCCCTCGAGCAGGAAAAACGGCAGCATCTCCCGGCGCAGGTGGAGGGGCGGCGGCAGGGCGGAAGCGGCCAGTTCGCCGGCGCGAGCCTCCAAGGCAGCCGTAGCTTCCTCCAGCCGCGAGAGGAGCGCGAGGGCAGCGGGGGCCGCCGCCCGGGCCAGGGCCGGGAGGCCCGCGTCCACGAGCACCACCCCAAGCCCGGAGAGCAGTCGGCCCAGCAACCGGCTACAGGCCTCACCGAGGGTGACCCCGGGGGCAAAGGCCTCCCGGAGAAACGGCAAAGCCTTCCGCCCTTCGGGAGGCACGCGCTCCCCGGGAAGAGCCAGCACCGCTGCCGGCTCCGCCGATAGGGGCGCCGCCAGGGCACAGGCCTGCCCGCGGTGCCAACGTTCCTTCACCTCCACAAGCTCACCCCCAACCACCACCCTCCCCCACCCCATCTCCGGCAAGTCGTCGTCGCGGGTTTCGAGCCAGAAGAACCCCACGGCAGGCGTTCCCGAGGCCCGCAGCCGCGCCACCTCCGCCGCCACCGCACACGCCTTCACCAGGGAAAGGAGCGGCCCCCCCCAAACTCCCGGTTGCTGCCCCGCCACCACCACGGCAGCGCCGGCAAGCCAGGAATGAAGTTCCTCCTCCACCGGGTTGCCCCAGCGCCGATTGTGAGCTGCCAGGGCTTCGGCGAGCCCCGGGGAGCGGGGGAGAGTGGGGTGAGTCGTGGGTTGGGGCCAGGGGAGGCGGCCGCAAAGGAGAGCTGCCGCAACCGGGTGGGGCGGCTCCCAGCGACCGAGGGGGACGACCTCCCAAGGCGGAAGGTCAATGGACCCGGGGTCGGGGCGCATCGTCGTGGCGAGTAAAGCCGTGACTCAAGACGAAGACGTACGCGGCAAAGCGTTCCCGCTCGGTCTCGGAAATGAGCTCAAAGATGAACTCTTCGTCGCTATCGCCGGTGGTTTGCTGAACGTAGCTGACCTGCTCCGGCTCCAGCCACAGCTCGGCCAAAACCCTCTTGCCCCGAAGCACCTGGACCAGGTAAAGCCCCTCGCGCTCGTCCTGGGCGAAGTGCCAATGGAGGTCGTCGTCGTCGTAAATGGCTGCCTCCGGCGTGCCGGCCCGCAAGACGCAGTTGGGGTGGTTGACCAGCCAGCGCCAAAAAACGTCGAAGCTCCAAGGACCTTCCACCGGCACCTCCGGCCCGCGCCTCTAGCGGCGTGCCGCCACCTTGAGGCGGGTCACGGCGGCCTCCAAAACCGTTTTGTGCTCCGCAAACTCCTCGGGTGTGGCGAGCCGCAGCGCCTCCTCGGCTCGGCGGCGGGCTTCCCTCGCCGCCTCCACGTCAATTTCTTCCGGCTTTTCCGCCACTTCCGCCAGCACCGTCACCGCCTCCCCGGTCACCTCGGCAAACCCCCATTGAATGGCCAAGTAGTGCTCGCGCAGGCCCTTGCGGTACGCCAACTCGCCAATGGCCAGGGTCGCCAGGAGGGGGGCGTGACCGGGAAGGATCCCCAAAACTCCCAGCATCCCGGGCAGCTGCACCTCATCCACCCTCTCGTCCACCACCACCCGCGTGGGGGTCACCACCTTCAGGTGCAGCTTTTCCGCCATTACGCCCCCTCGGCCGCAAGCCTCTCGGCGTGCTCCAGCACCTCGTCAATGGTGCCTTTCATGTAGAACGCCTGCTCGGGGATGTGGTCTAGCTCCCCCTCCACGATCATGCGGAAGCCGCGCACGGTCTCGGCGATGGGCACGTACTTACCGGCAAGCCCCGTGAACTGCTCGGCCACGTGGAACGGCTGGGAGAGGAAGCGCTGGATCTTGCGCGCCCGCGCCACGGTAAGCTTGTCCTCCTCGGAAAGCTCGTCAATACCCAAAATCGCAATGATGTCCTGGAGCTCCTTGTACTTCTGGAGGATGCGCTGGACCTCTCGCGCCACCCGGTAGTGCTCCTCCCCCACCACGTGAGGGTCCAAAATCCGGGAGGTGGACGCCAGGGGGTCCACCGCCGGGTAAATGCCGAGCTCGGCGATTTGCCGGGAAAGCACGGTGGTGGCGTCCAAGTGGGCAAAGGTGGTGGCCGGCGCCGGGTCGGTGAGGTCGTCAGCCGGGACGTAAATGGCTTGCACCGAGGTGATGGACCCCTTCTTGGTGGAGGTGATGCGCTCTTGAAGCTCGCCCATTTCCGTAGCCAGGTTGGGCTGGTACCCCACAGCCGAGGGCATGCGCCCCAAAAGCGCCGAGACCTCCGAGCCCGCCTGCGTGAACCGGAAAATGTTGTCAATGAACAAAAGCACGTCCTGCTCTTCCACGTCTCGGAAGTATTCGGCTACGGTCAAACCCGAAAGCCCTACCCGCAAGCGGGCCCCTGGGGGTTCGGTCATTTGCCCGTAAATGAGGGCCGCTTTGGACTTGCGCCAGTCGTTGGGGTCAATGACGCCAGACTCCTGCATTTCCAGCCACAAATCGTTGCCCTCGCGGGTGCGCTCTCCCACCCCAGCGAAAACCGAAAAACCGCCGTGCTGGAGCGCCACGTTGTTGATGAGCTCCATGATGAGCACGGTCTTCCCCACACCCGCGCCACCGAAAAGCCCGGTCTTGCCGCCCTTGGAGTAGGGCTCCAGGAGGTCAATGACCTTGATGCCGGTTTCGAACATCTCGATGGTCGTGGACTGCTCCTCGAAGGACGGGGCTTCCCGGTGGATGGGCCACCGCTCCTTGGTGACGATGGGACCCCGCTCGTCCACCGGCTCCCCCACGACGTTGAGCACCCGGCCCAAGGTTTCCCGCCCCACGGGCATGGAGATAGGGCCGCCAGTATCGTAGGCCTTCATGCCCCGAACGAGCCCATCGGTGGGATGCATGGACACGCAGCGCACCCGGTTTTCCCCCAAATGCTGGGCCACCTCGGCAATGACGCGCACCTCGCCGGCATCGCTGGTGTCCCGCACCTCGATGGCTTGGTAAATGGGGGGAAGGTGCTCCTCGGGGAACTCCACGTCCACCACCGGACCGATAACCTGTACCACACGTCCCACCACCTGCTCGCCCATAAAACCTCCTACCGCCCGCCCAGTGCCGCCGCACCGGACACGATTTCAATCAGCTCCTTGGTAATCGTTGCCTGCCGCACCCGGTTGTAGGTGAGGGTGAGGCGATCGATCATTTCCGCAGCGTTCTTGGAAGCCGAGTCCATGGCCACCACGCGCGCCGCGTGCTCCGCCGCCACCGAATCCAAGAGCATGCGCCAAACTTGGAACTCCACGTACCGCGGCAGCAACGCGTGGAGGAGCGCTTGCGGCGTGGGCTCGAAAAGCATGGGCACGTCGCTTTCGCCGTCCCCTAAGTGCTGGCGCTCGATGGGCAGGAGCTTTTCCACCGTCACCCGCTGCTGGATGATGCTCTTGAACTGGTTGTACACCACGTACACGGCGTCTACCTCGCCCCGTTGGAACGTGCCCGAAAGCTCCCGGGCCAGGGCAAAGGCCCCTTCGGGGGTAAGGCGGCCCACAAGGTCCAAATGCTGGGAGGCCAGGGGGATCCCCTTGTGGCGGAAGTACTCCAGGCCCTTGCGCCCGACCAGGGTGATGGCCACCTCGGGGAAGCGCTTTTCGTTGAGGATGGCTGCCACCTCCCGCAACACGTTGGCGTTGAAAGCCCCGCACAGGCCCTTGTCACCGGTGACCACCACCAAGGCCACCCGCCTTTCCGGACGCATCTCCAGGAGGGGGTGCTTGCGCTCGGAAACCCGCGCCGCGATCCGCCGCAGGACCTGGGAAAGCTCCTCGGCGTAAGGGCGCGCCTCCTGAATACGGGTTTGCCAGCGCCGCAGGCGGGCCGCCGCCACCATCTTCATGGCCTTGGTGATTTGCTCGGTGGCCCTCACCGAGCGGATGCGGCGGCGAAGGTCCAGGCGGCTAGGCAAGGGCGGCCTCCGGGTGCTCCCGCAGGAACGCCGTCACGGCGTCCTTGCACGCCTTTTGCAGCTCCTCTTCCACCGCCCCTTCGAGCTTCCCCGTGGCCACGATGGTTTCCAGGACCTGGGGGTGGTGGAGCTTGACGAAGTCGTGGAGGTAGCGCTCGAAGGGGCGCACCGCCACCACCTGGAGGCCGTCGAGAAAACCGCGGGTGCCGGCAAAGATGGAAACCACCTGCAGCTCCACCGGCATGGTGTCGTGGAGGTCTTGCTTCAAGAGCTCCACCAGGCGCTCGCCCCTGGCCAGCTGCCGCTGGGTGGCCTTGTCCAGGTCGGAGCCAAACTGGGCAAAGGCCGCCAGCTCCCGGTACTGGGCCAGCTCCAACCGCAAGGTCCCGGCGACCTTCTTCATGGCCTTGATTTGGGCGTTGCCGCCCACCCGCGACACGGAAATTCCCACGTTCACGGCCGGCCGCACGCCGGCGTAAAAGAGGTCGGTTTCCAGGAAGATTTGGCCGTCGGTAATGGAAATGACGTTGGTGGGAATGTAGGCGGAAACGTCGCCGGCCTGGGTTTCGATGATGGGCAGAGCGGTAAGTGAGCCTCCCCCCAGGTCGTCCCGCAGCTTGGCGGCCCGCTCCAAGAGGCGGGAGTGAAGGTAAAACACATCGCCGGGGTACGCCTCGCGGCCAGGGGGCCGGCGCAGGAGCAGGGAAATTTCCCGGTAAGCGGCAGCGTGCTTGGAAAGGTCATCGTAAACGCACAGGGCGTGCTGGCCGTTGTAAAGGAAGTACTCGCCCATGGCGCACCCGGCGTAGGGGGCCAGGTACTGGAGGGGGGCCGGCTCGGAGGCGGTGGCCGCCACCACGATGGTGTGCTCCATGGCTCCGTAATCCTCGAGGGTCTTGACCACCTGGGCGACGGTGGAGCGCTTCTGGCCGATGGCCACGTAAATGCACACCACGCCCTTCCCCTTTTGGTTGATGATGGTGTCCACGGCCACCGAGGTCTTGCCGGTTTGCCGGTCGCCAATGATGAGCTCCCGCTGGCCACGGCCAATGGGGATCATGGCGTCAATGGCCTTGATCCCCGTTTGCATGGGCTCCTTCACCGGCTGGCGGCGCACCACGCCGGGCGCAATGCGCTCCACCGGGTAGTACTCGCTGGCGGCAATGGGACCCTTGCCGTCCAGGGGCTCACCCAGGGGGTTCACCACCCGCCCCACCAGGCCAGGGCCCACGGGCACCGAAAGGATCTTCCCCGTCCTGCGAACCTCATCCCCTTCCTTGATGGCGCTGGACTCGCCCAAAAGCACGCACCCCACCGAGTCCTCTTCCAGGTTCAAAGCCAGGCCGTAAACACCGTGGGGGAACTGCACCATTTCTCCGGCCATGACCCGATCCAGCCCGAAAACCCGGGCAATACCGTCCCCCACCGACACCACCATGCCCACCTCCGCCATCTCTACGGAAGTGCTCACGCCTTCCAAATGCCGGCGCAAAATATCGGTAATTTCCCCCAGCTTAACCTGCATACCGCCCTCCTCCGGGCATGTTTTTCGCAGCAAAAAGTTCCAGCTGACGCTGCAAAGATCCATCGAAAACCAAGCTTCCCAACCGCACCACGAACCCCGCCAAAAGCTCAGGCCTTTCCTCCTGGGAAAGGGCAACCTTCGCTCCCACCACCCGCGCCAGGGCCTGCTCCAGGGCCGTTACCTGCTCCGGTCGCAGGGGTGCCGGCACCATGACCTTTCCCCGCAGGACACCGGCAAAACGGTCGCAAAGGAGCGAAAACTCCTCGGCCACCGCGGCCAGGTAGCGCAAGCGGTAGTGAAGCTGCAGCGCCACCAAAAGCCGCTCGACTTTGGCAGGGAGGGCCAAGGCCTGGGAAAGCTCAGCCAAAAGATCAGCCTTTTGCCGCTGGGAAAGAACGGGAAGCTCGAAGGCCCGCACCAACTCGGGCAGCTCGGCAAACGCCGCCGCCGCTCGGGCCAGGGCGGCGTTGGCGGCGGCGATGGCTTCGCCGCCCTCGGGTTTGAGCACCTCGAAGAGGGCTCGAGCGTAGGGACGGGCGACTTTCCGGCTCACGGCTTTGCCTCCTCGGCCAAACGGGCAAGGGTGGCTTGGAAGATGCGCTCTTGGTCCTCAGGGGCGATTTCTTTGCGGAGGATCTCCCACGCCACCGCAGCCGCGGTTTGGGCCGCTTCCCGAGCCAACTGCTCCCGGGCTGCCGATAGCCTCCTCGCCGCCTCTTCCTCCACCTGCCGCAACAGCTTGGCCGCTTCCCGTTCCCCTTCCGCCAAAAGGCGCTGGCGCTCCGCTTCGCCTTCCCTTTGCAGCCGTTCGCGAAGGGCCTGCATTTCCCCCTCCAGCGCCGCCACCCTCGCGTGCATTTCCGCCTGCATGGCCGCAGCTTGCTCCCGCAGCCGCTCGGCTTCGGCGAGCTCCCGCGCTACCTCTTCCCGCCGCGCATGGAAAAACCGCGAAAGAGGACGGGCCAGGAGGAAAACCAGCAAGGCGAGAAAGCCCAAGAGGTTCAGCGTCTTCCAGACCACCACGGGAACCCCAAGCCACGTGGCCGCCCCCCCTTCGGACGCCTCGGCAGCCGCTGCTAAAAGAAACACCCCCGCCCCGAGAAACCGCCTCATGACGCCAACGCCCTCCCCAACAGCCGCTGGGCCAGCTCCCGGGCCAGCGCCAGGGTTTGCCCTGCAAGCTCCTCGCGGGCCTTCTGGGTCTCCCGCTCCAGCTCGGCTTGAAACGCCGCCAGGCGCTTTTGCCCCTCGGCCCGGGCTTGCTCCAGCATTTCCCGCCGCTTGTGCTCCCCTTCCGCCCGCAGGCGGGCCCGCTCCTTTTGGGCTTCCGCTGCAACCTGGGCAAGCTCCCGCTCGCGGGCGGCTAACGCTTCCTCAAAGGCCTTTTGAGCTTGCTCAAAAGCGGCTCGGCCCGAAGACACCCGCCGCTCGCGCTCGTCCAAAAGGGCCAGGATGGGGCGCACCAACTGGCGGTTGACGACCCAATAGGCCAGCCAAAAGCACGCCACAACCAGAAGAAACGAATAGTTTGGCAGGTTCACGTTGCGGCCTCCACCCGCTTGCAGGTCCGCCCGCGCGCGCGGCGGCCGCAAAGTCTAGCAAGTGTCGAGCCTTGGGTCAAACGCCGGGGCGGGTTGCCCCGCCCCGGAAACGGCTTTTGTCACCTTAGAAGCTTCCCAGCGAAAAGCCCACAAACACCCTCCGCCCGGGAGCCGGGTAACCCCGAACCTCCTGGTACGCGCGGTCGGCTAGGTTTTCCACCCGCACGGTCACGGACAAGGCGTCGCGAACCGGCAAGGTCACCGCGAGGTTGGCGGTGAAGAACCCGCCGTTGTCAACGCGGGCGAAGGACACCGGGTCAATATCGGGACGGCGTCCCAGGTACACGAGGCTGGCTTCGCCTTTCCCCCAGGCCCAGTCCTTCCCCGCTGTGAACGACCCCGACCACCGGGGGCGGCGCAGGAGACGACGCCCCTCCCCGTCTTCGGCGTGAAGGAAGGTACCGGCTGCGCGCACCAAAAGACCCCTTTCCCGTCTCTCGACGGAAAGCTCCACACCCTTTTGCCGGGCTTGGGCCACGTTGGCAAAGCGCCAGGTGGCGAAGTCGAAATCCACCAGGTTGGTGATGCGGGCGGCAAAGGGGACCACCTGGAGGAGCCAGGAACGCCCAACAGGCGCCGCTAGCCCCACCTCGAGGCTGGCCGATCTCTCCGGTTGCAAGCCCGGGTTTCCCGAGTACGGGTAGTAGAGCTCGCCCAGGGAAGGTGCCCGGAACCCCTTGCCGGCGGCGACCCACAGCCGCCCCCACGGGAACGGGTGGCTAGCCGTGAGCCGCGGCGAAACCTCTTCCCAACTGCCGGCGCGGTCGTAGCGCAGCCCAGCGGTAAGCTCGCCCCTCCGACCCCACAACACCCGCTCCTGGACGAACAGCGACCGCACCTCCTGCCTCCGGTCGGCAAGGGCTGGCCCGAAGCTGGAGCTCGCCGTCACCTCGTCCCGTCGCCACTCCCCTCCCACCTGGAGGCGATGGCGCCCCACCTGCGCCCGGAGCACCAGGCGACCCTGGAGGCTTTCCGTTTGCGTGTCGCCGGCGGTATACCCCCATGGATCGTCGGGGTCACGGAAGCGCAGCTCTCCCTCCACCCTCGCCACGTTCCCTTCCAGAACAACCCCACGTCCCACCGACGCGCGGAAAGGAAGGCCCACGAGGGTTTCTTCGGCAGCGGTGAAGCGGTGCGGGGTGAGGTGGGCCCCGGAAAACGGGATTTCCGTGTGGGTGCGGGAGCTCCGCACCAAAACGCCTAGGCGTGTGTCCGGGCGCGGGTGAAACCCAGCCGAAAGGGTCAGCGCCTTGCCCCAAAAATCGTCGTTGACAAGGGCACCGCCCCCTTCCCGCGCACCGCCAGCCACCGCCACGTCCCATGGGCCCTGGGCCCAGGAAAGCGCGGCGGAAAGGCGCCGCCAACCATCGCTCCCGGCCTCCGCTGCCGCCTGCCAGTGGTTTTCCGCAGCGCGGGGGGCAAAGAGCTGGACCACACCCCCCAAGGCGTCGGCACCGTAGAGGGCGGAAAACGGGCCGCGGACCACTTCGACCTTGCCCACGCCGCTGGTCAAGGGTAGGCTCCAGTCGTAACCGCCGAAGTACGGGTCGTTGAGGCGGATCCCCTCGAACAGCACCAAGGTGTGGGTGGAGTTGGTCCCCCGAGAGAACAGCGAAGTCACGCCGCCATCCAGCCCCGAGCGCAGCACCGTCACCCCGGGGAGCCGGCGCAGGAGGCCGGCAACCGAGGCGTCCAGACTCCGGGCAAGCTCTTCCCCGTCCACCAGCGAAACTGCCGCCGGCACGGTGTCCAGGGCTTCCTCCTCACCCGAAGCGGTGACCACCACGGCTTCGCTAAAGGTGGGCTGTTGGGCGGCCAGGGGAAGGGAAAGGAAACACAAACCAAAGACAAACCGAGACCAAGGCTTCATGGTGCACCTCCCGTGCGTTTTCGGGGTGGCAGGTCTCCTGGCTCCGGATCCTCCGAACCGCTCGCCTTCCCAGGGCGCCAGCTTCCACCGCACGCCCCAGTGGCCCGTTGAGCGTCCGTCCCCGGTTACAGTGGCGGGGGCCGCGCCGGACTTGCACCGGCTTCCCTCGAACCACCCCGGTCTTCGGGAATCCTAGCAAACAAAAAGCGCGCCGCCAAGGCGCGCTCTCTGGGCCAAGCGGGAAAAAAAGCTACTGAACGGTCACCGAAATGGGGACCTCCAGCTTGGGCTTGGTGGGATCGTTGGTTTCCACCACCAGGCTTGCCTTGTGGACCCCCTTGGGCGCCCCGGCCTTCAGGGTCACGGCCACCTGGTAGCGCTGGCCGGGCTGGAGGGGGGTCACCTCCACCGTGAACAGGTCGCTGGTGGCCTTGGCGCTGGCAACTTGCAGGTCGTGGTTCTGGCGGTTGTTCACGAGCAAAAGTGCCCGCCCCACCGGCGCGTCGTTGGGCACGGTGCCCAGGTCCACCGTGGGGGGAATCACCTGAATGATGGGCCGCACCACGCCGGTAAGGGTTACCGTTACGTTGGGAGACTTCTCGGCGGAGGTCTTGACCGTGACTTTCTGGTTGATGGGCCCTTCAGGGGCGTTGGCCGGGACCTTGAAGGTCACCTCCCACTGGGGGAGGTTGCGGCCCTGGATGACCTCGGAACCTTCCAGCTTGCGGAAGCTGGCGGTTACCGGCGCCGCGCCGGTGTCCACTCCCAAGACCTTGAAGTCCACGGGCTGGGCCGGCACCAAAACCACCTTTTCCTCGGCCGGCTCGCCCTGGAGCACGTTGAAGCGCACGAAGCTTCTGGGGACCACGTCAATGAAAGCCTGGACATCGGCTTTCACCACTAGCGTGACGCTCGGCAGGGCGGGGTCGTTGGTGTACACGAGCACGGCCTTGGAAATGGGGCCCGTAAAGTCGGTGGTATCCACCTCCGCCACCACCTTGCCCTTGCCCCCTGGGGGGATGGTGCGGTCGAATTCGGCCACGGTGCAGCCGCAGGTGGGGCGCACCTGGTTGATGTCCAAAGGCGCCGTCCCGGTGTTGCGGACTTCGAAGACGGCGCGGATCTTTTCACCCTTGGTGACCACCCCAAAATCCTTGATCTTTTCGGGAAACTCGGCTGCCGGCTTGGCTTCCGGAGCAGCGGGGGCGGGGTTTTGCCCCCAGGCTGGAAGTACCAACGCCAGGGCCAAAAAGCTCGTTGCCACTCGCATCATGGTTTTCCTCCCCGGGCCGTAGGGCCCTTTCCGCCAGCGGGTGCTAGAGTAGCGCAGCCCGCTCGGGCGGGCAAATGGTATGCGAGATTCGTGCCAATACTACCTCTTGCCCATCGGTGGCATGGCCACAGCCACATTGGCCGGGCTTTTGGTCGAAAGCGGGTACCGCCTTTGCGGCGTGGACGGCGTCCTCTACCCCCCGGCGTCGGAGCTTCTCGCCGAGCTCAAGGTCCCCGTTCGCCTGGGCTTCGACCCCGACTCCATGCCCGAGGTGGAAAACGCCGTAGTCATCGGTAACGCCGTGCCGGTCACCAACCCCGAGGTGCAGGCGGTCCTGGCCCGCGGCCTCCCCTACACCTCGCAGGCGGCCCTCTTGGGGGAGCTTTTCTGCCGCGGCCGCAAAACCGTGGTGGTTGCTGGGACCCACGGCAAAACCACCACCACGGCACTTGCCGCCCACGTCTTGACCTCCGCCGGCCTCGACCCCACAGCTTTTGTGGGCGGAGTCCCGAGGGGGGGCAAGCCGTGGCGGCTCGGAAGCGGGGTATGGACGGTGGTGGAGGGGGACGAGTACAACACCGCCTTTTTCGACAAAGGACCCAAGTTCCTCCACTACTTTCCGCATATCTTTGTGGTCAACAACGTGGAGTTCGACCACGCCGACCTTTACCCCTCCCTGGATGCCATTCTGGCCGCCTTCCGCGCTGGAGTGGCACAGGTGGGCGCGGAGGGGTGGGTGGTGGTCAACGCCGACGACCCTGGGGCCCGGG
>JBAMMG010000050.1:0-5203 GCA_039793905.1 Thermoanaerobaculum sp. | reverse complement strand
CTCTGGCCCGGCGTCTCAACGCCCTGGAGCTGCCAGGGATCATGTTCCGCCCGACGTTTTTCCGCCCCGAATTCCAAAAGCACGCGGGGACCGTGTGCGGCGGCGTGGAGTGGCATGTGACTAACCGGCACGCGTTCCACCCTTTGGCCACCGGGATTGTCTTGCTCCGGGAAGTTCGGCGGCTTCACCCCGACCGTTTCGCGTGGCGGGCCGAACCTTACGAGTTCCTGGAGGACCCTCCGGCCATTGACTTGCTCACGGGCTCCCCTTTGGCCCGACAAGTGGTGGAGGGGGAGCGGGAGCTTGATGAGGTGCTTGAACAATGGGAGGGTTACTGCCGGGAGTTTCGGGAGTACCGCCGGCAGTTCCTCTTGGCCTCGACCTCGCGTTCCGGCGCCGAGGTAGGGTAAAGTTTCCGCGATTGCCGGTTTGCCGGCCACGGGGGCAAGGTGGAAAAAAACCTTCGACCGCAGGCTTTGATTTTTGACATGGACGGTACCTTGGCCGATTCCTTCCGTGCCATCGCCGCAAGCCTCAACCACGCTTTGACTTCTCTGGGGTTCGCTGGCAAGGACCTTTTGTGGGTGAAGTACCACGTGGGGTATGGGGCAGCCCAGTTGGTGCGCGACGCTTTGGGTGAGCACGGGTCGGAGGAAAACATCAAAAAGATGGGCAAGCTCTTTGGTGAGCATTACCAGGCCACGTTCCTGGAAGCGACGCCGCCGCTGCCCGGCGCTGCCGACGTTTTGTCCTTCGTTTGGGAGAAGACCGGCGGGCGGGTAGCCGTGGCGTCCAACAAGTACACCTCTTTATCCCGGAAGTGGCTCGAACACTGGGGTTTGGCACCCTGGGTCAAGGCTGTGGTGGGACCGGATACCACCGGGACGCGAAAACCTGACGGCGCGTTCCTCGGCGCGGCCCTCGAGACCCTAGGTGTGGCTCCCGAAGACGCCCTCTACGTGGGCGACATGGAGGTGGATGTGGAAACGGGGCGCGCCGCAGAGGTTCCGGTGGTGGCTTTGGCGGGGCCATCGCGAAGCCCAGCGGAGCTTTGGGCGGCGGGCGCTTTCTTCGTCATCGAGGACCTAAGGGAGCTTCCCGACCTCCTCCGCCGGGAAGGTTGGGGCTGGGACGACGACAACGACTAACGGGGGGATCATGTTGCAGAAGCCTTCGGAAAAAGAGCAGGAGTTTTTCTTGCAGCAGGAGCTTGCCCGCCTCCGCGAGCTGCGTGAGCAGTACCGCAAGCAGCTCGAAGAGGAGGAGCGGCGCAAGCTCCGAGATCTGCACTTCATGCACTACCCCAAATGCGGGCAAAAGATGGAGGTGACGCACCTCCAGGGCGTGGAGGTGGAGGTTTGCCCCGCCTGCGGGGGGATCTTCTTAGATGCCGGAGAGCTCGATAAGGTTCTGGAGGAAAGCCGCCGCGGTCCTTTTGCCCAGGCGCTTTCGGCGGTGCGGAAGGTCTTTGGCGGGTAAAGTGGGCAAGCTGCGTCTGGCTTTGGTTTTTGGCGGCCGCTCGGGGGAGCACGAGGTTTCCGTGGTCTCGGCGCGGTCGGTGGCGCGTGCCCTCGATCCGGGAAAGTACCACGTCATCCCAATGGCCATTGACCGCCAAGGGCTGTGGGCGAGCCCTGAGGTCGCGCGCGAGGTGCTGGAGGGATCCGGAGACCGGGCGGACCAGGTCAGGCCTTTTTCGGGCAGCTTTCGAGTGGATCCTCGCCTTACGGACGGAAGCGTGGACGTCGTTGTGCCCATCCTCCACGGGCCTTTTGGCGAGGACGGCACCATTCAGGGCTTGTGCGAAATGCTGGATTTGCCGTACACCGGCTGTGGTGTCGCAGCCAGCGCCGTCACCATGGACAAGGTGCTGACCAAGAGGTTGTTGCGGGATGCCGGTGTGGCTGTGGTGCCTTTCAAGGTCGTAACCCGCGAGGTTGAGGGCCGAGGTGCTTTTCCCGATCTCTCGGAGCTGCGCCTCCCGGTGTTCGTGAAACCCGCCCGGCTCGGATCTTCGGTGGGGATCTCCAAGGTCAAGCGTTGGGAAGACTTGCCTTCGGCCCTGGACCTTGCTTTTCGCTACGATGACGTGGTTTTGGTGGAGCAAGGGGTTTCGGCGCGGGAAATCGAGGTCGCGGTGCTGGCGGGCGACCCGCCGGTGGTTTCGGTTCCGGGGGAGGTCGTGCCGGGCCACGAGTTTTACGACTACGCCGACAAGTACCTGGATGACGGGTGCCAGCTTTTGGCACCGGCGCCCCTGGATGACGGTCTGGTGGGACAGGTTCAGAAGCTCGCGCGGGAGGCCTTCGAAGCTTGCGGCTGCGACGCCATGGCGCGGGTGGATTTTCTCCTCGACCGCCAAAGCGGGGTTTTTTACGTCAACGAACTCAACAGCATTCCAGGTTTTACGCCCATTTCCATGTACCCAAAGCTCTTGGGGCTTTCAGGCGTACCGTACCCGGAGCTCCTCGACCGTCTCGTGAGCTTAGCTTTGCGCCGCCACGAGCGAAGGCGCCAACTGGCGGCCGCTGCCCTCGCACCGCTGGAGGCGAGGGCCTACGCGGGCAGTTGACCATCGTTCTGGGCGGGCGTAGCATGTACTTGTGCGCTTTTTCTCAAGCGCCGGGAGGTGATCATGAGCAACGCCAAGATAACCCGGGAGGAAGCCCTCGCCTATCATTCCGGGAAGCGCAAGGGCAAGCTTTCCGTCGTGCCCACGAAACCCTGTTTGACGCAGCGAGACCTATCCATGGCCTACACGCCCGGGGTGGCGGAGCCGTGCCGGGAAATCGCCAAAAACCCCGAACTCGTTTACGAGTACACCAACAAGGGGAACCTGGTGGCGGTCATTTCCAACGGTACGGCGGTGCTGGGCCTGGGCAACATCGGTCCGCTGGCGGGAAAACCCGTCATGGAAGGGAAGGGGGTCCTCTTCAAGAGGTTTGCCGATATTGACGTGTTCGACATCGAGGTGGCCAGCGAGGACCCGGACGAGGTGATCCGCTTTTGCCAGCTCATCGAGCCGACCCTTGGGGGGATCAACCTCGAAGACATCAAGGCTCCCGAATGCTTTTATATCGAGGAAACCCTCAAGAAAACCCTCTCCATCCCTGTTTTTCACGACGACCAGCACGGCACCGCCATCATTTCTGGTGCCGCGTTCCTCAACGCCCTGGAGCTGGCGGGCAAGCGCATTGACGAGGTGAAGGTCGTCTTTTGCGGGGCGGGAGCGGCGGGAATCGCGTGCGCCAAGCTCTACCGGGCTTTGGGCGTGAAGAAGGAAAACCTCATCCTCGTGGACACCAAGGGCGTCGTTTACAAGGGCCGCGCCGAGGGTATGAACCCTTACAAAGAGGAGTTTGCGGTCGAGACCGATGCCCGAACTCTGGCCGACGCCATGCGCGGTGCCGACGCCTTCATTGGCGTTTCCGGTCCTAACCTGGTAACCCCGGAAATGCTCCTCTCCATGAGCGAAAACCCCATCGTGTTCGCCATGGCCAACCCGGACCCGGAAATTCCCTACGATGTGGCCGTGGCCACCCGTCCCGACGTGATCATGGCCACGGGGCGGTCGGACTTTCCCAACCAGGTGAACAACGTTTTGGGCTTCCCCTTCATCTTCCGCGGTGCCTTGGACGTGGCCGCACGGGAAATCAACGAGGAAATGAAGATGGCCGCTGTGAAGGCACTCGCCGATTTGGCCAAGGAGGACGTGCCCGATTCGGTGATCCGCGCCTACGGTGGCAAGCCCTTCAAGTTTGGCCGCGAATACCTAATCCCCAAGCCGTTCGATTACCGGGTGCTCCTGTGGGAGGCGCCGGCGGTGGCGGAAGCCGCCATCCGTACCGGGGTGGCCCGCAAGCCGTTCAGCTCCAAGGAGGATTACATCCGCGAGCTGGAGGCTCGCCTCTCCCGCACGCGCCAGGTCATGCACTTCATCTTCGACCGCGCCAAGCAAGACCCCAAGCGCATCGTTTTTGCCGAAGGGGAACACCCCAAGATCGTGCGTGCCGCCAAAGTGCTGGTGGAGGAGGGGATTTGCCGGCCGGTGCTCTTGGGCAATAAGAACGTCGTGGAAAAGCTTCTCACCGAGTACGAGGTTCCTCGGGAGAAGGTGGAGGTCGTGGAACCCGTATCCCACCCGCGGTTCGAGGAGTACGTAAAGAAGCTCCACCACATGCGGTGGCGGCGCGGGATTGCCGAAGACGACGCGCGCAAGCTCATGAAAGACCCCGTGTACTTCGGCAACATGATGGTGCACCAAGGGGAAGCCGATGGCCTCATTTCCGGCCTCACCATGCATTATCCGGATACCATCCGGCCGGCCCTGCAAATTCACCACACCCAACCCGGGGTGAGCCGCGTGGCCGGTGTGTACCTCCTGCTTTTCGAGGACCGCATGATCTTCATTGCCGATACCACCGTCAACCAGGACCCCACCTCCGAAGAACTGGCGGAAATTGCGTTCATGGCGGCAAGGGTGGCCCGCAATTACTTTGGTGTGGAGCCGCGGGTGGCCATGCTTTCCTACTCTAACTTTGGCTCCAATACCGACGAGCGGTCGTTGAAGGTGCGGCGGGCGGTAGAAATCGTGCGCCAGCGTTGGCCGGAGCTGGTGGTGGATGGAGAAATGCAGGCGGACGTGGCGGTGGAGCCCCAGGTAGCCCAGGAGATCTTTCCGTTTTCGGCCATTCAGGGGGACGCCAACGTTCTCGTCTGCCCGGATTTGGAATCCGCCAACATCGCTTACAAGCTCCTCTGGCGCCTGGGCAAGGTGGAGGCCATTGGCCCCATCCTCACCGGCGTGAACGCCGCTGTGCACGTGCTTCAGCGCGGCGTGGAGGTTGGGGACATCGTCAACATGGCCGCCATGTGCGTGCTCAAGGCCCAGCGCCTCCAGGAGCACTGAAAGCTTTTTGCTGCGAAAAAGGCCCGGCCGGCGCCGGGCCTTTTTTGTGATGCTGGCATAATGCCGAAAGGGGCGAGGGATGGCTTGGCAGGGGTGGGTCACGTTGGGAGTTGTGGCGACTTCTCTGGGCGCCCTTATCGTCACCAAGCTTTCGGCGGACCTGGTTTTCCTGGGCGGCTTGGCGATCTTGGTCATGGCCGGGGTTCTCTCCCCGAACGAAGCCTTCCTGGGTTTTGCCGACCCTGGGGTGGTGACCATCGGGCTTCTTTACGTGGTGGTTTCTGGGCTTACGCA
>JBAMMG010000049.1:13929-37548 GCA_039793905.1 Thermoanaerobaculum sp. | reverse complement strand
CCAGCTCTCACCTCTCACCTCTCGCCCCCTACCCCGTGCCACAGGCTGAGGACCTTACGCGTTCTCCTTTCCGGCAACGTCCTGTTGGCCGTTCGAAAGTTTAAAAAACAACGTGTCACACGGGTTTCAGTCACGGGAATGTCGCAAAACCCGGACAAGTGCGAGGCCCTTGGCGGGCAACGCGTCCGGCACGCGTGCCGAGAATGCCACTGGGATCACCGGTTTCTGGGACGGAAAGCTCAGCTCTTAGCGACCGTCTCCCGCGCGTTGACTGGCGGACCTCAATGGCAGGGGTGCCCCACTTTTAGGGGCCTCGAAGCCTCGACGGCGTTCTTTTGTTGTCCCCCGTCGAGGGAGCCCCGGAAGTTCAGGCCCGGAGCAGGATCGTTGCCACGTGCGCCAGCGGCATGGTGTAAAATTCCCCCACGATATCGGGGAAACCATCCGCGAGCTTTTCCAACAGCTGATCGTCCCGGAGCTCGATGGCATCCGGCGGCGAATCGCCCAACTCCAGGTTGCGGTTAAGCTTACCAACAAGCGGCTGGACGACATGAACGCCCACCTGGTGGATCAAAGTCGGCGGATTGACGAAACCAACACGCGCATGGACGACCTGCGCCAGGAGCTCACGGCGCAAATGGCCGAAACCAACAAGCGCGTAGATGACCTCCGGGAGGAGCTCACTGCTCGAATTGACGGGGCGAACGCCCGTATTGACACCCTGACCGTGGCCGTGGTCCGGCGCGAGGACCAGGAGCGGCTCGAGCGCCGCCAGGCGGATCTTGAAAAGGACGTTCAGTCCCTCAAACAAAAGGTTGCTTGACGGGACACCGGGGCTCGGGCTCCTGAGGCACCCGTGAGGCCTTCGTTGAAATTCCTCGCCGGCGTACCCCGGAACGAGCACCTGAAAACGCCCGTCTCCGGGGGAGAAATAGGTGGGTGGAGGTTTTCCGGCGGCAAGCTAGGGCAGGTTCGGCTTTACCGGTGCGCGCTTGTGGGAGTTCGGGGGGAACTGGGAGCGCCAGCTGCCAGCCGGCAAAAAACATGAACGCTTCCTTTGAGCCAAACCGAGGTTTGCGCCGTGGAGAAGGCGGCTCGATGCGCAGAGTGCCCACATCGCCACTCGCCCCCTGCCACCCAAGAGGGCCGGCGAGGACGCCGGCGCTCCCAGTACGGGAGTGGCATTGCGAGCCCTCCCGTGGCGTTGTTCGAGCGTTCCACGGCGAGCGGCCCCCCGGATAAAAGGGACTGAGGCTTCTCGCGAGAAAAAGAGCTCCATCGGCACTTCTTGGCTTCCCTCCTTCACCCACGAAACCGCGGGCGTTGGCCCCCACATCTAAAGCTCCCCATGCGTCCCGCGGTGTAGGTGCAACGAGACAAAGCTTCAGCGAAGGCGACCCTTCGCGCAGCCGCAGGGCCCGACATTGCCGTTCCCTTAGGCGCAGCGCGAACGCTTTGGCCAGCGTGCTCTCGCTAGCGATAGTTAGTGAGGAGCTTCAGCGCGAGCGTGCGGAGGAAGGCCGCCACCTCGGCCACAAGCGATGGAAGCCGGCTTTCCACAACCGGGGAAAGGCCAACCCCGGCGTTCACTTCCGCCGGTGTCACCACCCCCAGCCAGACAACCGGTGGCAAAATGCCAATGAGGGAGGCAGCGTGGAGCAGCTCCAGGGCGCTGCCTTGGTGGGGGGACACGCTGCGCCGGCTTTTCCCCTGCCACCCTTGAGGCCACCGAAGCCACTGCAGTGTCCCAGGAGGCTGGCCGTTCCTCATGGCGTCCAACACCACCAGCACCTCTCGACCTGCAAGGTACGGCAAGAGCGAAAGCCCCAAAGTCCCGCCATCCACAACCTCCACCCCCGCCAGGAGCAACCTCTGGCCCAGCTCCTGGGCGAGACGGACCCCAATTCCGTCGTCGCCGAGGAGAATGTTGCCCACCCCCACCACCAGGACAGGCGCGGTAAGGGGTGGGCTTTCGGTCATAGGGGTCTTGCGGGTCCCTCAGGAAATCCAGGTGTCGTGGTCCAGATCGCCCTCCTGGTAGAACTTTTCCCCCGAAATCATGGCGGAAATGAAACCGTTTTTGTACTGGAGACCATCATAAAAAACGATGTACACGTGCAAGATGGCAAAAACCACGAAGCCCCACGCGAACAGGTGGTGCCACATCCGGGTCTGCATGGAGCCGCCCAAAAAGGGAATGACCCAGCCTACCAACCGGTCCCAAAAACCGCCAGGGTTCACCTCCGAGTACAAAGCCAAACCTGTAAAAATCTGCGCCCACCCCAAGGCAATGACGAAAAGGGTGTACGCGAGCCCTCCGAGTGCATTGTGCCCGAGATGCACGTGGCCCTTTTGGAGCTTGAGGTAGTCCCCAACCTGGCGGAAGAGGTCCCGCCACCACTGGCGCTTCCAAACCATGGGGAAGCCCGAGCGGGCGTAGTTGTTGCCCATCCAGAACCAGTAAATCCGCCACATGAAGCTTACGAGAAACACGAAAGCAAAAATGAAGTGAAGTTGTCGCACGAAGGCCATGACAAAGTTGCGATAGGCCTCGCCGGCAGGGGCAAGAATGGGTTGGGAAATGTACAGCCCCGTGAGAAAAAGCACCGTCAGGCAAACAGCGTTGACCCAATGGAAGATTCGGATGGGCCACTGCCACACGTACTTCCTCCGGAAGTAGCGGTGTGGCCTTGCAACCACATCCTGGGGGTCCAGGGGTTCCACGCGGGTTGTCATAGGCACCTCCTACCGCACAACTACTTGCGAAAGCTGCTCACCCTCGGGACTCAGAAGGTGCGACGCGCAGGCCAAACAGGGATCGAAGGAGTGAATGGTGCGCAAGATTTCCACCGGCTGCCTGGGGTCAGCCACAGGCGTGCCGAGAAGGGCCGCCTCGTACGCCCCGTGCTGTCCCTTCCCGTCGCGGGGAGAGGCGTTCCAGGTAGAAGGCACCACGATCTGGTAGCGAGCGATCTTCCCGTCCTCGATGTGGACCCAGTGGGCCAAAGCCCCACGGGGCGCTTCGGTGAACCCGAACCCCTTGCAGGAGCGGGGCCAGGTGCTGGGATCCCACCGCTCAGTGTTGGCCACGGCCCGATCCCCGGCTTTGAGGTTGGCCACCAGCCGGTTGTATTCGTCCACCAGCCAGTGCACGGCCAGCTTGGTCTCCAGCCCCCGCGCTGCCGTCCGCCCCAGGGTGGAAAACAGCGCCGTCGCGGGAACCCCGAGTTTGCCCAAGGCCTCGTGAACCACTTCCTTGAACTCCTCCCGCCCCGAGGCGTACCCCACCAGCACCCGGGCAAGAGGCCCCACCTCCACGGCGTGGCCCTTCCAGCGCGGCGATTTGAGCCAGGAGTAGGCCTTGTTTTCGTCCAGGTACTCGTACGGAGGCTTGGGACCGCTGTAGTGGGGCTCGGTTTCTCCCTCGTACGGATGGAGGGCTTGCTTGCCTTCGGGGTAGCGGTACCAGGAGTGGGCTACCTCTTCCCGGATTTGCTCGGGATCCTCCAGGTCCACCGGCAACACCTCGTTCAAGTTGCGGTTGAGGATGACCCCCCGCGGAAACCGGAAGCTGGCCGGATCCGAGGGGTGGGTCAGGGGCAAGTCGCCGTAGGCCAGGTAATTCCCAAGCCCGGCACCGATCCCTGCCCATTCGGGGTAAAACGACGCCACCGCTAGGAGATCCGGCACGTAGAGGTGCTCGACGATGGCCAGGGCTTCCTCGATTTTCGATTTCACCAGGTTGAGGCGCTCGACGTTGATGGCGTTGTCGGATTCCAGGTCAATGGCGCAGGCCATGCCGCCCATGAGGTAGTTGGGGTGGGGATTTTTGCCACCAAACACGGTGTGGATTTTGATGATTTCCTTTTGCCAGCGCAGCGCTTCCAGGTAATGGGCCACCGCCATCAGGTTGGCCTCCGGCGGGAGCTTGTAGGCCGGGTGCCCCCAGTAGGCGTTTTGGAAAATCCCAAGCTGCCCGGACTCGACGAAACGCTTGAGGGTGGCCGCCACATCGCTGAAGTACCCCGGAGAGGAGTAGGGCCACTTGGGCGAAACCTTCTGCGCCAGCTCCGCCGTAGCCTTGGGGTCGGCTTTGAGGGCGGAAACGACATCCACCCAGTCGAGGGCGTGGAGGTGGTAAAAGTGAATCACGTGGTCCTGGACGTACTGGGTGAGCTCCATGATGTTGCGGATGATTTCGCCGTTGAGCGGGACCACGATCCCCAAGGCGTTTTCAACCGCCCGCACGGACGCCAGGGCGTGAACGGTGGTACAGACGCCGCAGATGCGCTCGCAAAACGCCCACGCGTCCCGCGGGTCGCGCCCCTGGAGGATGAGCTCCAGACCCCGCCACATGGTGCCGGATGACAGGGCATCGCGGATCTTGCCATCCTCCCCCAAAATGGCCTCAATTCGCAGGTGACCCTCGATGCGGGTCACGGGATCCACAACGACCCGATTCGTTGCCATGGTCCTCCCCCCTTTCACTCTTTCTCTTGCGCCGCTTTCCGCTCACGGCGGACTTCAGCGATGCGCTTGACGGCAAAGGACGCAAAGTGAGCGGCCACCCCAACGCCAGCGGCCAGCGCCACGGTCTTGCCAATTTGATCGGCTGTGGCTTCGACGCCGAGAACAGGAATAGCCGACAGGCGCTGATAGAAAGGCCCGTTGTCCCAGAAATTGGCTTCCGAGCAGCCGATGCACCCGTGCCCCGAGCCAATGGGGAACGATACGCCGTTGTTCCACTTGAAGGTGGAGCAGGAGTTGTAGGTCATGGGACCGCGGCACCCCATCTTGTAAAGGCACCACCCCTTCCGCGCGCCCTCGTCGTCCCAGCTTTCCACGAACTGACCGGCATCGAAAAACGCCCGCCGGTAGCACTTGTCGTGAATGCGCTGGCCGTAGAACATCTTGGGCCGCTCGAAGCGGTCCAGCTCGGGAAGGCGATCGAAGGTGAGGATGTAGGTCAAGACGCCGGTCATGACCTCGGCGATAGGCGGGCAACCGGGGACGTTGATTACCGGCTTGCCCTTGACGAGCTCATGGACGGGCGTGGCACCGGTTGGATTGGGGCGGGCCGCTTGCACGCACCCGTTGGACGCGCAGGAACCCCAAGCAATGACGGCCATGGCTTTGTCGGCGGTTTCCTCGAGGATTTCGAGAAACGTTCGCCCCCCTACTGTGCAATACACCCCTCCGTCCTTGGTGGGGGCGTTCCCTTCCACGGCCAGTACGTAGCGCCCCGGGTATTCTTTCATGATCCGCTCGCGGATCTCCTCCACCTGGAACCCGGCGGCGGCTTGCAGGGTGTCGTCGTAGTCGAGGGAAATCATGTTGAGCACGATGTCGGCGGCAATGGGATGGGACGATCGGATGAACGACTCGCTGCAACACGTGCACTCCAAACCGTGGAGTCAAATGACGGGAAGCCTCGGCTTGGTTTCCAATGCTTCCACGACGCGCCCAGCTTCCGTTGCCGGAAGCCCCAGGGCGGCAGCGGTCACGGTGCAAAACCGCAGGAAGTCGCGGCGGCTCACACCGTGTTCTCGAAGAACTTCATGGGTCGTTGGCCACTTTCCTTTTTCCCCCATAGGCACCCCCTGAACTTGTCTCCGAAGTAAGCCCAGGTTTTTCTCTTGTCAAGAGCTTGTGCTCGTCACTCAATGTAATTAAAATGCAATCTCATGGGCTGAACAAAGGACCGAAAGCCCGCGTGCATGTGAGCCCCAGAGACCCTGGGAATCCAGCTCGGCCTTTTCCCCAGGAGCGGCGCCAAAAGCGGCTAACTTCAGTTTCGAGGCTGGCCGCGGGCGTGAGTGCGGGCGGTGAGCCGGCGAACGAGCCCGGGAAAGTGGCGGGCCAGGAAAACCGCAAGCTTGCCGTGGCCGGTTACCACAACCTCGGCTTGGCGTTTGAGGATGGCCCGCACCATGATGCGAGCCGCCTTCGCGGCCGGCATGACCAAGCGCGCTGGCGCCGAGTCAGGGGCGTCTTCGTGCAGCACCCCTCGGTTGTCCACGCGGCGGATGTTGCTTTCCACGAATCCTGGGGAAACGAGCACAACGCTCACGCCGTAAGGGGCAAGCTCGCCCCGCAGGCTTTCGGCCAAAGCCCGCACCGCAAACTTGCTCATGGAATACGGCGCCGAGCCGGGAACCGCCAGGTACCCGGAAACGGATCCCATGATGGCCAGCACACCGCGGCTTTTTTTGAGGTGCGGGACGGCAGCTTTGACCGTGCGCAAGACACCGAAAACGTTGGTTTCGAACTGCCGGCGGAAGTCGTCGAGGTCCAACTCCTCCACCTTACCCACCACTCCAAACCCGGCGTTGGCTACCACCACATCGAGCCCACCCAAAAGCGCCACCGCTCGATCTACCGCCGAGACGACAGAGGCATCGTCTGTCACATCGCTCACCACCGCCTCGGCCCACCCACCGCCCCTGCGGATCTCCTCCCGAACGGCCTCCAGGCGATGGCCGCTGCGCGCGGCAATGACTACCCTGGCCCCGCGCCTTGCAAACTCCTTTGCGAGAGCGGCCCCGATCCCGGAGGAGCCTCCCGTCACGAAAACTCGAAACCTAGCCCCCCGCCTCACGGCGCCATTGTTGCCGAAACCGGCAAGCCCCGCAACCATCCTCCTGAAGCGTGTTCCCGCCACATTTCGAGCATTTTCTTGAAGCCTTGTTGACATCTTGGTGGTTGCGGCTAGTATCGTTACCGACGATGTTCAAGAGGAGAGCTCGGGCCGCTCTTTTGGCGTCGCTGGCCATCCCGGGACATCTTTGCGCCGAGCGCTTGAGCTTTTCCGTGTACACCAACACCGAAGGCCTTCCCCAGCGCCAGGTCTTAGCTATTGCCCGAGACCCCGAGGGCTACCTCTGGGTGGGGACCTACGGCGGCCTGTCGCGCTTCAACGGCCGGAGTTTCGTGACGCTGCGGACGCGCCACGGCCTTTCCTCCAACGCCATTCAGGACATCCTCCCCCTTCCAGGGGGCCGCCTGTGGGTGGCCACCTCCGGTGGCGGCCTTTGCCTCGTGGAGGGTCTCAAAGCCACCCGCTGCCTCCACGCCCCGCGAGAGCTGCCCTCCGAGGACGTTTTTTGCCTCCACGAGGACGAAAGTGGTGGCCTTTGGGCGGGCACCTTCGAAGGAGTTGCGTACCTCCCGGCCAACGGACCGCCCCGCCAGTTCCGAACTGCCGGTGGCGAACCCCTCCGCAACGTTTTCGCCATCGAAATCATCGGCAAACGGGTACTCCTCGGCCACGCCCGCGGTCTCGCTGAGGTAGTGAACGGTGACGTCCGCCCCGTTTCCGTCGCCAACCTCACCGGACCGGTATGGAGCTTGCTTGTTGTCCCCCCGTGGCTCTACGTCGGGACCGAAAACGGCCTTTACCGCCTTCCCGAATCCCTCACTGGGGCAGCGGAGCCCCTGGTCCAAGGCGTTTTTGTCCAGAACCTAAGCTCCGACGGGAAAAACCTCTGGGCCGCCACTCGCAGTGGGCTTCTTTCCTGGGACGGAACGGGCCTGCGCCGCATCGGTCCGGAGCACGGTCTCCTCTCCCCGCTCGTCCACCGGGTCCTCCTGGACCGCGAGGGGGTGCTGTGGGCGGGAACCGATGAAGGACTCGTCAAGCTAGCTTCCAGCCCGTTCGTGACCTTTACCAAGGATGACGGGCTACCCCACAGCTTCGTGCGCGCCCTCGCCGAGGACGCCAGCGGCCGCCTCTGGGTGGGCACCCGGGGCGGGCTGGCCGTTTTCGAAAGGGACCGCTTCCGTCGCGTCTTTTCTGAGGAACTTCCAGGCCAACGCGTGTACTCCATCCTCCCCCTTCCCGAAAACGAACTTTGGGTCGCCACCAACGGCGGCACGGCGGTGATCCGCGAGGGGCGGGTGGCCAAGGTATACCGCGAGTCGGAGGGGCTGCCCGACCGCTTCACCTTTACCCTCGCCTTCAACCCCAGGACCTCTGAGGTTTGGCTCGGCACCTGGTCGGGAACGGCGTGTGTGCGCCGCGGGGTGCCCGTTCCCCTTCCCCCCGAGATTGCTGCCGCTCGGCCCCTCACCTTGCACGTGGACCGTCAAGGTCGTCTGTGGCTAGGGCTCCGCGACGGCAAGGTCATGGTCTGGGACCGCCAGCACCCCCCGCAGGTGCTGGGTTCCGCGGAGGGGCTCTCGGACCAGGTGGTCTGGTCCATGGCCTCCGACGACACCGGAGTCTGGCTTGGCACCAACGGCGACGGAGCCTTCCACGTGGGCGAGAACGGTGTGACCCGATGGGACACCTCCCGCGGCCTGGTGGATGATTTTATTTGGCAAGTCCTCGTGGACCGGAGGCGGCGGGTCTGGTTGTACACCTCCCAGGGGCTCGACCGGCTCGAAGACGGGCGGATCAAGCACTTTGGCGTCCGGGACGGTCTCCCGGACCTCGAGGGCTCGGCCAACGCTTGCCTCGAGACTCGCCAAGGCACCCTGTGGTTCGGGACCGGGTCGGGGTTGCTGCGTTTTACGCCAAAGGAAGAGCAGCCGCCCCCCGACCCGCCACCCATTCTTTTGGAAAGTGCAGCCTTCGGCGACGGCCAGCCTCTAACCTCCGGCTCCATGCTGCCCCCAAAGCCTGGAGTTGTGCGCTTTTCCTTGGTATCCCTCGGTTTCCGCAACGAAAAAAGCCTGCACTTCAGCTACCGGCTGTTTCCCGTACAGCTGGATTGGTCACCCCCCCAACCCCAGGGGGAGGTCACCTTCGCCGGCTTGGGACCGGGCTCGTACCGGTTCGAAGCGGTGGCCGTGGATGCCGACGGGCAGCGATCGCCCCAACCGGTCAGCGTGGCCTTCACGGTGGCCCGCCCCTGGTGGCACCGCCCGTGGTTTTTTGCCTGCCTCGTGGTGCTCGCAGTTGCCGCCACCTGGGGAGCAAGCCGCGTGCTCGTGGCCAGGGCGCAGGCCCGCGCCGCCCAGCTCGAGCGCCTGGTAGCCGAAAGGACACAGGAGCTTGCGGAAAAAAACGAGCAACTGGCGCGCCTGGCGGAAACCGACGAGCTCACGGGGCTCGCCAACCGCCGGAAGTTCTTCCAAACCCTGGAGAGCGAGCTCAAGCGCCTGTGGCGGGCGCCCAAAGACGCGCGCCTGGCCTTGCTTCTGGTGGACCTGGACGGCTTCAAAACCATCAACGACACCCTCGGCCATACGGCCGGAGATGTGGTTCTCAAGTCCGTAGCCCGCGCCATGGCCAACTCCGTTCGCGTTACCGACACCGTGGCCCGCATCGGTGGCGACGAGTTCGCCGTCATCCTGCCCATGACCGACCGGGGAGGGGCAGCGGTGGTGGCGCGAAAAATCCTCGAGGCTGTTGCCTCCCTTGGCGTGCCCTTTGCGGGACATACCCTTTCGGTCACGGCTACAGCGGGGATGGCCGTCGTGGCGCCTTCGGCCCCCTTCAGCGAGCAGGAGGTGACCCGCCTTCTCCAGCGGGCCGATGTCGCCCTCTACGCCGCTAAGCGCCGCGGCGGGAACTTTTTCCTCGACGACGAGGAAACGTGGGCCTAGGCGGGCGCCCCCTTGTCGAACCCTCGCGCCCGGCGCTACGTTCTCGCTGCGTGAGGAGGGTTTCGGTATGACTTTTGCGTGCCGCAACTGTTTCCGGGAGATACCCGAAGGGAGCGCCTACTGCCCCAGCTGTGGCGCGGCTCAGATTGGACCCAAAAAGCTTTTTCGCTCCTCCACCGATGCCAAGCTTTTGGGGGTTTGCGGCGGGTTCGGCGAATTTTGGGACACGGATCCCACGGTGATCCGCGTCGCCTACACCGTGCTGACGTTTCTCACGGGAATCCTTCCGGGGATCGTCCTTTACGTGGTGCTCGCCATCATCATGCCGAAACGCCCATTCAGCGCTTGACCTCGCCCGGGACCCTCGGCGGCGACGGCGGCAAAACCCGGCGCGGGCTGCCACCCACCAAGGCCGAAAACCACAGGGAGTCGTCCGAAAAGTTGGCGTCGGGAAGGGCTGCCTTGGCCCAGGCTCTCCCTTGCCGCAAGCCGTTGAGGCTTCCTTGCACCACGAAATCGCCGGCCACGACCCGCCCGGGCTCGAGGTCCCCCAGCCAACAGGTCACGGAGTTGGCGTATCGAACCGTGCAAGAAAGCTCCTGGGGCACACGCTCAAAGGAGCTTTCGGAACCCAAGGACACCAATAGCTCCACGCGAGGCGCGGTGATTTGCCCCTCATTGGCGATTTCCAGATGCACCAGGTACCTCCCGGGACCGAGATTTTCGTCGGCGTCCACGTTCCCGCGAACCTTGAGGTCGGCAAGGGGAACTCCCGGGCTCAAGCACTCCACCCACCGGTCGGGAAGATCCGTTGCCGACGCCTCCACCCACCACCTCACCGGCAGCACCTCGTCCGCCGCAAACGTCACGGGCCACGGTTGAGGCACCACCGAGGCAGGAGCGAGAAACCCTTCGTCACCCTCGAGGGCGCAGGACTCAGGGCGGCGGGGGTTGAAAAAGGTCCTCACAACGAACGGCTCCCCAGGCGCTTCCCTGAAGGGCTCTCGGGACCCGCAGAAGAGCACGTAAGGTCCATCCACGGCTGGCGCCCTCCTGCCCCTTGTACGGGCGGGAAGCCTCGGGCGTTGGAAATCGTCAGGGCTGCACGAGCTGGGGGTGCCAAAGAAAGCCGGCGCCATCAGTTGGGGCGCCCTGGACCACTTTTCCACGGCGCGGCCTTCCCCTCCACACCCCGGGAGCTCAGCGGCGCGGCTTGAGCGTGAGCCGGGGCGTTTTGGGAAGGAGCGGGGCAAGCTCCACGCTATTGTTTTTCCACGTTTCCTCGATACTGCAGGTGGTTACCAAGGAATATCCCCCCCCTCAGCTGGTAGGGCGTTCCGCGAACCACGAAACTCAAAGCGACCTCGTCCCCCGGGCGAAGCTCCCCCAGACCGCACCAGCAATCGGCAGAGCAGGGTGCGCCACTCACCGAACAATCGTACCCTTCGGGCGTAGTGATGACAGGGGCGCTGGCGCCGACCCACAAACGAAGAGACACTCTCTCGGCCGGTTCCGCTCCCCGATTGCGGGCCTTCAACGTGAGCCGCAGGTATCCCTTCCCAAACTCGGGAGCCATCGCCGCAGTGCCCTCTAGCTCTAAGTCCGAAACCGGGTTGTGGCGATCCACGCATGCAAAATACCGCTCCGGCGTCTCGAGAAAGCGCGCGCTGCTCGCTAAAGGCTCGATGGACGGGTTCTCGGAAGAAAACGCTAATGCCCACTCCTCCAAACGGTGGTTAGCGGCCCGGAGCCAAAAGTAACCTTCGTCGAAGCGCCAACATTCCCAAAAGTCCCCGATGTTCCCGGCGTATTTTACCAGGAACGGGCTGGAATGGTGGTACGAATGGGAAGTCTCAGTGCCGGCGAGCAAAAACCGCCCGTCGGGCAAACGCCCCATCCCGGCACTTTGCATCCAAAAGCTCCCCCTAACGCCCACATTTGCCAGAGTCACCAAATCCCACGGCAACCACAGAAAGTACGCCCGACCGTAAGCGGTCCCCTCATGGGCCGAAAGCGTCCAACCCTCCGCGGCCCCCGCGCCGTCGAGGCTTAAGGGGTACGGCCCTTCCACGAACACCTGGCGCCTGAGATGACCAGCCGAGTCTAAGGTGGCAAGCCAGAGGCCGGCGTCTTCTGCTCCCGCCACCAACCATCCCGCCGCTCCCCCGAAAGCACACCTTTGAAGGTCCGTACCTTCGGGCAAACGGAACGTCCATTGGGGTTGCCCCTGAGGGCTCCACAGACTCACAAAGCCGAAGCCAGGCCAGGATCCAACGAGTAAAAGGCTGCCGTCGGGTGCTGAGCACACGTCGTTCACCCGCAAGGACGGCATGGCGAAAGCCCGCAACCACAACAGCTCGCCTGCCTGGTTCAGGCGCCCCACCAACGGCCCCGGCAGGTCACCGTCCTGGGACGAGCGGCCTGCAGCAAAAAAAGACCCGTTTTCGGGAGCCGGCGCCAACGGTACGGGAGTGTCAGCTCCTCCTATGAAAAGCTGCCACAAGGGGTTTCCCTGGTGGGAGAATTTGGCTAGGACGGCTCCGCCCACGTTCCCCGTAGAGGATCGGAGAGTACCGGCCACGACCCACCCTTGGGGATCGGCCAAGGCACTTTCGTAACTGCCCCACTCTTCTGTGGTCAACGCCCCCCCTTCCGGCGAAACCATGAGCGCCAAGGGCGATCGGTACTCGTATTGGCCCACCAAAAGCCCCTCGCCCAGGGGGTTGACCGCAAGAGCGAAGGCTTCCGCGTCGTGCCACGCGGGGAAAGCAAGACTTTCCACGAAAAGCTGCTGCCCCCCGCACGGAACTGAACCCAAAACAGCGGCTGAAAGGAGGGCTGTGCCGAAAGGTGTTTTTGCCATGTTCCGCCTCCCGCTTGGGTTTACGAACCAGGCGGGAAAGGCGTTGGCAGGCCTAGGCTTCCACCAGCTCGTGGGTGGAGAAGAAAAAGGCAAGCTCGATAGCGGCGTTTTCCCGGGAGTCCGAGCCGTGGATGGCGTTGCGCTCGATGGAGCTCCCGTACAAGGCGCGAATGGTGCCCGGCGCCGCTTTGGCTGGGTCCGTGGCGCCCATGACCTCCCGCAGGTGCGCCACGGCGTTGTCCCGCTCCAGGGCCATGACCCACACGGGCCCTGAGGTCATGAAGGCCACCAACGACCCGTAAAACGGCCTTTCCCTGTGAACCTCGTAAAACTTCTTGGCCTGGGCTTCCGAAAGGTGCAGCCTTTTGACCCCCAAAATGCGGAAGCCTTCCCGCTCGAGATGCTGAATGATAGCCCCCACGTGGCCCGCAGCCACCGCATCGGGCTTGATGATCGTCAGCGTCCGCTCCACCATACTCCCCCCTTAGGCCCGACCCAAAACTCTGGCCATGGTGATGCCGATTTCAGCTGGCGTGGGCACCACGTGAATCCCCGCCGCCTGCAACGCTTCCATCTTTTCTTGAGCAGTGCCCTTGCCCCCGGAAATGATGGCCCCCGCGTGTCCCATGCGCCGTCCCGGAGGCGCCGTTTGTCCCGCGATAAAGGCCACCACGGGCTTCGAAAAGTGCGCCCTCACGTACTCCGCCGCTTCCTCTTCTGCTGTCCCGCCAATTTCGCCAATGAGCACCACCGCTTCCGTTTGCGGGTCGTCTTTGAACGCGGCGAGTACGTCAACGAAGGTCGTCCCGGGGACGGGGTCGCCGCCAATCCCCACGCAGGTTGACTGTCCCAGACCCAGCTTGGTGAGTTGGTCCACCGCTTCGTAGGTGAGGGTTCCCGAGCGGGAAACCACGCCAACGCTTCCCTCCCGGTGAATATGGGCCGGCATGATGCCCAGCTTGGCTTTGCCAGGGGAAATGATCCCGGGGCAGTTGGGCCCAATGAGGCGCACCCTGGTCCCTTTGAGCGCTTGCTTCACCAGCACCTCGTCCCGGGCCGGGATCCCCTCGGTGATGCACACGATGAGCTCGATGCCGGCATCTGCGGCTTCGAGAATGGCATCGGCAGCCAGCAGCGGGGGGACAAAAATCAGCGACGCGTTGCACCCCGTGGCCTTCCTGGCTTCGGTTACCGTGTTGAACACCGGCACCCCGTCCACTGCCTGGCCACCCTTCCCCGGGGTCACGCCCGCCACGATCTTGGTCCCGTACTCCCGGCAGCGGGCAGCGTGGAACTGCCCTTCCTTGCCCGTCAGCCCCTGCACCACAACCTTCGTGTTCTGGTCAACCCAAATGGCCATCGTCCCCTCCTTAACCCGCCAGCTCCACGACCTTCTTGGCCGCCTCCGCCATGGTCCCGGCGGGGTGTAACGGCAGGCCGGATTCGGCCAAAATGCGCTTGCCCTCCTCCACGTTCGTGCCTTCCAGGCGCACCACGATAGGCAGCTTGACGTCCAAGTTGCGGGCTGCGGCCACCACTCCGGAGGCGATCATGTCGCACCGCACGATCCCGCCGAAGATGTTGATGAGCACAGCCCTAACGTTGGGGTCTGAAAGCAAGATGCGGAACGCAGCCTCCACGCGGTCCTGACTCGCCCCGCCCCCCACGTCCAAAAAGTTGGCTGGGCTACCCCCGTAATGCTTGATGATGTCCATGGTGGCCATGGCCAGACCGGCGCCGTTGACCATGCAGCCGATGTTGCCGTCCAGCTTGATGTAGTTCAAATCGTACTTGGAAGCCTCCACCTCGAAAGGGTCCTCCTCCTCGAGGTCGCGCATGGCGGCAATGTCGGGATGACGGGAAAGGGCGTTGTCATCGAAGTTCATCTTGGCATCGAGCGCCAACACCCGCCCATCCTCGGTGATCAACAGAGGGTTGATCTCCGCCAGCGAGGCGTCGGTTTCGTTGTACGCTCGGGCCAAAGCTTGGGCAAACGTCGTGAACTCCTTGAACGTGCTCCCCGCAAGCCCCAGGGCGAAACCGAGCTTGCGGGCCTGGAAAGGACGCAGGCCGACAACCGGGTCGAAGTGCTCCTTGAGGATCGCTTCCGGGTGCTCCCGGGCGACCTCCTCGATTTCCATGCCCCCAAAGGCCGACGCCATCATGACCGGCAGACCCCGACTGCGGTCCAAGACCACCCCAAGGTAAAGCTCCCGGGCGATAGGCAGCGCCTCCTCCACAAGGACCTTGCGCACGAGCTTGCCCTCGGGGCCCGTCTGCACGGAAACCAGCTTCATGCCGAGAATTTGCGAGGCTACCTGGGCAGCGCTTTCCGCCGAATCCGCGAGCTTTACCCCGCCTGCTTTGCCCCGCCCGCCGGCATGAATCTGGGCCTTGACCACCACCCGCCCACCCAGCTCCCGGGCGATGGCCCTGGCCTCCTCCGGCGTGAAGGCCACCCGCCCTCGGGGGACGGCCACCCCGTAACGCGCGAGGATCTCCTTGGCTTGGTACTCGTGAACCTTCATGGGCGCCTCCGAACTGCCCGGCTGGCCCCCGGGCCACGGGATTGTGCACCAAATCACGTTCCCGCGCAACCGAAGTACCCCTGCCTTCCGTAAGCGGCTAGCCACCTGGCGCCTCGACGAGGACGCCACAGAGCGGCTCCGCCCAACTCGGAAAGAAGCGCGCTCAGCGCCGGGGCTCCGTATCTCCCGCCTCGAGCCTGCTTTCACCCCGCAAGGTTCCAATGGGGCCGGGGGCTTCACCGAGGAGGGCCCAGATTTCCCCGTCCGAAAGCGGCTCGCTTTTGGCCTTGGCTTTTTTCAGGACCTTTGCGACGGTTTCGGGGCCGAGGGGCAAACCGCGAGCCGCAAGCCAGGCCCGAACGTTGGCAGCGCCGGAATAGGGACCGATGCTGACCTCCACGGTACCACCCACGGCCGACGGCGGAAACGGGGAGTACACGAGCTCCTCGAGATCGCGGCGTCCTGCCTCCCGGGCTTTGAGGATGGCCGCGGCGTGAACGCCCGTGCCGGTGCGGAAGGCGTCGTTCCCCACCACCGGTGCGTTGGCAGGCACAGGAACCGCCAAAAGCTCCGCCACCCGCTGAACCGCTGGCCTCAGCCCTTGCACCCCGCCCGGCTGCCAGCCTTCGAGCCAAAGGTTGAGGAGAAGCAGCTCGGTGGGGGCGTTGCCGGTGCGCTCGCCAACCCCCAACAAGGTGCCGTGGAGGCGGTCGGCACCGGCTGTCGCGGCGGCCAAGGCGCAGGCGACGGCCAGGCCGCGGTCGTTGTGCCCGTGCCAGTCGAGGCCCACGGACGCGAACCCGTGCCGGTTCAAGAGCGTGCGGGCAAAGTTTGCGATCCTCCAAGCCCCTGCCGGGCCCAAGCAGCCAGTGGTGTCGGCGAGGCATACGCGGCTCGCTCCGGCGTGGCAGGCGCAGAGGAACACGGCTTCCAGATCCTCCGGTGCCGTGCGGGAAGCGTCTTCGGCGACAAACGTCACGGCGAGACCTTCCCGGCGCGCAAGGGTCACGACTTGCTCCAGTTTGTGAAGGAGAAAACCCCGGCCCCAGCCCTCCACGGTCCGGCGCAGCGCGGAAAAGCTCAAGAACAGCATGGCCTCCAAAGGGTGGCCCACCTCTTGGCTGATGCGGGCGAGGGTGAGGATATCCCGCTCCAGGGCCCTGACGGCGCAGTTGGGAACGAGAGGAAGGCGGGTATCGCGGATTTCGGACAGCAGCGCGGTGACCTCGGCTTCCACTCTCGGACTTGCCGCCGGCATGCCGAGGTCCACCCCGCGGACGCCGAGCTGCCCCAAAATGTGAAGGATTTCCTTCTTGGCCTCCAAGGAAGGCTCGCGCACAGAAGGGCTCTGGAGCCCGTCGCGCAGGGTTTCGTCGTCAACGAGTACCTGGCGCCCGCCCCGGGGCTCGTCCCAAGCGAAAACGAGGGGCGAAGGCTGCTCCACGGATTACTTCCCGGGGAACCGGGGGGGTCGTTTTTCCAAAAACGCAGTGACGCCTTCCCGGAAGTCCTCGGTAGCGGCGCAAAGGCCAAAGAAAGCCGCCTCACCGGCAAGCCCTACCGAAAGCGGCGCATCGAGACCCCGGCGCACCGCCTCCAGGCACCAGCGCACGGCGGTGGGCGCCACCGCCAGGATCTCCTCGGCCAAAGATTGGGCGGCTTCTCGGAGCTCGCCTGCCGGTACGACCCTGTTCACCAGACCCCACGCTAGAGCCGTCGTGGCATCGATCATCTTGCCCGTCAAAAGCAGCTCCAGAGCCCGCCCTCGCCCCACCAGGCGTGGAAGCCTCTGGGTGCCGCCATACCCGGGTATCAACCCCAGCTTCACCTCCGGCTGCCCGAACTTGGCGCCCTCGGAAGCTACCCGCAAGTGGCAGGCCATGGCCAGCTCCATCCCGCCCCCGAGGGCAAAGCCGTTGACGGCCGCAATCACCGGTTTCGGCGCGCTTTCCATGGCGGAAAAGAGCTTCTGCCCTCGCACCGCCAGAGCTTGGCCCTCGGCCGGGGTCATCCCCTGAAACTCGGCGATGTCGGCCCCGGCAACGAAGGCTTTTTCGCCGCCGCCGGTAATGACCACGGCCCCCACGTGGCTTGCTGCGCAAGCCTCGGCAAAAGCTTCCTCCAGGGCCTGGAGCACATCCCGGTTGAGGGCGTTGAGCTTTTCCGGCCGGTTGATGGTCAGCCATCGAACCCTGCCGCGATCCTCCACCAAAAGGACATCCGCCATAGCTCCCTCCTCGAGGTTGCAATGATGCGCCTGTTCCGGTTTTGGGGCAAGGAGCGGGGCGCCCTTGACAAGCAGCAGCAGGACCGCTATATTACCACTTGGTGATGGAGTGATGGAGATGATCCCAGTCAGACCGGATGTGAGCATCGAGGAACTGGTGGAGGCGATCCCCCAGGCGCCGGGGATCCTGCGGCGGTTCGGCATCGTGTGCATTCAGTGCGGGGAACCGGTATGGGGAACGCTCGCGGAGCTGGCGCGGGAGAAGGGCATTACCGATCTCAGCGAGGTGCTGCGGGCTTTGGAACAAGCTCAGCAAGCCCCGGAACGAGCCCAAAAGGAGGGTTAAGTCATGGCTTTGCTTTCGGAAAAAGACGCAAAAAAGGTCAAGGACATCCTGGATAACCTGCCGGCGAAGGTGCAGGTGCACTTTTTCACCCAGGAACTGGAGTGCCAGTTTTGCCGGGAAACGGGACAGCTGCTGGAGGAGCTGGCGGCCCTTTCCCCCAGGCTGGAGGTGGTGGAGCACGACTTCCTTCTCGACAAAGAAGCCGTCGCCACGTACGGCGTGGAATTGGTGCCGGCCATCGTCCCCGTGGGTCCAAGCGGCGACTTGGGTTTGCGCTTGTACGGCATTCCCGCCGGGTACGAGTTCGCCAGCCTCCTGGAAGGTTTGAAGCTGGCCGCCGGCGCGGACCCCGAGCTTGCACCGGAAACCCAGGCGTTTGTTTCACAACTGGAAAAAGACCTGGAACTCGAGGTGTACGTGACCCCCACCTGCCCCTACTGTCCCGGGATGGTGGTCAACGCCTTTCGATTCGCGGCAGCCTCACCCCGGGTGAAGGCAGCCATGGTGGAAGCCACCGAGTTCCCGCACTTGGCCATCCGCTACCAGGTACGGGGCGTGCCACGAACAGTCATCAACCGCGGCGCGGCGTTCATCGAGGGGCTGGTGCCCGAAGCGCACCTTGTGGAGGAGCTGCGATCGGTGGCCTGAGACGGCAAGCACCCGTGGCATCATGGGAGGGTGCGAAGGGGACGCTTTTTTTTCCCGCTTGCGGCGGCAGCGTGGGTGGCCGTTTCGGCGTGCCACACGACCCGCGCGCCGATTTTCTTGAGCCCTGAGCGCTGGGCGGAGGAGGTCCGCAAGCGGGGAGTTGACCCCACGGGCATCCCCAACCCGCTTCAGGTTTCCGATGTCATGCGGCAAACGGCAGCCCAATGGGCCGGGCCCGGTGACCCTCCCGACCGCTTGGAACGCCTCCAGCGGGCCCTTTTCGACCCCGACCAGTTTCCTTTTACCTACTTCACGCGCGGAACCCTCACGGCAGCGGAGGCTTTTTTCCGCCGCGAGGGCAACTGCCTTTCGTTTACGAACCTGTTCGTGGCCTTGGGGAGGTCCCTTGGGATCCCTGTGACCACGGCTTTGGTCCAACGTGTGGTCGGGAGCGAGCGGGAAGGCGACCTCATTGTGGTCAACACCCACGTGGTGGCGGTTTTGGAGTACAGCGGCGGGGTTTACACCTACGATTTCGATCGCTCCCGGCGAGCGCGGCCGGCTCGGCTGAAACCCTTGGACGACATGTGGATCACCGCCCTCTACCTCAACAACCGCGGTGCTGACGAGCTCCGAGCCGCGCACCCGGACATTGCCCTCCGCTACTTCCAGGACGCCGTGGCGCTAGCTCCCGAGTTTGCCCCAGCCTGGGCCAACCTGGGGGTGGCGTACCGCCGTTTGGGAGACGTCCCCAAGGCCCTGGAGGCCTACCGCCGGGCTCTGGAGCTGGAACCGGCGAACCCCACCGTTCTTTCCAACCTGGCCTCGCTCTTCAGGTCCCTGGGAAGGGAGGCGGAAGCCCAGCAGGCCCTCCGCGCCGCCAACCTCAGCGAGGCCAGCCCTCATCAGCTTTTGGTGCGAGGTGACGTGGAGCTTGCCGCAGGACGGATTGAGGCGGCCAAACAGCTCTACCGTGCCGCCCTCCGCCGCAATCCCGAGCTCGTGGACGCTCTGCTCGCCCTTGCCCGCGCCGAGCTGGCCCAGGGTCATGTGGCCAAAGCCGAGCGCCTTGTGGCGAAGGCTGCCAAGCGCGACCCCCAGAACCCCCAGGCTCAAGCTTTGGCCGAGGAGCTGGCGCGGCGAAGGCAGCGGGAGTAAGCTTTGCAGCGGTCGAGGGAGCCTATCGAGATGCCCAAGCGCCCGAATGTCATGGCCGCACCCCCTTCTCCCAAGTCCCTTTTCCGCCGGGTAGCGCGAACCCTTTCGGCCATCGAGCAAGGTGAAACCTCGCTCGCCACCATCCGCGCCGCTGCCGACCACATGGTCCGAAATTTCCACGGCGAGCTGGGGGTGGTGGGAGGCCGCATTTACCGGCTCGAGGGCGCCGCCTACGAGCTCGTGGACACGTTTGGACAAACGCCCCAGGTCCCCGTTGGCGTGCGCGTGCCTTTGAGCTACGCACCGATCCAGGAGCTGTTGGAACGGGGGCTGGTGGTCATGGACCGCAACGCTCCGGGGCTCGACCCGGAACTGGAGAAAGCCTTAGGTACCGGCGAGCGCTTTGCTGCCATTGCCCTTGGGGACGGCGAGTACATCATTTCTTTCGACGTCACCCCCGGCCTTGGCTCCGACGATGAGCTGGCCGCCTCCCTCAACATCGTTCGCCTGGCGATCAGCCAAAAACTCCGCCAGGAACGCTTCGATGAGATCCTCAAGGACGCCCGGCGGATCCAAAACTCCATCCTTCCCAAGCGGGTTCCGGAGTACGCGGGTTTCGATATGGCTGGGGACTCCCGTCCGGCGGAGGTCGTAGGGGGTGATTTCTACGACTTTATCCCCCTTTCGCCGGAAATTTTCGATTTGGCCATTGCCGACGCCTCGGGTCACGGCCTCCCCGCCGCTCTGCAGGTGCGGGACGTGTACGTGGGCTTGCGCATGGGGCTTGCCCGCGACTTCAAGCTCGTCCGCACCGTGGAGCGGCTGGCCACCATCATCAACCGCTCCAAGCTGGTTTCCAAGTTCGTCTCGCTTTTCGTCGGGGAACTGGAATCCAACGGCAACCTGGTGTACGTCAACGCCGGCCACGTGCCGCCCTTCGTCCTGACAAAAGACGGGAAGCCGCTCTTCCTGCGGGAGGGCGGCATGGTCCTGGGGCCCTCGGACAAAGCCTCGTACGTGCGGGGGTTCGTGAGGCTCGAGCCTGGGGACGTGCTCGTGATGTACACCGACGGCATCACCGAATGCCCCCACCACCGAACCGGCGAGGAGTTTGGCTTGGAGCGCCTCGTGCGCCTCGTGCGACGCCACCGCCACGAGCCGGCGCGGGAAATCGTCAAGACGATTTTCGACGCCACGGCAAGCTTTTCCGGCCAAGGCACCCCCTCCGACGACCAAACGGTCGTTGTTGTGAAGCGCACGGAAAACCAGAGTCAAGGCCCGGGGTATACTCCCGCCCGATGACGACCTTTGCTCCGGAAGCGTTCTTCCACCTTGAGGGCTTCCCGCACCGCCCGGTTTTCCCCGATGGCGAGCCGGTGTGGGCAGCGTTGGCTTTTGGGCTTTCCCGTTACCTAGAAGCGTGGAAGGCCTGGGAGATCCGTTCCCCGGTACCGGAGGGGGTGCACATTCTCTCGGGACCCGTTTTCGTGGCCGAGGACGTGGAGATCGAGCCTGGCGCCGTGATCCGCGGGCCCGTGATTTTGGACCGCGGGTGCCGCATACGTACCGGTGCCTACCTCCGGGGGCCCGTCCTCTGCGGGGAGGGGGCGGTCATCGGCGCCCATTCCGAGCTGAAAAACGCCATCCTCCTCCCCGGAGCTCACGCCCCCCACCAAAACTACGTGGGCGACTCGATCCTCGGCCGCAACGTGAACCTGGGTGCGGGGACGATCCTCTCCAACGTGAAGAACGTAGGTGCCGAAATCGTGTTGACGGTAGACGGGCAAACGATCCCCACGGGACTTCGCAAGCTGGGAGCGATCCTGGGGGACGGTTGCAAGACCGGGTGCAACACCGTCACCAACCCGGGGGTGCTCATGGGCCCCGGGTGCATCACCTACCCCAACGCCACCCTACGCGCCGGTTTTTACCCACCCCGTACGGTGGTGAAGGTTCGGCAAGTTCAGCAGCTGGTGCTCATGCCTGGGTAGCAACTGGCATGTTTCTTGCACTAGCCAATGGCGAAGGGAGGTCGCCATGAGGACCCGAACCTTTTGGACGCTCGGCATTGCAGGCTTGGTGGCCATCAGCCTTGCCGCCTGGGGGCAGGAGAGCCCGCAGGATCTGACCTCTCTAAGCTACATCTCGTATTTGGAGCGGTACGCCACCGTGCGAGCTGCGGCCCAGGACGAAACCCTCGACGCGGTGGTCAACATGCCTGTGCTCCCCGGTGACAGGGTCGAAACCGCCCGCGGCGCGCGCATGGAAGTCCAGCTTGCCGACGGATCTACCGTGTGGCTCGATCAGTTTTCGACCCTCGATTTTGACAGCATGACCAACTCCCGAGGCTCTACCGCCCCCCGCACAGCCCTGTACCTGGCCGCCGGAAGAGTGGCCATCGAGGTAGCTCCAACCGCCCCGTCCATGCGCGTGGATTCGCCGGCTGGAACCGTGTACCTGGCGCGTGGCGGCTTGTACCTCCTGGCGTTGGACGGGGACCAGCTGCAGGTGGTGGCCCACCGCGGCTCGGCCGAGCTCCCCGCCGGTATGGGCTCTGTGCTCCTGCGTGCAGGCTTTGCCGCTTGGGTTGCCAACAACGAGGAGGTCCAGCGCGCGGAATGGCGTGACGGGGCCGACGATTTCTGGCAGTGGGTCATGGAGCGACGCCTGCCACCCCCTGAGTCCAAAAGCGCCGGGTACGTGCAAGGGGCCCCTCGCGCCTACACCCTCGACGCCTACGGTGAGTGGGTCTACGTTGCTGACCTAGGGACCTGGGGTTGGCGGCCGCGAGTGAGCATCACCTGGGTTCCTTACTCCTACGGCCGCTGGTACTGGACCCCTGCCGGCTGGTGCTGGGTTTCCTACGAGCCGTGGGGGTGGTACCCCTACCACTACGGCTCCTGGTACTTTTCGGTGAGCTTCGGCTGGGTCTGGTTTTGGGACCCCATTTGGGCCCCGGCCTGGGTACACTGGGTGTACACCCCTGGCTACGTGGGGTGGTGCCCCAGGGGGTACTACGACTGGTGGTGGTGGCACGAGTACCGCGACCCCTACTACCGCCCCCACCGCTGGAACGAGGTCACCTTCGACTTCTCGGGACGGGTGCGGTTGGGGCGCATTGACCACCGCCCCTGGACGTTCGTTCCCGAGGACCGGTTTACCTCGTCTCATATCGAGCGGGTAAGGCTGGATTCCGAGCGCGTCATCCGCGCCATCGGTGACCGCGAGGGTGTGGTTCGGTCTGGCCCCTTGGTGACACCGGTGCCCCGAGGGAGCGCGGGTGCCCCCGTCCTTCGCGACGTTTTTCGTGACGAGCCCCCGCGGGAGGTGACGCCGTTCCTCCGCCGGGAGCCGGTTCCTCGAGCCCGTGGCGGTTTGCCGGAACCCGTTCGAACTCGCGAGGCGGTGCGCGCCCTGCCCCCTGGAGCGGGACCTGAGGCGAGGCGTGGCCGCGATGAGCGCCCCCTCCCCAGCCGAGAGCGTGGGGAGGAGGCCCAGCCGGGAGGCGGCGAACCCCGGCGGTCCCCCTGGCGCGACCCAGAAGGGTTGCGGGTGCCGGCCAGTCGCCCCAGCGAGGGCGAGCCAGCCGTTCGGCTACCCTCCTCACGACCCCCAAGCTCGTGGCAACCCCGTGCCCGCGAAGATCAGGACCTGGGTCGCCCCAGCGACACCTTCCGGCGGCGGGTCCTTACCGAGCCCAGTGATTCTCCCGAGCTTCACCGTGTTCCTGCTCCGGGCCGCGGGGCAGCACCCCAAGGCTCGCCGTGGCCGCGCGGGGAACGCGAGCCGCGCCAAGTCGTTCGCAGCAGCCCTGGGAACCGGGAGCTTCCGGGGCTTTCGCCTCCGCGGGAGCGCGGTGTCAGCCCGCCGCAGGCTCCGAGCCCGCGGGGGCCGGAGGTCGAAAGCTCGCCTCGCACCCAAAGCGCACCTCGCGGTACCTCCGGAGGATCAGGAACGAGCGTCCGGGAAAGCGCCCCGCGCAGCTCGGGGGGAGCCCCGCCAAGCCGGCCCTCCCACGATCGCCCGCGGCACTGAAGCCGCAGCCCTCGTTAGCGAAAAAGGCAGGCAAAGCTTTCCCTTCGACCCCCTGGGCCCTGGGGTCGGGGTTTGTTATAAACGGCGGCATGAAAAAAGCCGCCGCGCTGCTGCTGGCTCTCCTTCCGTTTGTGGTGGTGCTGGCGCCGTACGCGCCCGCCCTCGGGTTTACGCTCATGGGGGACGACTACCAGTGGGTTCAGCACGCTCATCGCGCCAGCCATCGGCTCTTCATCGCCGGGATAGATAACACACATGTATAAAA
>JBAMMG010000049.1:9316-13919 GCA_039793905.1 Thermoanaerobaculum sp. | reverse complement strand
CGCCAGCCATCGCCTCTTCGAGCTTTTCGCAGATCTCGACAGCTTTTACCGGCCCACGACCACCTGGACCCTAGCCTTGGACCGGATTTTTTGGAGCCATCACCCGCTCGGCTTTCACCTCACTAACCTTCTCCTTCACAGCACCGCGGCGGCGTTACTCTTCCTCACGGCGCGGAGGTTGGAGCTGGGCCCGGGGTGCGCCCTCGTAGCCGGCCTTCTTTGGGCCATAGCTCCTTTTTCCGAAGAGAGCGCCGTTTCCGTAGCTATCCGCTTCGAGGATCTCCTCCTCGCTGCGTGGTTCGGCATCGCCCTCGCGTGGCCCCAGCGTGGGGCAAAAGGGCGCTGGGGGCCGGTAGCGTCGTTCGCCGTCCTCGCCATGCTCAGCAAAGAGACCTGGATCGTTACCCCAGCTCTTACCTTCGCCCTGGCGTGGGGATTGTCCCGGGAGTCGGCCAAGCGAAGCGTCCAGCGTTCCCTTCCCTTTGTCGCCGCAGCCGTTTTGTACACACTCGTCTACTTCCTGGCCTTTCCTGGGGACAAGAACTACTTCCGCTACGACTTCACCGTTCTGGCCAAGCTCCCCCACCTCCTGGCCGCCTTCTTCCACCTGGAGTCACCCGTTCCCCTGGCGTTTCCGTTTTCGACCTCGGGCCTCCTGGCCCTCGGCGCAACCTTGGCGCTTTTGGGGGTGGTCATCAAGGCCCGACACCCCGCCGGGGTTTTCGGAGGGGCCTTGCTTTTCGCACCGCAGCTACCGACCCTCCTGGTCCCCTACCTTCCTCCCCGCTACCTGGTGGCCTCGTACGCCGGCTTTCTCCTGCTCGTTCTTTGCGGTTTTTCGCTTTTCCGGGACAAGCTGGCCGTTCGTTTCCGCCCCGTTGCGAACCTAGGGGCCGTTGCCTTGGCGGTGCTCGTTTTCCTGGCCCACGTCTATACGGTTCGCGCCGACCTCCGCGATTGGGCGCGCGTATCGGCGGCCCACGCCCGCCTCGTTGCCCAAGCGGAAGCGGTGAAGGACCGTTTCCCCCTGGACAAGCCGGTGGCGGTGGTGCGGGCGGACGGCACCAACATTCTCCGGGACATTGCCGTTTCCGTGGAAGGCGTACCCAAGCTTTTTTTCGTTCGTGGCGCCGATCCGGCCGGGCTTGTTGACGCCGCGGCGCTTTTCGAGTGGGTTCTGGCCCGGGAAGACCTCGAGGTGCGGCCCTTGAAAGAAGACCCCGGGGCCCTGAAGCGGCCAGGGGCGGTGCTCCTTTACGCGGCCGACGGCTTCCACTGGGTTTCCCTGGAGGAACCGGATCTCGAAAGAGCCGTGGAAAGCTTTCGCCAGCGCGGATTCCCGGTGCGGGTCGTGGCCGCCCGGCCCCTTCCGACCCTCGCTTTTTAGCCCCAGCGCGCGAGCCAGTGTTCCAAGGTTACGAGCGTGAATACGGCCCGAGCGTGGCGCTTGGGGTCCTCATGGGAGAGGCGCAGGAGCACCCGCTCCGCGGCCCCCATGCGCAGGAAGCTCCGGAGGCGGCATGAGGAGTCGCGGAGGATGCGCTCGACCTCGCCCTTCCATGGGCCGGCCAGCCAGCGTTCCAGGGGCGGCTCGAAGCCCACTTTCGGCCCCCGCCGCACCGCATCGGGGAGGAGCCCCCTCGTAGCTTTCCGCAAAAGCTTTTTGGTGGTAAAGGGCGAAACCAAAAACTCGGGCGGCAGCGTGAGCAGAAACGACACCACTTCCTGATCCAAAAACGGCGACCGGGCCTCCAAGGACCAGGCCATGGTCGCGCGGTCCATCTTCACCAAGAGATCCCCGGGCAAGAAAAACGAAAATTCAACAAAACGAAGCCGGTCCACCGAGGAGGACTGCGGGGCGCGGCCCAAGACGGCTTGGAACCCTGAAAGGACCGGCTCTCGCCCTAGGAGCTCTCGCACCTCCAGGGGCGTAAACTTTACGGGTCCCCACGCCAGGTAGCCGCCCGAAGGGTCGGCAAGCCCGGCGGCAAAACGCCTGTGCCACCAGAGTCTTCCGGAAAGCGCGCCGCAAACCGAAAGTGCCCCCCGGAAAGCCCACCGCCCCACCCGGCTGGATGCGGCCAGGGCGAGACGAAAGCGGCGGTACCCGCACAAAAGCTCGTCCCCGCCGTCGCCGTTCAACACCACCTTGACCGCTGGGGAAGCCGCTCGCGCGAGGAAGTACGTGGGCACAACCGAAGGGTCCGCGAGAGGTTCGTCGAAAACCTCCGCCAGTTTCGGCAAGAGTTCCACCTCCGGTGCGGCTGCCCCAGGCAGGACCTCCAAGGTCAAGCCAAAAGCCCGAACCGTGGTTTCCGCCCGGACCCTTTCGCCGGCATCGCCCAAATCCACGAACAACACCCTTGGCTCCCCGCCCACCCGCCTGGCAAGGGCCGCCACCGTGGCCGAATCGAGCCCTCCAGAGAGAAAAACCGCTACCGGGACGTCAGCCCGCAAGCGGAGGGCCGTGGCCTCTGCCAGGAGTTCCACGAGCCGCCGGCAAGCCCCCGCCTCGTCCATGGCCGGATCAGGGCCCATCTCGGGGTCCCAGTAGCTTCCGATGCGCAGCTCACCGGTGGCCACGTCCAGCTCCAGCCAGTGTCCCGGGGGCAACTTTTCCACCCCCTCCACGAAGGAGGTGCCTTCGGGCACGAACCCGAAGGTCAAAAACTCGCCAAGAGCCTCAGGGCTTACGTGCCATGAGTTCGCGAACGGCCGCAGGGCTTTGAGCTCGGAAGCAAAAAAAAGCCCCCCGTGGGCGCGCATCCAGTAAAGCGGTTTTTTGCCTACCCGGTCCCTGGCTAAAAAGAGTTTCTGGGTGCGTTCGTCGGCAACGGCCAACGCGAACATCCCCCGTAAATGCGGTAACAAGCCACGCCCGTACTCCTCCCAAAGATGAACCAAAAGCTCCGTGTCCCCCGAAGACCTGATGCGGTGGCCGTGCTGGCGGAGTGTTTCCCGCAGCTCCAGGTAGTTGTAAATCTCGCCGTTGAGCACGGCGTGCACCGTGCCCCGTTCGTTCTTGACCGGTTGATCGCCGGCCACGAGGTCGAGGATGGCCAGCCGGCAGGCACCGATACCCCAGCCCCGTCCCGACACGAAACCAGTGGCGTCGGGACCCCGATGCCGGAGCAACGCAAGCGCGGCAAGAGCTTGCTGTTGCGAGCACACCACCCGGCTTCCAGCGTAGCCAAAGATGCCGCACATGCCTTGCGTCAATCTACACGCCCGCTTTCTCCGTTGCAATCCTTCTATACTGGCGGCGCTGTGGAGTTGTCCCAGATCTTCCCCATTCGAGAGCGCTGCCTGTACCTGGACCACGCCGAGGAGGCGCCCTTGCCCCAGCCGGTGGCCGCGGCGGTGGCTCGGTTGCTCGCGAACTTTCAGGAAGAAGGGTTTTGGGACCCAAGGGTGCGCACCCTCCTCGAAAACAAAGTGCGGGCCCTCGTCGCGCAAGTGCTGGCCTGCCAACCCACCGACGTGCGCCTCTTCCCCAGCACCACGGCCGCTCTCACCGCCCTCCTCGCCGCCGTCGAGCTTCCCGGAACAACGGTTTTCCTAGCCACCGAGGCATCCGATGGGCACCCCTTCCCGGTCGGGCAAATCGAAAGGCTGGGTTACAGCGTCACGGTGCTGGCGCCTACCTCATGGCAGGGGCTCCCCAGTTTTTTGGAAAAGGCCTTGCCAACCCAGGCTGTGGTCGTCCTCCCGTGGGTAGACGCTACCGGCTGGGTGGGGGAGTTGGAGGTCTGGGTACCCGCCCTCAAGGAGCGGGGGTGCCTCGTGGTGCTGGACGCTGCCCAGGCGGTGCCGTGCCGCCCGGAGACCTTTCCCGAGCTCGAGGTAGATGCCCTTCTCGTCCCAAGTCATACGTGGCTTTTGGGCCCTCGCGGGGGGATAGCTCTGGTTGCGGGCTCCGAGTTCCGCCAACGGGAAAGCTTCCCTCCAGCCCCTGGCCAGCCGACGCCGAAACTCCTTGGCCTTGACCGGGTGTCCTCGGTAGGCGAGGGCATCCCCCCGCTCGTGGCCGCCGGGTGGGCGGCGGCTTTGGAGCTTTTGCTTCTCGAAGGACTCGTTGCCGTGCGTAACCGCGTCCTGGCCCACCAGCGCACCCTGACGGCTCAACTCTTGGCGCTAGGGTGGGAGGTGGGCTCCCCGGGAGCTTCCCATCCGGTCGCTGGGATCGTCGTGGCCAAGCACCCATTTTTCCCGGCGTCCGAAGTTCAGCGTCGCCTCCAGTTGCGCCACGTGCGGGTGGGTACTTACGGCGATTGGGTGCGGTTTTCTCCGCACTTTTACACCACCGTTGCTGAGCTCGCTGCCCTCGAAAAGATCCTGGGCACCCTGTAATCTTCACGCCCTTTCCTTCGGCCACAACCGCCAAAACGAGCCATGAGGCGCCCCCGCGGGAGCTACAAGCTCAGGTCCCAAGACCCAAACTCGCTTTGGCCAAGGCGGGGCTGGCCGGACTCGCCACCTGGCGGGTGGGAGAGCGGGGGGCCAGGAACGAGTCTCAGGCCCTTTGGCCCAAGTGTGCTTTGGGCATACCGGGGCTGGCCGGACTCGCCACCTGGCGGGTGGGAGAGCGGGGGGCCAGGAACGA
>JBAMMG010000049.1:0-9216 GCA_039793905.1 Thermoanaerobaculum sp. | reverse complement strand
GCCACCTGGCGGGTGGGAGAGCGGGGGGCCAGGAACGAGTCTCAGGCCCTGTGGCCCAAATTTGCTTTGGGCATACCGGGGCTGGCCGGACTTGCCACCTGGCGGGTGGGAGAGCGGGGGGCCAGGAACGAGTCTCAGGCCCTGTGGCCCAAATTTGCTTTGGGCATACCGGGGCTGGCCGGACTCGAACCGGCGACACGCGGTTTAGGAAACCGCTGCTCTATCCGTTACTGAGCTACAGCCCCGCACGAATGGTAGCGTTGCCGACCTCTCAGCACAAGCGGCCGTGAGTATTAGGCCCGGCGGGAAGAGAGGATCGCGAAGCCATCCTGCACGGGGGCTTCCGTTTCCTCCACCTCCACCATGGTGACGTGGGCCATGACCGGTCCGCGCCACAGCAGCGCTTCCAAGCGGTTGAGGTCACTCTCCCGGCCGCTCGCCACCACCTCCACCCGGCCATCACCCAGGTTGCGCACGTAGCCCGAAAGCCCCAGGTGCTGGGCCTCACGAAGCACGAAGTAGCGAAAACCTACCCCTTGGACGCGGCCAGAAACCAAGAAGCGCCGAGATTTCTTCCCTCCGTTCACAGCCGGCGGTATTGTACCGCGCTAAGGCGCCAGCCGCGAGGGTTTCCTCCCACCGACCCTTGCGCCCGCCGGGGTTTCCGTGTACAGTGAACGAGTGTTCATTCAGCTTGTTTCGGCTGGCGAACACCGCATGAGGAAAGGAGGAACCCATGGTTAGGCCGATACGCAAGGTTGCGGTTCTCGGGGCCGGGGTCATGGGGTCAGGGATTGCCGCGCACCTGGCCAACGCCGGTATCCCCTCGCTTTTGCTGGACATCGTTCCGGCATTCACGCGCGAGGATGAAAAGGCCGGTCTTACCCCAACCGATCGGGCCTTTCGCAACAAACTTGCCCTCGCAGGGATCGAGAACATCAAGAAATCAAAGCCCGCGCTCATCTACTCGCAAAAGTTTTTGCCCCTCATCGAGGTGGGCAACTTCGAAGACGACTGGCACCGCCTTTCCGAGTGCGACTGGATCGTGGAAGCGGTGGTGGAGCGGCTCGACATCAAGCAGCAGCTTTTCGCCCGGGTGGAGCAGGTTTGGCGCCCTGGGGTCATCGTTTCCTCCAACACTTCAGGGTTACCCATCCGCAAGATGGTGGAGGGCAGAAGCCCGGAGTTTCGCAAGCATTTCCTGGTAACGCACTTCTTCAACCCGGTGCGCTACATGCGGCTTTTGGAAATCGTGGCCGGCGAGGACACCGACCCGGAGGTCGTTCGCACCATGGCGGACTTTGGCCGCTTCCGCCTGGGCAAAGGGATCGTGTTCGGCAAGGACACCCCCAACTTCGTCGGCAACCGCATTGGGGTCTACGCCCTCATGGCCACGCTTCACGCCATGATCGAGCTGGATTACCAGGTGGACGAGGTGGACGCCATCACCGGCCCGGCTATGGGGCACCCCAAGTCCGCCTCCTTCGGCACCGTGGATCTCGTGGGCCTCGACACCATGGTCCACGTGGTCCGCACCTTGCGGGAAGACCTCCCCAACGACGAGGGCCAGCCGTACTTCCAAGTGCCGGAGTTCGTCACCCGTATGGTGGAACAAAAGATGCTGGGCCGCAAGTCGGGCGCTGGTTTCTTCAAGCGCGAAAAGGGCCCGGGCGGAGAAAAGCAGGACTTCGTTCTCGACTGGAAAACCTTTTCCTACCGCCCCAAGCAGCGCTACGACTACCCTTCCCTCAAGGTCACCAAGAACATCCACGACCCCGGCGAGCGCATCAAGACCCTTGTAGCTGCCGACGATCGAGCCGGGAAGTTTGCCTGGCGAGTCTTGCGGGATACCCTGGCCTATACCTCCCGGCGGCTCTTCGAAATCGCTGACACCATCGTGGACATGGACAACGCCTTGAAGTGGGGGTTCAACTGGGAGCTGGGGCCCTTCGAAACCTGGGACGCTCTCGGCGTTCGCGCTGTTGTCGAGCGAATGAAAGCCGAGGGCGTGTCTCCCGCGCCGTGGGTGGAGGAGATGCTGGCCGCCGGCGCCGAAAGCTTCTATCGTCCCGGGGAGCTGCGACGAGAGTACTGGGATGCCGCCAAAAAGGCTTACCTCCCCGAACCGCGGCCGGAGAGCTTCTTGGTGCTTTCGGAAATCAAGCGCAAGAACCGCATCGTTTTCGAAAACCCCGGAGCCTCCCTCGTGGATATCGGCGATGGCATCGGGTGCGTGGAGTTCCACTCGACCATGCAGCCCAAGCTCAACCCCATTGACGACCAAATCATGGAGGTCATGCACAAGGCTCTCGAGATTGGCCCGCGGGAATTCCGAGGTCTCGTGATCCACCACCAAGCCGAGCAGTTCTGCGCCGGCGCCAACCTGTTGATGATCCTGGAAGGCGCGACCTCCCAGGCGTGGAAAGCCATTGACGAGATGATCCGCAAGTTCCAGGGGATGACCATGGGCATGCGCTACGCACCCATCCCGGTGATCACCGCCCCCTTCGGCTTTACCTTTGGCGGCGGCGCCGAGATCACCATGGGCGGGGACCGCGTCTGTGCCCTTGCCGAGACGTACATGGGCCTTGTGGAGGTGGGGGTTGGCCTCGTTCCCGCCGGCGGGGGCCACGTGTTCATGCTGGAGCGGGTCCTCGAGGGTATTGACGAGCCGATCCTCGACAACTTGCCGTTCATCCGCAAGGCTTTCGAAACCATCGCCATGGCCAAAGTGGCCACCTCGGCCGAAGAAGCCCGGGAGCTCAAGTACCTGCGTCCCTGCGACCATGTGGAGCTGAACCGCGACCAGCAACTGTGGACGGCCAAACGCATGGCCATGGCCATGGCGGAGGAAGGCTACCGGCCGCCGGTTCCCAAGACCTTCCGCTTACCTGGGCGTTCGGGGATCGCGACGCTGCGCATGATCCTCCACAACCTCAAGCTCACCCACAACATCTCCTCCCACGACGAAAAGATCGCCACCCACATTGCCACCATCCTTTGCGGCGGCGACACCACCATCCACAACCCGGTCTCCGAACAAACGATCCTGGACCTGGAGCGGGAAGCGTTCCTCTCGCTGTGCGGCGAGCCCAAGACCCAGGAACGCATCAAGTACATGCTTTTGAACAACAAGCCGCTACGCAACTAAAAGGAGGCGAGCATGAGACAAGCCGTGATCGTCAGCTACGCCCGCACCCCCATTGGCCGAGCCAAGAAGGGGAGTCTCAAAGACACCCGGCCCGAAGAGTTTGCCGCCCCGGTTCTCAAGGAGCTGGTGCGCCGGACCCCGGGGCTCGAGCCCGCCATGGTGGACGACTTCATCGTGGGCTGCGCCATGCCCGAGGGGGAACAAGGCATGAACATGGCGCGCCTCATCTGGCTTTTGGCCGGCTTCCCCGTGGACGTCCCGGCCACCACCATCAACCGTTTTTGCTGTTCGGGGTCCCAGTCCATCGCCTGGGCGGCAGACGTCATCAAGGCTGGATCGGCGGACATCATCATTGCCGGCGGCGTGGAGTCCATGTCCATGGTGCCCATGGGCGGCAACAAACCCACCGCTGACCCGGAGCTCATGGACCTCATGCCCAACGCCTACGCCGCCATGGGCACCACCGCTGAGGTGGTGGCCCGCCAGTTCGGGATCAGTCGCGAGGATCAGGACGCCTTTGCCTTGCGCTCCCACATGAAGGCTTCCGCCGCCATTGCTGCCGGTAAGTTCAAGGACGAAATCGTTCCTCTCAAGGTTCGCACCATGGACGATGGGAAATGGCGGGAGTTCGTGTTCGATACCGACGAAGGTCCCCGCCCCGACACCTCCTTGGAGGCCCTCGCCAAGCTGAAACCCGTTTTCGACCCGCGCGGAACCGTCACCGCCGGCAACTCCTCGCAAATCAACGACGGTGCCGCTTTTGTGGTCGTGATGTCCGAGGAAAAGGCGAAAGCCATGGGCCTGGAGATCCAGGCCTACGTGCGGCAGTGGGCTGTGGCTGGAGTTCCTCCAGACATTATGGGCGTCGGCCCTGCCAAGGCGGTCCCCAAGCTCCTTTCGAAAGCTGGATTGCGACTTGCCGATATTGACCTCGTGGAGCTCAACGAAGCGTTCGCGTCCCAGTCGGTGTATTGCATGCGCGAGCTGGGCCTCTCGGACGAGCAGGTCAACGTCAATGGCGGAGCCATCGCCACCGGCCACCCCCTGGGCGCCACCGGAGCCATCCTGACCTGCAAGATACTGGGCGAAATGAAGCGCCGCAACGCCAAGCGCGGCATCGTCACCATGTGCATCGGCGGCGGCATGGGGTTCGCCTACCTCCTCGAGCGGCCCTAACGTCGGACACGACAGAGGAAAGGGCGGGGTGTCCCCCGCCCTTTTTTTTGCCCAAACTGGCGGCCCATCGGTTACCATAGACGGGTGCGGGCGACCCTCGAGTGCTTGGAACGTAACCTCCGCAAGCTTTATTCGTTTCTGGCCCCATGGCCCGGGTGGCGCGTAGGCGAAGAAAACGGTTTGCTCTGGTGCGAAAGCCCCATTGCTCACGAAGCGTTCAATAAAGTCTTGGAATGCCAGGTTTCTGGTTCCGACGCCGCCGAGCGCATCGCCAAGCTCAAGGACCGCGCGGCGGCGCGCCACGTGCCCTTCGGGTTTTGGGTGGGCCCCACCTCACGCCCCAAAAACCTGGAGGAGATCCTCGCCACCCTGGGGTTCCACCGGCAGGCTCTGGCCTGGGCAATGGCGCGCCCCCTGGACGATGCCCCGCTGCCCCCTCAGCCCGCCAACGTGTCGGTTCAGGTCCTGGAGGGCCCCGAGCTTTGGCCCCAGTGGCTGGAGATCTTTACCCAGGTCTTCCAGCTTCCGCCGGTCCTCGCCCAAGCGTACGGGCAGCAGCTCGCCTGCGGTGGCTTTGGATACGGCGTTCCGCTCCGCCACTACCTGGCGTTCTATCGGGGAAGACCCGCGGGTATCGCTTCCATCTTTCAGGACGACAGCGCCTTGGGGATCTACAACTTTGGCACCGTACCGAGCCTGCGGGGAAGGGGTGTCGGTACGTACCTTTTGGCAACGCTCCTCGAAGCTGGCCGTGCCCAAGGCTTGAAGCTTGCCGTGCTGCGTGGGACCACCGAGGCCTACGGGTTTTACTTGCGTCAAGCTTTTAGGCACCTTGCCCGCTACGAGCTCTTTCGCTTTGCCCCGAGCGTAACGGTTCTGTGAATCCGGGGCCCATCCAAGGCCTCTGCGGACGGGCGCCCCATCCCAACCGCGAGCTTCTTAGCTTTCCGCCCTCAGAACCGCCCGGTAGCGCACCTGGTTGTTCCGCACCTTTTCCAAAGCGGCATTGACGTCCTTCAAGGGGAAAATCTCCACCTGCGGCAAGATCCGGAAGCGTGCCGCGAGGTCCAACATCTCAGCCAAAATGGCTCTCCCCCCGATGGGTGAGGCCATGATGCGCCTTCGTTTGCTCAGGAGCGCCCAAAACGGAATTTCGAGGGGTTGCGGGCCGCCGGCTACGAGCACGAGGGTGCCATCGGAGCCCAGCCAGTTGAGGTACGCGACCCAATCCTGGGGGTACGGAACGGTGCACAGGAGGACATCGAGGCGATCGGGAGGGGAGGGCGGGCTCTGCCCTGGACCCACCACGAAGGCGCGAGATGCCCCGAGTTTTTCCGCTTCCCCGGCTTTCCCCGCGGTCGTGGTAAAAACCGTCACCTCGTTCCCCAGCCTCGAGGCGAAAAGCACCGCCATATGGCCGAGACCCCCCAGGCCAATGACCCCCACCCGCTGCCCCGAGCCCATACCGGCGTAGCGCAAGGCCGAATATACCGTCACGCCCCCGCACAAAAGCGGGCCAGCTTCGGCTGGAAGGCTTTCCGGAAACGGGAACGCAAAGCGGCCATCCACCTTCACGTGGCTGGCAAAACCCCCTTTTCCGGTGACGATCAAGCCCTGGTGGGCGTCGCACAGGTTTTCGTTGCCGGCAAGGCAGTCGGGGCACGTCATGCACGCCGAAGCTTGCCACCCGATCCCCACCCGTTGGCCGAGCTCCAACCCTTCCACAGCCTCACCTTTGGCCACCACCTTACCCACCACCTCGTGCCCCGGGACCAGCGGGTAGGTGGACATCCGCCAGTCGTTGTCGATCATGTGGATGTCCGAGTGGCAAATGCCGCACGCTTCCACCGCCACGATCACGTCGAAAGGCGACGCGAGCTCCAGCTCGTACTCCAGAGGAACCAGCGTTGCCCCAGGTTCCCTTGCCGCCCAACCGCGAACGTTCATAGCGCTTCCTCCTTTCTTTGCGATCCTCACCTTGGGAAGGAATATACGGACTACAGGGCCTCAGGTTTTCCTCCCCCCAGGTACCCGAAGGGATGAGGGTGTCGGCGACGATAAACCGCAGGAACCCAAGGGCGGAAGCTTCCGCGGAAAGAAAGCGTCTCGGGACTTCCCGCCCGCGCATCTCGCGGTTGTCATCCTGAAAGCCGCGACAAAACGTCACGTTTTCCTGACGGATTTCTGACCCCAGCAGGAAACAAACCCCTTCCCCCGCCCGCACCCCGGGAGAAGAATTCCCTAGCATGTTGTGGCGCACGTTGGAAAAGCCGACTTGCGCCTGGACCTAGCCTTGGTCATGCAGTCTGACGGCAACCCCGTGCCTTACTGCAACGGCGGCCACGTGCATTGGTGCCGCTGCGGCCCGAACCATCGGTAAAGGGATGGTAGCCCTTTGGATACAGGGGCCTCTTGCCCACGTTTTTTCTTTCCATCAGCACTCCAATGCTTGAGAACACTCCCAGGCGCGGATGCCGAAACCGACGCGAGGGAAGCTTTACGGAAACTGCTCGGCGCCCCGCCCGCGGCGCGGGGAACCCCCTAACGTGACTCCAGCTTCTCCCAGGCGAAGCGGTAGCCGAGGCCGTGGGCCGTCAAGATCCACCTAGGATTTCTGGGGTCCTCCTCCAGGGCGCGGCGGAGCTCCACAACGGCGTTGTCCACCACCCGCCGGCTGCCAAACTTTCGCCCCGGACGGAGAAGGGCGAAGAGCTCCTCCCGCGAGACCACCGCCCCCTTGGCCCGGACCAACGCCACAAGCACCGCCAAGGCTGTGGGCGAAAGGCCAACGCGCACCCCTTCCCGGAGGACCACGCCCGTACCCAGGTCCAAGGTGACGTTGCCAAACCGCACCTTTTCGGGGGAGCGGGCGCGGCGCAAGAGCGCCCGCACGCGGGCCAAAAGCTCGGCCGGAGAAAACGGTTTGGTCAGGTAGTCATCGGCCCCCAGATCGAGGGCCATGACCTTGTCCAGCTCCTCCCGGCGACCGGAAAGCACGAGCACGGGCGTGCGGATCCCCTCGTTGCGCAGGGCAGCCAGGAGCTTGAAACCGTCCAGGCTGGGAAGGGTCAGGTCTAAAACCGTGACGTCCGCATCCCCCCGCAACGCCAAGGCCAATCCCCGGGAGCCGTCGGCAGCGGACACCACCTCCTACCCCTCCCGCTGCAAAAGCGCCACCAAGGATGCCAGGAGCACCCCATCGTCCTCGATGACCAAGACCTTGCGGCTCACCCCGAGACCTCCGCCGGAAACCACAAGGTAAAGCGGCTCCCCTCCCCTCCCGGGAGCAAAGGGTTACCTTTCCTCCGTGGGCCGCCACCACCTGCGCCACCACCGCCAGACCCAGGCCAAAACCCTCCACACCTTCCGCCACCACACCCCGCCCCCGGTAAAAGGGTCGGAAAACCTTGCGCTGCTCTGCCGGCGAGATTCCAGGGCCCCGGTCCTGGACCCATACGGTGACCCACCCCCCCTCGTGTCCCATTCCCAGCTCGATGGTTTGCCCCTCAGGACCGTACTTGCTGGCGTTGGAGAGGAGGTTGGCCAGCGCCGAAACCAGCGACGGAAAATGCCCCACGGCCTGGGCGTCGGCGCACCCCGTGCGCACCAGGGTCTGGGCTTTCTGGGCCAGACGCGGCTGCACCAGCCGGCTGGCCTCGTCCAGGACGGCGCCCAGGGAAACCGGCTCCAACCGCAGGCGCACCCGCCCGCTGGCCAGGCGCCCCCAATCCAGCAGCCGCTCCACACCGGCGCGCAGGGAACGGCTACAGATGGCGAGCCTTTCCGCTTGCTCTCGGAGCTGGGGATGGGTGGCCAGCTCGTGGGCCAAAAGCTCCAGGGTCGCCAGGGGCGTGCGCAGCTCGTGGCCAGCTTCGGCCACGAACAGCGCCTGGTTGCTGGTCACCCGGGCGTGCTCGCGAGCCGCCGCGAGGAGCAGGACCCCACCCGCCACCAGGGCTGCCCCCAGAGGAACGAGGAAAAGCGGGAAGATGAAGGAGCCGGGGGGCGGCAAGAGGCCCATCATGCTCAGGCTCAGGCCCAGGATGGCCACCGCCGGCACCAGGACCAGACCCACGGCAACGCCCACCACATCACCGGCAAAAGAGCCAAAAGGCCAGCACCTCATGTCCGTGGCTTACCGCCCACGCCCAAAGGCCAGCCACGCCCCCCAGAGGGCGTAGGCCAAGCCGAAGGCCCCGTGTCCCACCACCACGGCAGGGGGAAGGCGGAGCGTCGAGGGGTCGGGGAATTGCGCGACCAGGTACATGCCGTAGGTGGCGTCGGCCAGGCCGTAGACCAAGAACACGGTAAAAAACCAAGGTGGGTCTCCCCGTCGCAAGGCCAGAACCAAGCCCACCACGGACGCCACGAACCACCCGTAAGGGATAAGACCGAGGAGAGCCAAACGGGAATGAGGACCGGAAAACCCCACCAGCACCGCGTCCACGACCAGGACTAACCCAACGGCAGCTCCGGCCATAAAAAAGCCTCGCATACCCCTCCAAGTTCCCTTCAGGGTAGCAAAAAAAACCCGGGAGTATGCACCCCCGGGCAGAAAGATGGAGGAGGTCAGGACTTACTGCACGGTCAAGCTCGTATCGTCAATGAGGAAGCCTGTGGCCAAGCTCGCATCTTCGGCACCGTAAAAGTAAACGCGCACCGTTTGCCCCTTGAACTGACTCACATCGAAGCTCTTCTGAACGTAAGTCGAGGTCTTGTTGAGGTTGGAGTAAATAGCCAAGGTCTTCAAGAGGGCGTTGTCGGAAGGCCTGCGGATCTGCACCCAGAGCTTGTCGTAGGCCGTGGTGGTGGAGGTTTCCTGGGTGCGGATCCACAACCAGAAGCTCAAGGTGGCGGAGGCCACGTTGGAGGGGATGGTCACGTCCTGG
>JBAMMG010000048.1:0-5691 GCA_039793905.1 Thermoanaerobaculum sp. | reverse complement strand
CGCTTGCGGCGGTGTTGGCGTCGGCCCTGGCGGCTTTGTGCTGCTGGGGCCCGGCGCTCCTCGTGGCCCTCGGCCTAGGGGCCGCTGGGTTGTCTTGGCTTGCGCCGCTGGAAGCGCTGCGACCGGTGCTTCTGGCTTCCGCCCTCGGGCTTTTGGCCTTCGCCCTGTGGCGGGAGCTTCGCCGCCCGGCAGCGGTGTGCGAGGGCGAGGCGTGCCACCCCGTCTCCCGGCGCAGGGCGAGGGGCCTGCTTGGGGTGGCTGCCGTAACCGTGCTCGGGTTTGCCGCCTACCCGCACCTCCACGGGAGCCGGCCCGAGCGGGCAGGGGCGACACTGAAAACCCAAGAGCTTACCCTCGAGGTTACCGGCATGACGTGCGGCGCCTGCGCTCGGACCGTGCAGGGCGCGCTTGAAAAAACCCCAGGGGTGGCGCGGGCCGAGGTGAGCCTGGCGGAGGGGAAGGCCACGGTCTGGGCCAAAAAGAACCTTGAGCCGCAAGCGCTGGTGACGGCCGTGGAAAAAACCGGCTACCACGCGCGGATGGTGAGGTGAGGCCATGTCCACCCACAAGCTTACCCTTGCCATCGAGGGCATGACCTGCGATTCCTGCGCCGGCCACGTGCGGAAGGCCCTGGAAAGCGTGCCCGGCGTCGTTGCGGTGGATCTCCCGGATTTCCGCTCCCCGGCGGCAACCGTAACGGCTCGTGAGGAGGTGGACCCTCAGGACCTGGTACGAGCGGTGCGCGAGGCCGGTTACCGGGCTCGGGTCTTGGTGGCCGAGCGCCTTGGAAGCCCGAAAACCCCACAACCGGAAGCTGCTTTCGATTTGACCATCGTTGGCGGCGGCTCGGCCGCTTTCGCCGCTGCCGTTTACGCTGCCGAGGAAGGGGCATCGGTGCTCATGATCAACGATGGCCCCATCGGCGGTACCTGCGTCAACGTCGGCTGCGTGCCGTCGAAATTCCTCATCCGCGCCATGGAGAGCTACCACCGCGCCGGCGAAGGCCGGTTCCCGGGAGTCTCCACCAGCCGTGGGTCTTTGCATTGGCCTTCGGTTGTCAAGTCCAAGGATGACCTCGTAGCGCAACTCGTCAAGGGCAAGTACGTTGACGTGCTGGGAGCCTACCCGTCGGTGAAGCTCCGCCAGGGGCGGGCCACCCTCGTGCCGGGAGGGGTAAGGGTGAACGGTGAAACCATTCCTGCCCGCAAGGTACTCGTGGCTACCGGCGCCTCCCCGTGGTTTCCCCCTATTGCCGGCCTTCCAACGGTCGGACCCTTGACGAGCGACGACGCTTTGGCGCTTCGCCAGCTTCCGGGAAGCCTCCTCGTTTTGGGTGGCAACGCCGTAGGGCTCGAGCTGGCGCAAGTGTTTGCCCGCGCCGGGGTTGCCGTCACCGTGGTGGAGCTCCTCCCCCGCATTGCCCCCTTCGAAGACGAAGAGGTGAGTGCGGCCCTGACCGCGGCTTTGGAAGCGGAAGGGATCGACATCAAGACCGGGTACAAAGCTTTGAGCGTTGAAAGGCAACGGGGCCGAGTGCTCCTCGAAGTGCAAGACAGCCAAGGATCCACAACCCATTTCTTGGCCGACGAGCTCCTGGTCGCCACTGGCCGGCGCCCCAACACCGAGGGTCTTGGCCTAGGGGAGGTGGGAGTCGAAACCGACGGCCGCGGCGCTATTCGCGTCAACGAGTTTGCGCAAACGTCGAATCCCGCCATCTTTGCAGCGGGGGATTGCACGACAGCCCCGCAGCTCGTGTACGTGGCAGCCCACATGGGGACGGTGGCAGCAACCAATGCCCTCGCCGTCACTCCCCACCGACACCTGGAGCTGGAGCTGGTGCCGCGGGTGATCTTCACCGATCCCCAGGTGGCAGCCGTGGGTCTCACCGAAGCCCAAGCGCGGGAAAGGGGTTTGGAGGTCACGACGGCTACGTTGCCCCTGGACGCTGTGCCCAAGGCCCTCACCGCCCGCGACACCCGGGGGCTCGTGAAGCTGGTAGTGGCAGGCAAAGAGAAAAAGCTGGTGGGGGTCCACGTGGTGGCCTCGGAAGCCTCGGAAATCATTCAGGTGGCGACCCTCGCCGTCAAGCAAGGCATGCCGGCGGCAACGCTGGCTTCCATGCTCTTCCCGTACCTCACTCTCGCCGAGGGCCTTAAGCTGGCCGCCCAAAGCCTCTTTCGCGACGTCCACAAGCTTTCCTGCTGCGCCGGTTGAGCGTGGGGTTCGTGGGTCGGCGGCGGGGGGCGGAACTTGGTGTAGAATAAGCCCCCCGCTGTGGGCGGGACGAGGAAAAAGCCATGGAGGACACCCTCAACCAATCCCAGCAAAGCTTCGTGGAGGCTTTGGCGGAAAGCTTTGCCTCCGAGGAACTGCGGGAGGGCCAGCTGGTTTCAGGCACTATTGTTGCCGTTTCCGGCGATGTGGCTCTCATTGCCGTGGGCGGCAAGACCGAGGCCCTTATGGACCGAGCGGAGCTCGGCGAGCTCCGGCCGGGGGACAACTTGGAAGCGGTGGTGGTCGCCACCTCCCCCGAGCTCCGGGTTTCCCACCGGCTCGCCATCGAGCGGCGGGAGCGGGAAGCGTTGAAGGGCGCCTTTGCCAACCGTATCCCCGTTCAGGGCAAAGTGACCGGCCGCAACAAGGGCGGCTACGACGTGTCCATTGCCGGCTTGCGGGCTTTTTGCCCCTACTCCCAAATGGAGCTGGGTTACCCCAAGAACGTGGACGCCTACCTGGGCAAGAGCTTCATGTTCCTCATCACCGAAATGGCCGAGGACCTCTCGAGCCTGGTGGTTTCCCGAGCCGCGGTGCTTTTGGAAGAAAAGGAAGAAGCCAAGCGACAGGCTTGGGAAAAGGTCCAGGTGGGGGCAGTGCTGGAAGGCACCGTCAGGAGCATCCGCGATTTTGGTGTCTTCGTGGATCTCGGGGGCGTGGACGGCATGATCCACGTGAGCGAGCTTTCCCACAAGCAGCCGGTCAAGCCTTCCCAGGTGGTCAAAGTCGGGGACACCATCAAAGTCAAGGTTATCGAGGCCGACCGGGAGAAGGAGCGCATTGCCCTTTCCCTCAAGGCTCTGCAGCCTGACCCCTGGGAGGAGGTGGGCAAGCGCTACCAGCCGGGGGGGGAGTTTTCCGGCAGGGTAGCGCGCAAAACCGAGTTTGGCGCTTTCGTCGAGCTCCCCGAAGGGGTGGACGGGCTTCTGCACGTCACCCAACTGCCCCCGGGGATGACCCTCGAGGATCCTTCCCTCGAGGTTGGACAGGAAATCCGGGGTTTCGTGCGCGAAGTGGACCTGGAGCGCAAGCGCATTGCTTTGAGCTTGCGCCCCGTGGCCACTTCCGACCCGTGGGCCGACGCCCGGGAACGCTACCCGGAAGGGACGCTGGTGGAAGGCACGGTGGACCGCATCGCCACCTTTGGCGTGTTCGTGGAGCTGGAGCCTGGCCTCGAGGCTCTCATTCCGGCATCAGAAAGCGACGTTTCCAAGGGCAAATCCCTGGCGGAAACGTTCGTCCCTGGGACGCGGGTGGCGGCGGTGGTGCTGAGCGTGGACCCGGCCAACAAGAGGCTTTCCCTTTCGGTCAAGAAAGCCAAGGAAAAGAAAGCTGCCAAGGAGTTCCGGCAGTGGGCCGAAGACCGCAAGGCCAAGCCCGAACCCCAGCTCACCGCCTTCGGCCTGGCCCTCCTCAAGGCCCTCAAGGAGAAGGAAGCGCGCCGTTCTTAGGGGGCTCCGAGGGCAGCTCCACCCACACCCGGGTGCCTTCCCCCACGGTGGAGGTCAGGGAAACCTGGCCTCCGAGGCGAGCCACCAGGTGCTTGACGATGGCGAGGCCCAAGCCCGAACCGGCCCGCTCCCCCTCCTCCCGCCGCACCCGGTAAAAGCGCTGAAAAACCAGGGGGATTTCGCTTTCAGGGATGCCAAGGCCGGTGTCGTCCACCTCCAGCCGTGCCCCGCGTTCCGTGGGCGTCACGCGCACCCTCACCTGACCCCCGGGGCGGTTGTAACGGATGGCGTTGTCCACCAGGTTAGCCAGGACCTGGGCGAGACGGAAGCGGTCGGACACCACCGTGACGTCCTGCCCCTCGACGGCCACGGTCACCTCTTGCCTTTGGGCGAAAGGCAGGAGTTCCGCCACCACCTCACGAGCCAGGGGGAGGAGGGAAACGGGAGCCAGCTCCAGCTGCAAGCGGCCCGTTTCAATACGCGCCAGCTCCTCAAGATCGGCGGCAAAACGGGAAAGCCGCTCCACCTGACGGGAAAGCATGGGAGCGAGCTCGGGGGCCAGGTTGCGGGAGGCCAGCTCCTCCGCCACCCCCGCCAGCACCGTCAACGGGGTCCGCAACTCGTGGGCGAGATCCGCCACCAAGGCGCGCCGGGCGGCCTCGAAACGAACCTGGGGGGTCAGGTCCCGGACCACGAGGGCGACGGCAAGCACCGGGTGTTCCAGAGGCGCCACAGTTACCGAAAGCGTGCGCCCCTGGTGATGGACCTCGCGGTGGCGGCGGGCCAGCGTCTCTGTACCCACGAGCTCCAGGATCTGCGGGTTGAAACATGCCTCCCAAAAGGGAGCCCCCAGGGGAAGCTTGCCGAGAAGCGCTTCCACCGCCGGGTTGGAGAAGCGCACGTTCTTGTCCCGGTCCAAGAGCACCACGCCCTCGGAAACTTGAGCCAAGGCGTGACGGCAGGCGGCGAGCTCGCGGGTCGTGGCTTCCCGCAGTTCGCGGAAGCGTCGGTCGGCCTCGTAAGCTACCACCGTTGCCTCCGCGTCCGGGGCTTCATTGCACCACGGCGTCAAATGCTCCCATACTTGGCGCTCTCGGGAGCCCACCGCGCGGCTCACCAGCCAGCCCAGGGCACTAGCGCCTGCGGCGCCCGCCACGAGCACCAGCCAGGGGAAAGGAACCCTCCCCTCCTCTTGGGCCGCTCGGAGGACGACCGTGCCATTGCCGCTGGCGACCCGCAGGGCCAGGTAGCGCGTAAAGCGGTCGGTCGTGGCCGAGCGCCTCCGGGCTGTGCCTTCCCCCCGTTCGAACGCGGCCCGCACCTCGGGACGGGTCCCATGGTTTTCCACCAAGGGGAGGTGCTCGAAAGGCACGCTGGAATCGGCGAGCACCGTGCCGTCAGCGGCAACGACCGTGAGGCGGGCGCCGGCCAAGAGCCCCAGCTCCCCCACCCTCCGGTTGAGGGCTTCTCGGGTCAGCTCGAGAAGCTGGGGTAGCTCGAAAGCCAGCTCGCGGGTGGCCAGGCGCAGGTGCGCGTCGCGGGCGCGTTGCCACGAGCCCTTCCAGGAACTCCAGCCGGCTACGAGAAGACCCAGAACCAGGGCGAGGGATCCGAGGCCTACGGCGAGGCCCAGGCGCAGGCGGAAGCTCACGGCCACCCCCGGAAACGGTACCCCACCCCGACCACCGTCTCGATGACCTCCTCCCCGAGCTTCTTGCGCAGGGTGCGAATGTGGGCATCCACCGTGCGGGGGTCCACCTCCGCCGCAAGCCCCCACACCGCGTCCAGGATCTGCTCGCGGTTAGCCACCCGGCCTTTGAGAGAGATGAGGTACCACAAAAGCTCGAACTCCCGACGGGTGAGATGGGCTTTGTGACCGTCGAGCTCCACGGAAAACCTCGTGGCATCTACGGCCAGCCGTCGGTCTGCGTACCGTTCCCCGGGGGTCCCCCGCTCCCACCCCACC
>JBAMMG010000047.1:0-38110 GCA_039793905.1 Thermoanaerobaculum sp. | reverse complement strand
CAATGGCTCCGGGATGGGAAAGCTCGAAGTAAAGGCCTAGAATCCCAATGAGCAGCAGGATGTAGGCAATGTTGGGGTGGGCAATGGCCGAGAGCAGCTTGTCCGCAGGCGACGGCGCCACAAAACGCACCGCCGGCCTTTCCAGCACGAGCTTTTCTCGCGCCCCCGAGAACCGCTTGACCTCCATGCCGGAGAGCTTGGCCAAAAGCTCGTCGCGGCTCGCCGCAATGACGTCTATGAGCTTTTTCTCCAAAGCTTCGCGCTCGGTAAACGAGACCGATTCCCGCACAGCCTTTTCCGCCCATTCCACGGGCCGGCCTCGTTGCGCCGCCAGGGAGCGGATGAGCGCCGCGGCATCGTTGGTCACCTTTTCGGCAATGGTTTTTTCCAGGTCCTCGCCTTGCCCCCCCACGGGGTGGGCAGCACCGGCGTTGGTGCCCGGGGCCATGGCGGCTACGTCGGCGGCCATGAGGAGGAAAAACCCAGCCGAGGCGGCTTGCGCCCCCGATGGCGTGACGTAGACCACCACTGGCCGCGGCGACGTGGTGATGGCCGTGGTCATCTGGCGCAGGGAGGTGAGGAGTCCCCCCGGGGTGTTGAGCTCCAGGACCACAACCGCGGCGTTGGCCTCGGCGGCCGTGCGAAGCCCTCGCTGAAGGTAGCGAAGGGAAGCCGGCTGAATGGTATCTTCCATTCGCAGGACGACCACCGTTTCCGCCCCGGCGGCAGCGGTGAGGGCCAAGGAAAGGCAGGAAACAAGGATGCGCGAAACCACCACCGACATCATAGAAGCTTTGCCGGGAGCGGGCAAGGGCCAACTCCGAGCCGGGGAAAAAGCACTTGCCTTCGCGCTTTTTCTCCTGGCCGCGGTGGCCTGGTGGCACCCTGAAGCGGTGGCCCTTTCGGTACGGGCTTCCCTCACCACCGTTGCCGCTCTCTTCCTGGTGGCGGTGGTGGCCCTGGCACGGGCCTCATGGACACCTCTGGTCTTGGCCCGCGAGTTCCTGCCGGTTCCGGTCGTGCCTTTCATTTTTCTCCACCTGGGCTTGTTGATCCCCCTCGTGCACCCCGGGCACTACGACAGCCAGCTGGAGGCCTTAGACCGCTGGATCCTCGGGCCCGAAACCCAAACCGCCCTTTACAACTTGCCGCTCCCCGCGTGGCTCGCCGACCTCTTGACCCTGGCTTACTCCACGTTTTTCTTCCTGCCCATCGTCTTGCTCGTAAACCTCGTGCGAAGTCGCGACCCTCACCTGCCGAGGGTGGCGTCCACAATCATCATCACGTTTTTGGTTTCCTATGCCGGCTATTTCTTGGTTCCCGCCTACGGACCCCGGGCGTTCGTGGCCAAGGAGCGCTACGCCACGCTCCCTGAGGGTCTCCTTGGGGCAAAAATCCGCTTGGTGTTGGACACTTGGGAGAAGACAAAAACCGACGCCTTTCCCTCCGGCCATACCATGGTCACGTTGGCGGTTCTCTACTGCGCCCGGCGGCGATCCCCCCGTTTGTACACGGCGCTTCTCCCTGTGGGTGCCTTGCTCATTGCCGCCACCGTGCTCCTCACCTACCACTACGTGGTGGACGTGCTGGCCGCTATCCCTTTCCTGCTTTTGAGCTTGGGCCTCGCCCGCTGGTGGTGCGGGCCGTTGCCTTCGCGCCCCGCTTGAGCTCCGCCAAGACCTCGCGAAAGCTCGTCGCCACCCGCCTTCGGGGAACCGTGCTTTGGCCCCCGTACACGGCCCGCTCGTGAGCTTGGAAAAGGAAAACACACGCCGCCCGCGAGCTCGAAAGGGCCGGAAGAAGCGACGCCAAAACCTGAGAAGGGGTCGCACGGACCAGGGCGTCCTCGTCCCACCCGCCTTCCCTGCCCAGGCGGAAAAGCAACCGGCCCAGCTCCGAAACCTCGATCCCGGGCCGCCACGTTTTTCGGCTCCTCGCCAAAAGCCAGGCCAAAAGGCCTAACGCCACCGCCCCACCGGCCCAAGGTACGTAACGGCCAGCGTGATGCAGGAGCTGCAAGAAAGCCGAAAGAACCTCCAGTTGATCGGCAAGCGAAAAGGTGATGATCCAGCGGTCCCAGAAGCTTTCGAGGTTGGCCAGCCAGGCGCGAAGGTTGAGGCCTCCAACCCCAGTTTCGACCCCCGGCCTGCCCTCCGGCGGTGTGGGATCGAAAACGCGCCAGCGCCCGCCCACGTACGCCAAAACCCAGGCATGGGCGTTGGCATCCCGGAGCAGGTACTCCCCAGCTCCCAGCTCCTGACCACCGGCAAAACCGGTTTGCAGCCGGGCCGGAATCCCCTCCACCCGCAGCAGCAGCACCATGGCCGAGGCAAAGAACTCGCAGTGCCCCTCCCGGGACGTAAAGAGGAACCACTCCACCGGGTCAGCGCGAAGGGGGGCCGCGGTGTTGGTGCTGTAGCGGTAGCGGGTTTGCAGAAAGCGCTCGATGGCTTGAGCGCGGGAGAGGGGGTCGCGGGCACCGGCAGTCGCCTCCTTTGCGAGCCGCTCAAGGGCGTGGCGGTTCACGGTGACAGCGAGATCCCCCGCCCCAGGAGGGCGGGTGTTGACGGCGGCAGGATCGAAGCCCACGCTGTAGGTAACGGGCGGGTCCAGGGAGCGAGGGATGCGAATGGCTTCGGCGTTGTCCACCCAGACTTGGGCGTCAGGCGGGACCACGTGCTGCGTCCCAGGGGGAACGAAAAGCCTGTCGCTGGCTTGCTCCAGCGTCAACTCGGCGCGAACTTCGCCCCCCGGTACGGCCAAGCTCCCCAGACCTTCCCGTTCCTGGCGGCGTCCCTCCACCCACCGCCCAGCGCGGTAGTGGCTCAAGGTGGCTCCGGCAAATCGCAGCCAGGAAGGTTGGACCTTCTCAGGCTCCTCGAACCGCACACGCAAGACAGGCCGGCGAGAGGTCTTGATGTCCCCCAGTTGGTGCAGCGCCACGGCTTCCCGAAAACCGCTCACCGGGCGGCCACCCACGCCAGCCGCGGCAAAAGGTGAGCGCAGTCGGGGAAAGACGACAAAGAGCGGCACCGCCGCTACCAAGGCCACGAGCACCGTGAAAGCCACAAGCCTTGCCGGCGGCCGGCCCGGCGGTGGCGGGGACCCCAAACCTCGGGCCAGCTCCAGGGGCAAAAGCTGCCCCGTCGCCACCGTCACCGCCACCAAGAGGAGCACCAGGTAAGCCACCAAGGCCGGGTGAGTGGAAGAGGCAATTCCAGCGACGTTGAGAACCGCCAGCAAGAGGAAGGCCACTGCCCTCCGCGGCCTTTCGGCACCGCCCCAAAGGCGCACCGCCGCCAAAAGGGAAAGGAGGTTGGCCACCGGCCGCATGACCCCGAAGCGCAGGCCTCCCGCCGCCAAGGCCGCTACCAGGACCAGCGGTGCCAGGAGGTTTTCCGCCCAAGGGGACAGTGGATGGCGGGGGCGGGGGCTAGCGAGCATCGCTACTCCCACCAGGGCCAAGGGGACCAGGAACGGCACCGCCACCGCTCCCGAAAGCCCTAAGAGCAGCGCTGTGGCTACCGCCCCACCCGCTAACCACCGCTGCCACAAAAGCTGCCCGGTCACGAGCCGTCCCCCAAGCGGTACACCGCGTGCTCGCCGGGCACAGCAAAAACCACCCCCGCCCCCTTCACAGGCTGCACCAGGGCAAGAGCAGTCAGGATCTGGCGCAGGTGCAACGGGCCCCAAGCCGGAGGCAGCACCCTCTCACCCACAACCACCCCCACTGCCTCCCCCAGGTGGGAAAGCCTGCGGGCCACGGAGGCCACCTCGGCCACCAGGTCCTCGAACCGCCAGCGGGTCGCCGGGTCTTCGGGGTCCCGGACCCTGGGGTCCAGAACAAGGTAACGGAACCGGCGCTGGTGTTCCCGCCGCTCCATGACGATCACCCGCCCCTGGCGTGCCGTTTGCTTCCAGTGCACGTCCCGCACGTCGTCACCGGGCCTGAACTCGCGCAGGAGCTCCACCTCCCCGCCCCGCTGGTGACGTCCGGTGCCTTCCTCCTGCACCCCCATGGGAGGTCCAGAAAACCTCGGCGGAGCAGCCGGCACCAGGCGCGGAAACACCAAAAGCTCGCCTTCCTGGGACAGGCGCAGGGATTTGACGAAAAACCCCAGAGGAAGCCGCACCTCCAGCACCAGCGCCGGTTTGGGAAAAAGCCCCCGGGACGGGCAGCGCGTGAGAATCGTAGCGGCGCACTCTCCCTTGGGCGGAACCACCGGCAGCACCGCACCCCTCGGCAAGCCGGACAACCGGCAAACTACCCCCCAAGCGGGAAGCCACGGCGAGGTGTTGCGCACCGTGACCTGGACGCGGGTCGTTGCCCCCGCCCAAACTTCCGAGGGCCACCGCGCCTCGCCCCGCAAATGGCCGATGGCATGGCGGGAAAACACGCCCGAAGCCACAAAAGCCCCCAAGCTGGCCGCCAGCAGCATGTACAGGGCGTTGTTGCCGGTGTTGAGGGCCGCCAAACCCAGAACCGAAACCCACACCAGAAACCACCAGAACCCCCGGGTGGGGGTGAGGGAAAAAGCGGGAAAGCGCCATTCCAGCGCCGAGAAAAAGCCCATGGTTACCAGGGCACGGGGGTGGTGGCCAGGATTTCCTGAATGATGGCCCTCTCCGCCTCGCTTTGGGATGCTCCTGAGCCGTCGGTGCCCGAGAGAATCACCCGATGGGCGAGGACCGGCACGGCCACCCGCACGACGTCGTCTGGGATTACGTAGTCTCGCCCTTCCAGGAGGGCCATCGCTTGTGCTGCCCGCTCCAGGCTCAACGCCCCTCGGGTGGAAACGCCCAAGGCCAACGACGGGTGCCGGCGGGTGCGCTGGACCAGCTCCAAAAGGTAGCGCAAGAGGGGCTCGGCCACCCGCACTCGCCGCACCTCCCCCTGCAGCGCCACCACGTCCGCGGCGTCCAAAACGGGCCGCACGTTTTCCAGCTCCTCCTCCACCCCGCCCCGCGCCAAAAGCGCCAGCTCCTCCTCTGGGGATGGGTAGCCCAAGTGCAGGCGCATGAGGAAGCGGTCCAGTTGGGACTCGGGCAGTTGGTACGTTCCCAAGTACTCCACGGGGTTTTGGGTAGCCAAGACCAGGAAAGGCTCGCGCAGGCGGTAACGGGTCTTGTCCACGGTAACCGTACGTTCGTTCATGGCTTCCAGGAGCGCTGCCTGGGTTTTGGGGGTGGCGCGGTTGATCTCGTCGGCCAAGAGCACGTTGGTGAAGATGGGCCCAGGCAAGAACTCGAACTCCCCCCGCTCCGCCCGCCATAACGACACGCCAATAACGTCCGAAGGCAGCGTGTCCGAGGTGAACTGAATGCGGGAAAAGGTGAGGTTCAAAGAGCGGGCCAGAGCCTGGGCGAGGGTGGTCTTTCCCACTCCGGGCACATCCTCCAAAAGCACGTGGCCCCGCGCCAACAGGGCAGCAATCACGAAATCTATGACCTCGCTTTTCCCCCGGATTACCCGGGCTACCGAAGCCCGCAGCTCCTCGAGCCTTTCCCGGACCTGCTCCATGACTCCTGGCTCGCTTTCCTCTTACCCGGCGAACGCATGAAAACCCAACGCCTTGCGGTAAGTGACAGCGCCCTCAGCTCCAGCGCCTACCCCACGGCATCAGTATAGCGAGGGGGCGAAAGGCCCCACCCGCCGGGTTACCCCTCGCGCCGTGGGTCAGGTGGTGCTATGCTCGCTTCCGGGAGCAACATCCATGGGCTTTGCCCTCAAACTCGTTCAGCCCGAAGGCGAGCAAGCGCTGGAGGCGTTCCTCTTGCGCATCCCGGGTTGGAGTGAAGAGCGCTACTTTGCCGAGGCTCCGGATATGGCGTTCGTGGAGTTCGAAGACGGAGATCTCGTCATGCACGCCCCGGTGAGCATCCGACACCAGCAACTCACCCAATTTCTCGCTCTCTTGCTCAGGGCCTACGTGCGGCAAAAAAAGCTTGGCGATGTCCTGTGCGGTCCGGCGGTGCTTCGACTGCGGCCAGGCTTGAACTACGAACCCGATATTTTCGTGATCCCGGCTGGGCAGCTGGACCGATTGGAGCCCCACTGTTTTTCTGGCACCCCTTCCCTGGTCGTGGAGATCGCCTCTCCCGCCACCCGCCAACACGATATGAAGACCAAAGCCGTGGCCTACCGGAAGCACGGCGTCCCCGAGTACTGGGTCGTGGACCCCGGGATAAAAACGCTTTTCCAGCACCTCCCCGCCGCGGACCCCCACGCCCCTTACAACGTTACCCCCTATACCCAGGGGCCCGTGGGAGCCGAGGCGATCCCCGGCTTTTGGATCGAGGCCCACTGGCTTTGGGAAGACCCACTCCCGGAGGAGCTTTCGTGCCTGGAGCACATCTCGGGGCGCTGAGCACCGCGCCCACACTGTCGCTTCACGCCAAGGGCGCACCCTCCCACCGCATCAGTACCGCCCCCCGTAACGGGCGTACCAACGTAAAACCGGGAAGCTCCCAGGCCCCCTTGGGTGGGTGTTCCAGGACCACCAGCCCACCGGCCACCAAAAGCCCGTGGCGGGCGGCCTCGGCCACTATGGGGAGGTGCTCGGCGAAGCTCGCAAAGGGCGGGTCGGCCCAAAGCACGCTCACCACCTCCCCCCGGCGGGAAAGCCACGGCACGGCGTCCTCGGCCCTTCTCGCAACCACCAAAACCCGTTGATCCTCCACGCCCAGGGCCTGGAGGTTGCGGTGGATGAGGCGGCGGGCCTGGGGGTGGGGCTCCACGAGGATGGCCCGGGCTGCGCCGCGGGACAAAGCCTCCAGGGAGACCACGCCGGTCCCCGCAAAAAGGTCCAGGAACACCGCCCCAGCCAGCGCTTCCGCCAGCACGGCAAAAGCTTGCTCCCTGAGGGCATCGGGAGTGGGACGGAGGGGCAAGCCAAGGGGCGGGCCAAAAACCTTCCGTCCGGCCCAGAGGCCACCGGTGATCCTCACCCTTCCATCTCCCGGCGGAGGCGCTCGCCTTCCCTGATGGCAAAGGCCAGGGCCTCCTCGAGGGGCACCATCCCGTCCAAGACCGCATTGCGGGTGAGGCTCACCGCTCGTCCGATCCACGGCCCTGGGGGGACCCCGCGGGCCACCAGCTCCCCCCCTCGGACCGGCCACGGCCTTTGGAGCCAGTCGGTCATGGCGAGACGCAGGAGCTGACGCTGGGAGGGAGAGGCCAGGACCATGGCCAGGACCCACCACACCCGCGGCGTGCGCTCGAGCGCTTCCACCACTTGGCTGGGAGCAGATTTTCCCGCCGTGACGGCCAACACCTTCTCCACGCCTTCCCTAGCCTTGGCCACCACCCGTGCTGGTTCCCCAGCCAGGCTCAGCCGCGAAGCCAGCACCTCCCCAGCCCTTTCCCCGCCGCGCAACGCCAGGGCGGCGAGAAAAGCGAGGAGTTTGGGACCCTCGAAGACCTTTTCCACAGCAGCCCAAAGCAGCATGGCTTCAACTTGCCGCAGGAAGCGACCGGTTGCCGGACCCCAGGTGAGCTCAGGAAAAAGCGCCCTCGACACCCCCAACCGGTCGAGCTCCAAAAGTCCCTCCACCGGGTGTTCCTCGCCCAAAAGCAAGAAAACTTCGTCCCGCAAGCGCTCCCCGGAAAGCCTCGCCAGCACCCCTTCGCCAATGGCCACCCGCACCAGGTGCTCGGTGTCCGGGGCCAAGGAAAAGCCCAATCGCGTGGCAAACCGAACCGCCCGCACCACCCGCGTGGGGTCCTCGATGAACGAGAGGGAGTGCAGCACCCGGATGAGCCCGGCTTCCAGATCCCGCTGTCCCCCGAAGAAGTCCACCAGTTGGCCGAAGCTTTCGGGGTTGAGGGCGATGGCCATGGCGTTGATCGTGAAGTCGCGGCGGTAAAGATCCTGGCGTAGCGCTGAGCGTTCCACCTCCGGCAAGGCCGCCGGGTGGGGGTAAAACTCGGTCCGGGCCGTGGCCAGGTCCACGCGCTCCCCGGAAGGAAACGTCGCCACGGCGGTGAGGAAGGGCTCGTGAACGTGGAGCCTGGCTTCTTCTCTCTCGGCCAAAAGGCGCGCCACCTCCAGGCCGTTGCCTTCCACCACCACGTCCACGTCCTCGGGAGGGCGGCGCAGCAGCACGTCGCGCACCGCTCCGCCCACCAGGAATGCGCGCATGCCAAGCTCGGCCGCCACTTCTCCGACCGTTTGCAAGAGACCCAGGCGCGCCTCCCCAACCTGCTCCCGCAGGAGGGTGAGGACGCTTTGCTGGGCCGGCCGTCCACCTCCCCACCGCGTTCCTCTTGCCTCGGCATCGGTCGCCTGGCGCTCGTAAAGCCTCCGGAACAGGTCCATGCGGGTAATGACCCCAAACCCACCCGGGCGCGCCACCAGCACCAGCCGCTCCCGTTCCTCCAAAAACAAGCGCTGGAGTTCCTCCACGGAGGTTTCACCACCCACGACCGCGACTCCCGGGCGCATGACAGCGGCTACCGGCCGCTCCCCCAAACCGTGGTTTTCGGCGTTGTCCAGGATCTGGCGAGTGACGAGGCCCACGGGCCGGCCCTCCGCCAGAACCGGCATGGCGTTGATGCGCAGCCGCACCAGCTTGGCCTTGGCTTCCGCCACCGGGGTCGCCGCCTCCACCGAAAAGAGCGTTGGCGACGCCAGGTCGGCCGCTACCAGCCCTGCCCCTAACTGTTGTCGGACCGCGGTGAGGAGCTCTTCGGCCACCTCCACGGCCGATCGTCCCTTGATTCGCGCCGCCGCAGCGGTGGCGTGCCCACCCCCGCCCAGCGGCGCCACCAGCTCCCCGGCGTGCACCCGCGGGTGCGACGAGCGGGCGATGACCACCAGCTGCGGTGGCACCTCGAGAACCGCGAGAACCACGGGCAAGGCGAAAATTTCCGCGTAGCGGTGCACCACGTACGCTGCCTCTTCCACTTGCTCCGAGGGCCTCGCCACCGTGATCACCACGCGGACTCCGGAAACGTTGTGCTCGACCGCCCCCGCCACCAACGTGTTGAGGAGCTCCAGCTGCGCCGGCTCCAGGGGGCGCAGGACGTAGCGGCGCACCCATTCCAACCGCCCGCCGCAGGTCAAAAGCCAGGCCACGGCCTCGGCATCGGCGGGGCGCGTGTCGGCGTAGGTCAGCCCCCCCGTATCCTCGTAAATCCCCAAAAGCAAAAGCGACGCTGTGAGGCCATCGGGCCTGATGCCGCACCTTCGAAGCTCGTGGGCCACCACCGTGCAGGTGGCGCCGGCGCCTCCCTCCGGCAGGGGCAGGGTTCGGGCGTTGGGGATGGGGTCCTTCGGCTCGGGGTGGTGGTCGGCCACCGTTACCGGGCAGCCGGCGGCGGCGATCAGCTCCCCTACTTCCCCCAGACGGCGCAGGGAAGAGCAGTCGGCCACGAAGGCTTCCTCGATGCGTGCCCGCCGCAGCTCCTTGAGGCGCAACTCGGGCAACGGCGGGCTTTCCTGCTCCAAAAAGCGGCGAACCCCCGCTTCCTGGGAGCCGGAAAACACGATTCGGGCGTCGGGGGCGAGGAGCAAGAGCCCGGCCATGGCGCCCAAGGCGTCGAAATCAGCACCCAAATGGGTCGTGACGATCCGCACGGGGGCAAGTGTAGCGGGTTTGCTGGCAGGGAATTTACGCCGTGTGCTATGTTTTTGCTCAAGGCAGCGGCGCGAGCGACCCGGAACGGGTGAAAGCCGCAGAGGAGGCCGTATGAAGGCGTTAGTGTTGGGTTTTTCGGGAATCCTGGTGGCGGCCGTCGTAACCTCCCAGCAGCCCCTTTCGTACAAGGCCGATGTGGAGCCCATCTTCGTCAAGGAGTGCGGGGATTGCCACGGTGGGGAAAGGCCCAAGAAGGGCCTCGACCTTTCGGCGGGAAAGGGCTACGCCAACCTGGTAAACCGCAAATCCAGCGAGGTCCCCGAGCTTCTCCTCGTCGCCCCCGGCGACCCCGAAGGCTCCTACCTCTGGCAGAAGCTCCAGCACACGGCCAAGGAAGGCAAGGGCATGCCGCGAACCATCTTTTCCTCGCGAAAGCTCCCCCCCGAGCAGCTCCAGCGCATTGGGGAGTGGATCGCCCAAGGCGCCCAGCCGTGAGCCTTTCCGAGGCCACCGCCCGAGCCACGGCCGGACCGCCGCCGGTTTTGGAGTGGCGAAGAGCCGAGGACCGGCCACTGGTCCTTTTGGGCGGCACCGGCCTTGCGGTTTTGGGGTTTGTCCTGGCAGTGGGAGGCACGATCTCCCTGCCCCTGGGGGGCGCCGTTTCGCTCCTGTGGCCCGCGGTGGCCGTGCAGTTCGTGGCCTCCCTCTGGCTCGGATGGCCCGGGGTGCTGGTGGGGGTGGTCTTCCCGGTTTTTTCCAACCTGTTGGTGGCCGATGCCGCCACCGCCGCGTTTTTTACCCTGCCCAACTTTTTTCAGTCAGTTGCGCCCCTGGTGCTTTTCCGCTTAGGCCGCCGCGACCCCGCCCTTCCCCGTTGGTCCGATGCCCTCTGGCTTTTGGCGGCTTCGGCCCTGGCCTCGGTCACCGCCGCCACCTTGGGCGGCGCGAGCTTGTTATTCCGCGGCGAAACCAAGGACGAGGCTTTTCGCCTCGCCCAAGCTTGGGCTTTGACCAACACCGTCGTGGGCTTCGCCCAGGCCTGGCCCCTCATTCGGTTCGTAACCCCCGTTTTGCGGGAAGTCGCCGCCATCCAGCGCCGGACCGGGCGGTTGGCCTTCGGGGTTCACCTTTTGGGGGCGGTGTTTTCCGTGGCCACGGTGGCCGTGGGGATCGTGGTCGCCCTCCACGTGCTCCAGCGCCGCGGCCTCGGCTTGCCCCTGGAAAGCGTTCCGGGCGTCATGGCGGTGCTGCTCTTGCCGGCGGCAGCGGCGGGGCTGCACCTTTTGTGGAAGCTCTTGGCCGTTCCCCTGGAAACCCTCCTTGCCGACGGGGTCGTGGCTGCCCACTCGGGTTCCTTCCCCCCAGCCCGCAAAGGCGAGGTGGCGGAGTTCGAGTACCTGCGCCAGCGCCTGGCCGGGCTTTTGGCCACCGTTCGCGAGCGGGAGCAGCGCTTTGCCAGCCTGTTTGCCGCCGTGGGCGAGCCGGTCATGGTGGTGGACCTGGAAGGCAAGCTCCTGGACGCCAACCCCGCCTTCGAGCGGGCCTTTGGAATTCCGGTGGAAAACGCCAAGGGCCGCAACCTCGCGGCGTTCAACGACCGCCACTCCCGGCCCGTGCTCCGGCGGTTTTTGGCCGAACGACCGCAAGAGGGCGTTCTGACCCTGCGCACCCGCGCCCGCACCGCCCGCGGGGTGCGGGAGCTGCAGCTCACGGCCACCCCATGGAAAGACGCCAGCGACGTCCTGGCCGGGTACTGCGTGGTCACCACCGACCTCACCGAGCAGGAGGAGCGGGAGCGGCACGCCGAAGCGGAAAAGCGCTTCGCCTCCCTTTCCCATCTCACCGCTTCCCTGGCCCACGAGCTGAACAACGCCTTGCAAGTCGCCCACAACACCTTGGCGTTGGGGGAAACCGAGGACCCGAGCGCCGCTCCGAGAATTCGCGAGCTCCGCCAGGTCCTCAACCGGCTGGGACACCTCGTCCACCGCTTGCAGCTGGTTTCCCGGGAGCCCCACAAGGTCCCTTCCGAGGTTTTCGCTGCCTCGGAGCTCGCGGTGGGTGTCGAGCGGGCAGCTTCGGGTACCCCCGTCCCGGTAAGGGTCGAGGTGCCGGCGCCGGAGGTATACGTCCGCGGCAACCGCGGCCTCCTGGTGGAGGCTGTGGAAGCGGTGGTCCGCAACGCCCTGGAGGCCTCGCCTCCCGGTGGTGAGGTGGTCGTGAGGATCGGGGGGAAAAGCCATCCCTCGGAGGGCGGTGGCCGGCCGCCTCGGGTGGTCGTGGAGGTGCAGGATCGCGGCGAGGGCATTCCGCCCGGGCAGGAGCAGCTCGTCTTCGAACCGTTCTTCACCACCCGGGACCGCAGCGAGCACTTGGGTTTGGGGCTCACCTTGGCCAAACAGGCGGTGGAGCACGCCGGGGGCCAGGTGAGCCTCCACCGCAGGCCCGAAGGCGGCACCATCGTGCGCCTCGAGCTCCCGGTGGTGGAGCCTTCCGAGACGGTGACCCCGTCGGCCCCTCCCAGCTCCGCACCTTTCCCCGCCAAGCGCCGGCTCCTGGTGGTGGACGACGACCCCGAGCTCGTTTCGAGCCTGGGCCAACTGCTTGCCGCCCTCGGGTACGAGGCCACCCCGGCCAAGGGCGGGGAGGAAGCCATGGCCCTCCTCGAGACCCAGGGCCACACCTTCCACGGCGTGATCCTGGACCTCCTCATGCCGGGGGTTTCGGGTTTCCAGGTGCTGGCCCACCTCCGCCAGCGTTTCCCCCACCTGCCGGTGGTGCTTTCCTCGGGGTTTGCCCCCGATAGCCAGGTTCAGGAAGCCATGGCCTTTGGGCCAACCCTGTTCCTGCAGAAACCGTACAGCGTAACGCAGCTGGAGCAGGCGCTGACCCGGCTCTTTGCCGCCGCACCCGGGCAGGAATGAGCGCCCCCGAGCCGCCGTTTTTTTCTGGTGGCAAGGTAGACTCCTTGCGCGAGGGGGGTATGCAGCCCGAAGCACTTCGCGCCAAGCTGGAAGCGGTCCTGCCCCGGGTCAGCAAGCCCGGGAGGTACCTGGGGCTGGAGCGCAACGCCGTGCGCAAGCCATGGGATGCGGTCGCGGTGCGGCTGCTTTTAGCGTTTCCCGACACCTACGAAATCGGCATGTCCCATCAGGGGACCCGCATCCTTTACCACATCGCTAACCGCCGCTCCGATACCCTCTGCGAGCGCACCTTTGCCCCCTGGCCCGACATGGCCCAGGCCATGAGGGAGGCGGGCATTCCCCTGTACTCTCTGGAGTCTTACCACCCGGCGGCGGATTTCGACGTTATCGGCATCACCCTGCAGACCGAGCTCAACTACATCAACGTCCCTTACCTCCTGGATTTGGCGGGTATTCCCCGCTTTTCGGACGAGCGGGACGGGCGTTTCCCCCTCATCGTCGGTGGCGGGCCGTGCATGGCCAACCCCGAGCCGGTGGCCGAGTTCTTCGACGCCTTCGCCATCGGCGACGGCGAGGTCCTCCTTCCCGCGTTCTTGGACCTCCTGCGGCGAGCCAAAGAGAAAGGTTGGTCCCGCCACAAGCTTTTGGCCGCCTTGGCTCGGGTGGAAGGGTGGTACGTGCCCCGGTTCTACCGCTGGGTGCCGGCGGAGCACCCCTCCCGGGGCGGCCAATGGCACGTCCTGGAAGAAGGTGTTCCCTTCCCCGTCAAGCGGGTTTTCGTGCCGGAGCTCAGGCCCGAAGACGTTCCCAACCCACCTCTGGTGCCGGTGGTGGATGTGGTCCAGGACCGCCTGGGGATGGAGGTGGTTCGCGGGTGCACCCAGGGGTGCCGCTTTTGCCAGGCGGGGTACTGGTACCGACCCGTACGGGAGCACGACCCAGCCACGGTTCTCGCCACCCTGGAAGCCCACGTCAACGCCACCGGCTATCCGGAGGTGGGGCTTTTGTCCCTTTCCACTGCCGATTACTCGCAAATCGAGCCCCTGGCCTGGCACTTGGCCGAGCGCCTCAAGAACCGCCGGGTAGGGGTTTCCCTCCCCTCCCTGCGCGCCGAGTCCTTTTCCGTAGCCCTGGCCGACGCCGTAAGCAAGGTGCGGAAATCGGGCTTCACCTTCGCCCCGGAAACCGGCTCCGACCGCCTGCGGCGCGTCATCAACAAGACCTTCACCAACGCCGACATGGTTGCCGCTGCCGAGGTGGCCTTTGCCCGCGGGTGGAACCTCATCAAGGTGTACGCCATGATCGGCCTACCCACCGAAACCGACGAGGACGTCCTGGAGCTTTCGCGCCTGGCTCGCCACATCCTGGAAGCAGCCCGGCGGGTGGGCAACCACCGCGTCGAGGTAAAGGTTTCCGTGGGGCCCTTCGTCCCCAAGGCCGTGACGCCGTTCCAGTGGGAGCCCTTCGGCCCTGTGGAGCTGCTTCGCCGGCGCATCGAGCTTTTAAAGCAAGCCTTTGCCAAAATCCGCTGGGCCAAACTCACCTGGGTGGAACCAGAAGAGGCAGCACTCGAGGCCCTCCTGTCCCGCGGCGATCGCAGGCTTTCGCGGGTCATTGCCAGAGCCCACGACCTGGGCGCGGTGTTCGATGGCTGGGGGGAGTGGCTCAACCTGGACGCTTGGCGGCAGGCGGTGGCCGAGGCAGGGATCTCCTGGGAAGCCGAGCTGGGCCCGCGGGAGCTGGGGGCCACCCTTCCTTGGGACGTCATAGACCCCCTGGTGCGCAAGGGGTACCTCAAGGCCGAGCGCCGGCGGGCGTACCTGGAAGCCGCAACCCCCGACTGCCGGTGGGGGGAGTGCATGCGCTGCGGGGTCCCCGGGGACGGTGTGGACACCCAACTGGCCAGGCCGACCCTGCCTGCGGTCGGCCAGGAGGCTCCGGAGCTCGCTCGCGCCCGCAACGCTGCCTACCGCTTGCGCCCCATGCCCCGCATCCCTCCCCCCTCGGAGCCCCTCACCCAGCCGGAAAAAACTGCCCGCTACCGCTTCACCTTCCAAAAACTGGGGGATGCCCGCTGGCTTTCCCACCGCCAGGTCATGGACCTTTTGGAGCGCGCCTTGCGGGCTTCGGGAGCTCCCGTGCGCTTCACCGAGGGGTTCAACCCCCACATCCGGCTCTCCATGGGGCCGCCGCTGCCTGTGGGCATGGAGAGCGTGGCCGAGCTTTTCGATGTGGATTGCACCGGCCCCGTTACGCCCGAGCACCTGGCCCAGATCAACCGGGTCCTCCCCCAGGGCCTGACCGTGACCGGTGCGGAGCTTCTCCCGCCGAAAACCCCAACCCTCGGCAAATCGGTGCTGGCTTGCCGGTACCTGGTGGAGGCGGAGCGCCCCCTGCCGCGGCCGGACCACCCGGGTGTGCTGCGGTGGCAGGTGGGGGACGGCGTGCTGGCCGTGGAGCTGATGGCCGAGGGGCACCCCCAAGCCCTCACCCTTCGCCAGGCGCTAACCCTGGCTGGTGCCACCGAGGACGAAATTGCCCGCTGGCGGTACCTCCGGGAGGGGTTTATCTTGGCACCCGCCGGCCCCCCTCAATCCCACCACGAACCCCAGGTGGGCCGCTCCGCCCTGCACCCCACAAGCTGATCCACCGCCCGGTGGCAGCTGCGCCAAATCACCAGCCGGTCGAAGGCCCAGCGGAACTGGTAGGAAACCCACGGGGATGTTTCTAGGGTCACCCGGTACCACCCCAGCGCCTCTCGAACATCGCCCCGCGCCTCCGCCGCCAAGCCTAGGTAGTACGCCAGATCGCCGGCCCAACGCGCCTCGAGCTCACAGGAGGTAACTTCCCGGAAATCGTCCGGGGAAGCCATTCCGGCGGTGATGGCCACGAGCCTGTGCCAAAACTTCTCCCGGCCCTGCTGGATATAACGGTGCAAGGCGTTTTCCTGCTCCCTCCGCAGCTTCCAGCCGCGAGCCACGGCCGCTGCCCGCTGCAGCCACAAGCGTTCAGCTGCCTCTCCGGAAAACTCCAGGGGGAACGCCTCCCAGGGGACGCCAAAAGCGTCCGCGCGCCAGCACTCCACCGCCAAGCGCGCCGGCGGTTCCACCCTGGTGTGCTCCCACAGCCACCGGGTGGCCCTTTCCTTGCCCCATGTCTTCTCGGCGAGGGAAAACACGAGACACGCGATGTCCTCCCGCGGCGCCCGCTCGTGGGTTTCCGAGGCTACAAGCAGCGCCAGGGAAAACTGCTTTTGTCGTATGGCTTCCGTGGCCAGCGTCATGAGGAACTCACCGGGGAAAACCCCCGCAAGGCTCGCCACCACCGCGGTTGCCCCAGTGGGGTCCTCGGCAAAAGCGCGGACAAAGCGAGGCGCCAAAAAAGCGTCCCAGTGGCTGACGGTAAACGTCGGGCTCCGGCGCAAAACCAAAGCCGCCGCGTCCCACTCTTTCCTGGCCCAATGGACCTCCACCAGCGCGGCCAGCAGTCCCCGGCTTTGGGGGTAGCGCTCCCTCGCCCTTTGCGCCCATTCAAGCGCTTCGTCCAGCTCGCCGTTGGCAAGGAGGGCGCGCACGTAGGTATGGAGCACATCTCCCTGATAGGAAGGGACAACCTCCTCGACCGTTTCCAAGGCCTTTTTGGGGTTCTTCGCCAAAAGCTCGAGGGCGGCCTGCCGGGCGCGGCACACCGCGTACTCCAGGGAGTCCGGGTGGAGGCGGCGAGCCGCCCCTTCCAGCTCGGCCACAGCCTTATCCAGCCTCCCACGCACCACGTACGCTGAAGCGCATTCTTCCGCCGCATTCCAAAAGGCCGGGGTCACCTCCCCGGCGTGGGCACAGATCCCCTCGACCTCGCTGAGGGGCAGCGAGCGGTCGCGAATGAGCGTGAAAAACACGGTGGCGCGCTGTTTGGGGGTCAGGTCGGGGTTCTGGTAAAGCTCCAGAAGGGCGTGCCCTTGCCGTTTGACACCCAGGACCCGCGCCCGCGCCCCAAGGAAAAGCCAGCGGGAGGACTCCCAGAGGGCATCAGCGGCTTCCTCGGCCAACGCCAAATGGAGAAGGCCTTCGCGCCCCAAGTCCCAGAGAAGCTCCCGGTGGCTCGGGCGGGTATCCATTCGCGAAAACACCACCCGGGCCCAGGCTAGGCTCTCGACGCTCGCGTACGGCAAGCGATTGAGGAACTCCCAGTAAAGCTCCACCCGCGGCCGCGCACCCACGCTTTCCCCGTAAAAAACCGCGTTCTTGAGGGCACGCTCGGCTTCCTTTGGCGATGGCCACGGCAGGCGGGCTTCCACAAAGAGGCGAATCTGGAACCCCCACAGCGTTTCTGGGGGACCCACGACCCGCTCCAGCTCCCGAGGCGCCTCGACTCCCCCCATGCCTTGGACGTACTCAACGACGGCGTGGACACCGGAAGCAAACGTGGCGCGGAGGAAATCCTGGGCCCAGGGCCTGGGGAAGATGCCGTTTTCGGAGGGCCAGGAAAGGCGCGCCAACGCTTTTTCAAACCGGCGCAGTTGGCCTTCCCCGCCCGGTACCCAATCCCGCCGCGGTGCCTTTCTGCCTCTGGCCAGCGCCACCGCCGTTTCCATGGCTCGCAAGCCCACGCTTCGACTCGATGGAAACTGCAGCTCCTTCAAAAGGCTGCCCAGATAGGCCAAGGCAAAGGGGTCGGAAGCGTCCCATCGCTCCGCCCGGGCCGCGGCACCACCGAAATCCAGGCGCGCGAGCAGGATCTGGGTGCACCAAGCTTTTGCCTCCAGGTTTTCCGGCTCCCGGTCGGCGATGCCGCAGACGGCGTTCTCGTCCTCGCGCAGGAAAGCGCGAACCAACTCGTCTCCAGGCCGGTTCAGGGACTCCGGCCAGTACCCTAGCTCCACCGCCATCCGCTCCTGAAGCCCCGGACGGGGAATGCCCAGCGCCTCGCCAAGGGCCACAAGCGCCAAGGCGTGGGCTTCCACCCGATCCCCGGTTTCCATGGCGTCCTCGCTCGCGACAGCCATAGCCACCGCCAGGCTCGTCGCATCGGCCAACAACTTCCGGCTCGGCGCCTTTTTCCACAGCTCCGCCAATGCCCGAGCGCGGGCAAAGGGCTCGCCGGGAACCCCGGCCGCAGGCGGCGTCCCCTCGAACAAAGCGGCAAGTTTCTTGCTATGCTGCTGCGCACGGCGCACGAGAACTGCCCAGAGGTCCTCCCACCTGGGCCACCGGGGAACCCTCCCCAAAAGCTCGTTCCCGCGGCGAACAGCCCACCCCGACCCATCCCAGGTGGCTTCTACCGGCGCTACGGGTGTGCCGGCAACGCTATCGAGCTCCTGCAATGCCAACAGGAAACGGCGGTCCGGAGGAACGCGGTAGCTCGCATCCACGTGTTCCCGGACCCTGGCCAAACTGAACCGGTCGCCCAGCTCCTCTCCCGCCCGGCGGGCAACCGCACGCACGGCCGGCGGCGTAAACGCCTTCTGGCAACCCGCGAGGGCCCATATCGCCACCAAAGCCAACACGAGGCGCGTGTTCATGCCACCCTCCTCGCCCCCCGCACTCACCGGTGGGCGCGAAACGGATCATCGGCAGCATTTTAAAAAAAAACGCGCCCCGAAGGGCGCGTCTGCAAGGAAAAAGGAGGACGGTTACTCGGAGCCGAGGTCCTCGGGTTTGATCTTGCCCGAAGCCACGTCTTCCAGCATCTGTGTGGTCACGGACTTGGGCCGCTCGATGGGGTAGCCCAGGGCCCGGTCCCAGGTAATGTTAGCGAGCACGCCCACCGCCCGGCCGACGCCGAACAGCACGGTGTAGAAGTCCCACTCCCGCAAGCCGTAGTGCCACTGGATGACGCCGGAATGGGCGTCCACGTTGGGCCAGGGATTCTTGGCTTTGCCGTGCTCCATGAGCACCTGCGGGGCCACCTTGTAAATGAGCTTGACGAGCTTGAACAGCGGATCGTCGGGCATGTGCTTGTCGGCAAACTCCATTTGCGCCGTAAAGCGCGGGTCGGTCTTGCGCAGCACGGCGTGGCCGTACCCGGGAATCACCTGCCCGGAACGCAAGGTCTCCCACAAGGCCTCGCGCACGGTTTCCTCCGTAGGCTCCTGGCTTCCGAACTTGGCCTGGAAGTTTTGAATCCAGCGCAGGACTTCCTGGTTCGCCAAACCGTGGAGCGGGCCCGCCAGGCCGTTGATGCCAGCGGAAAGCGCGTAGTAAGCGTCGGAAAGAGCCGAAGCCACCAGGTGCACGGTGTGGGCCGAAACGTTGCCCGACTCGTGGTCCGAGTGGAGGATGAAGTACATGCGGGCCACGTCGTCGTAGGGCTTGGCAAAGCCCATCTGGTGCGCAAAGTTGCCGGCCCAGTCGAGGGTCGGGTCGGGCGGGATGTGCTCGTCGCCCCTGTACTTCATGCGGTAAATGTAGGCGGCAATGGAGGGGAGCTTGGCCAGGAGGTTGGTGCAGTCCTCGAACATGGGCTCCCAGTAGTCCTCCTTCTTCATCCCCTGGGCGTAGCGGCGGGCGAAGATGGACTCCCGTTGCATGGCCAGGATCGCCGCGGAAAACATGGTCATGGGGTGGGTATCCCGCGGCATGGTGCGGAGCAAATCAATGACGTACTGGGGGACCGTACGGCGTGCCTGCCAGTCCTTCACCACCTCCATGGCCTCGTCGTAGGTTGGGGCCTCACCGGTGAGCAGGAACCACCAGTGGGCCTCCACGAAGGGGTACTCGCACCCTTGGGGCTTGGGCAGTGCCGCCAGCGTCTCAGGGATGGTCTTGCCCCGAAAACGGATGCCCTCGTAGGGGTCGAGGTAGGAAATGTCGGTGACCAAGCAACGGACCCCCCGCGCCCCGCCAATGGCTTGGGCGATGGTCACCTCGCCGATCTTTACGTCCCCGTGCTCCTTGAGCAGCTTCTGGGTGCGGGGGCGCTGCTCGGCGATCTTTTGCGCCAAAAGCTCTTTGAGTTTTGCCATAGGTTCCCTCCTCTCCGGACTTTACCGGTGCCTCAGGGTTTTGTCCAAAAACAGTTCCGAGAAAGCCTGCGTACCCACATTCACAAAACTACAACCTTTACCTCCCTTTTGCAAGGGGTCACCCACTTCACGAGGCCGCCGGCCCGGGAGCACCCTGCTGGGATGCACGCTCCCGTTCGCGGGCGTAAGCCCATGCGAAGAAATCGAAGTACCGCACCATGTCATCCAGCGATGCGAACTCCGAGCACCCCAAAAAGGCGCCCACGAAAAACTCTTTGGCCCGGCAAAGTTCCTGCAAAGGGCACAGCGAGCGGTTCTTGGGGTCACGGAGGGTGAGCTCGAAAAGCTCCAGGGCTCGCGAAAGGGCTGCCCAGGCGCGCTCAGGATCGCGGTCGCGAAACCGTGCCGCTCGCACCACGTCGCTGCCGATGTTGGCCATCTGCCCGACGATGGAAAGGGAAAACCAGCGCTCCGCGGAAAGGTTCGAGTAAAACGCGCCGCTCATCCCTTCACCAAGAGAGCCACGAGCTTTTCTATTGCTGTCAACACCTGGGGATCGTCTACCCCGCGGCTGCGGTTCCCCAGGGCTGGCCGCACGTTGATGATGGAGTCTACCTCGAGAAAATCCGAACCTTCCGCCTCGGGGTAGAGGTTGATACCCCAAAGCTCCCTGGAGTTCGACCCCTCGCCGAGGAGCACGGCTTCCATATCATCGGCGTGCAAGGGGCCACCCATGGGCATGAGCCCCCGGCCCAAGTCCACCACCGCTTTCACGAGCACACCCCCGCTCTCCTCCGCAAACCGGCGAAGCTCTTCTCGAGAAACCGGCGCCGCCACCGTAACCCGCAGCACGAAATTAAGCTACCACAGCCTCGGCGGCGCCTTCCGTCACCGTGACGCGGGCAGCTCCGGAAGCTTCGGCTGGGCCAAGAGCGTCACGCCTTCCTTGGCCACCGCCTCCCGGAACGGCGGAATCTCCTCGTCCAGGAACTTCTGGAGCACCGCCAGAGCCTTTTCCAGCTTTTCCCTCCCTTCAGCTAGCGTCGCGAGCTGCGCAGGAGTCGGTGCGTCCCAGGACGACTGCAAGCCGCCCGCGGCTTCCCGCAGGGTGGTGAGGGCATCCCCAAGATCCACGATACCCTTGGTCCCTGGCGGAACCCGGAAGAGCTTTTCGATCTCTTCGGTGCGCCGAGCCAGCTGCTCCGCTCGCTTTTTGAGCTCGGCTTTGGGGCCATGACCCGCTTCTTCATCCTCGGCTTTCCGATCTTTGGCCAGGCCCTTGCCGAGCTTCTGGGCCACGGTCTTCAGGTCCTCCCGCAAGTCCACGAGGATCGCCACGCCGTCCGCGAGCGCTTCCTGCAAGGCCCCCGCCTCTTTGATGGCCTGCCACTTGGCCGCTACGGCTTCAGCCGGCACGGACGAGCGGGGATCCGGAAGCACCTCCACAACCCCTTGCGCCTTTTGCCCCTTGAACGCCACCGTCACCGTGTACTTCCCTGGCGGGACCTCCGGACCGCCCCGCTCCCGCCACCACTGCTGCTCCTCCCTGGGCGGTTCCTTGAAGGGGTCCCGCCGCAAGTCCCACACGGCCCGGTTCAGCCCGCGGTAAACCGGGACCTTGAACGTGCGAACCACCTGGCCGTTGGCGTCGCTTACCGTGATCGTTGCTTCCGGATTCTTTTTTTCTTCGTCTTGACCGTCCTCCCCTCGCCGCTCGCGCTGCCGCTGATTCTGTTTGGGGTCGTAAGGGGAAAGCTCGGGGTCGTTGACCACGAAGGTCACCAGCGCCCCGTAGGGGCGGTTTTCCCCCACGAATTCCGTGTCGCCAGGAAAGCGCGAGTTGGCGCCCTGGCTCTTTCGGTACTGCTGGGCAGGGTTGAAGGGAAAGAGGTGGAGCGGCTTGGAAAGGGTTTCGTCCGTAAGCCCACGCAGCGGGGAGATATCGTCCACGATGAAAAGCCCACGGCCGTGGGTGGCAATGACCAGGTCGTGCTCCCGCAGGTGCACCGCCAAATCCATCACCGAAACCGTGGGCAAGCCGTTTTCAAACCGCCAGAAGCTTTTCCCCCGGTCCTGGGAGACGTAAAGCCCAAACTCGGTCCCCACGAACAGCAAGTTTTCGTCCACCGGGTCTTCCTCAACCACCAGGCAGTACCCCCAGAACCCACCGGTGTTGAGGGGTTTCCAGGTGGCCCCGAAATCCTCGGTGACGTAAAGGTACGGCGTCCAGTTGGAGCGGCGGTGGTCATCAAAAACCACGTAAGCCCGCCCGGGAGCGTGCTTGGAGGCCTCGATATGGGGAACCCAGGTGTTGGCGGGGACACCCTTGACGTTCTTCTCCACCGACACCCAAGTCTGGCCGCCATCCCTCGTCACGTGGATGCGGCCGTCGTCGGTCCCTACCCAAATGACCCCTCGCTGCACCGGCGAAGGGGCAATGGTGAGGATCGTGGTGTAGTTTTCGGCGCCGGTGACGTCGGGGGTCAGCCCGCCGCTATCCGCTTGCTTTTGCCATTCCGGATTGTTCGTCGTGAGGTCGGGGGAAATGATTTCCCAGCTGTCCCCGCGGTCCCGTGACCGGTGGACGAACTGCGACCCGAAGTAAATGGTCGCAGGGTCGAAAGGATCTTGGGCGAAGCCCGCATTCCAATTGAAACGAAGTTTTACGCCCCTGGGACCCGCAGGCCGAATGTCTTTTTGCTCGCCGGTGCGGAGGTCAAAGCGCCGCAGGTACCCTTCCTGGCTCATGGAGTAACCGCGCATCGAGTCTTCGGGGTCGGGCGAGACGTCGAAGCCGTCGCCAAAACCAACCTCCTGCCAGTGGTGGTTACGGATGCCGCCGGTTTCCCAAACTGCCGAAGGCCCCCGCCACGAACCGTTGTCTTGCAGGCCACCGTACACGTGGTAGGGCCTGTCCATGTCCACGTTCACGTGGTAGTACTGGGCAAGGGGCAGGTTGGGCACGTAACGCCAGCTCCCGCCGCGGTCGTACGAAATCGCCACGCCGCCGTCGTTGCCCACGATGAGGTGCTCGGGGTTTTCCGGGTTGATCCACATGGCGTGAAAATCCGAGTGAATTCCCCCAGGTCCGGTGGCCAGAGGCCGGAACGTCTTGCCACCGTCATCGGAAACCGAAAGGCGGGTCGCCAAATCGTAGAGACGGTTGGGCCAAACGGGGTCGGCCACGATGTCCGCGTAGTAGAAGGGGCGGTTCCCCACCCGCGCGCCCTCGTTGACCTTGGCAAAGGTCTCACCACCGTCATCCGACCGCAACAACACGTTGGTCTTGGCTTCTACCAAAGCGTAAACCACGTTGGGTTTGGCGGCGCAAAGGGCAAGGCCAATCCGCCCCAGGTCGCCCTCGGGGAGTCCCTCCTTGGGCGATAGCTTCTTCCAAGACTCGCCGCCGTCGTAGGTAAGGAAAAGACCGGACCCAGGACCCCCGGACTTGAAGAAGTACGGCCACCGCCGGTAGGTCCACATGGCCGCGAAGAGCTTGTCGGGGTTCGTGGGATCCACGATGAGGTCGGCGCATCCGGTAGCGTCGTCCACAAACAAAACCTTTTTCCACGTCCGGCCGCCATCGGTGGTCTTGAAAACGCCTCTGTCCGGGTTTTCCCCCCACATGTGCCCCATGGCGCACACGTAGGCCACCTCCGGGTTTTTCGGGTGAGGGACGATTCGGGCCACCCGCTCGGTCTTCTCCAAGCCCACGTGTTTCCAGGTTTGCCCCCCGTCCCGCGACAGCCAAACCCCGTACCCAACGGAAGCCGAGTTGCGGGGGTTACCTTCGCCGGTTCCAACCCAAACGACGTCGGGGTTGGTCGGAGAGACCGCTACGGCCCCAATGGCCGCTACTTTTTCGCGATCAAAAATCGGCTTGAAGGTAAGGCCCCCGTCGGTGGATTTCCAAACCCCGCCGGTGGCGGCTCCCACGTAAACCGTCACGGGGTTCCCGGCAACCCCCTCGATGGCGGCCACACGCCCGCTCATGGTGGCGGGCCCAATGCTCCTGGCCCGAAGTCCGAAAAGCTGCTCCGAAGTCAAGGCCCAAGCGTTGGAAGCCAGCACGGCGCAAAGGGCGACCCCCACGCTGCGCAACGGGTTCATGGCACCCCTCCCTTTTTCCACGGGGTTTTCTACGCAGGCACCCGCGGCGGGTTTTGGCCCCCTGGACGGCTCACGGTTCCAAAACGCCCGCTAGCCGCTCCAAATCGAGGACCTTGGCCACCACCGTGGGATCAAAGCCCAAGCGCAATGCGGCGGTTTGCAGGTCCTGAGATGTCTCCTGCATGGCTTTGGCCACCGCTGCTGCCTTGTCGTACCCCACTTCCAAAGCCAGAGCCGTCACCAAAGCCGGCGAGCGCGCCGCCAGCTCCCGGCAACGAGCCTCGTCCACCTCGAGGCCGGACAGGCACCTTTCCACGAAAACCGTAGAGGCGGATGCCAAAAGGCGAGCAGCCGTGTCCAGGTTCCAAATGACGAGCGGGGCGGCGTGGAAAAGGTCCAGCTGCGCGAGGGCCTGGCTTTCCGCCACTGCCCCGGAAAGCCCCCGTACCTCCAGGCAAGCTTGGGCCACCGCCTCCGGAATGACCGGGTTGACCTTTCCCGGCATCAGGGAGGAGCCCGGCTGGACCGCCGGCAAACGGAGCTCCCCGAGCCCGCCGTAGGGTCCCGAGCTGCGCAAACGAACGTCTTGGGCCAAGGCGAAGAAAACGCCGGCCAGGTGGCTGTAGCTGGAAGCAAGAGCCAGGAGGTCGTCCCAGGCTGCAATCCCCACCGCCGGGTTAGCCATGAGGGCCCACGGCCCTCCCGTCCATTGCCGCAAGAGCTCCACTGCCCGCCCCACGGCTTTCGGGTTGGCGTTGAGGCCCGAACCTAAGGCCGTGCCCCCAAGGGGCAGCTCGGCTACCGGGCCCAAATCGTTCTCGACGCGCGTCAGCGCCCGCCCTACGCGCCGCGCCCAGCCATCGAAAATCCGCCCGTAGGTGGTGGGGACCGCATCCACCAGGTGGGTACGGCCGAGGGTCACGGTGCGCCGGAATCTCTGGGAAAGGCCCGCCAAGGTTTCCACCACGCGCCGGCCCGCGGGGAGGACCGTTTCGCGACCCGCCCTCCAGGCCGCCATTCGCGCCGCCGCAGGCACGGTGTCGTTGGAGGACTGCCCGAGGTTCACGTGGTCGTTGGGGTGTACCCGCAAGCCCGTACTGGCAAGGCGCCGGTTGGCCAGCTGCGCCAGAACTTCGTTGACGTTCATGTTGGTGGACGTGGCCGAACCCGTTTGGAACACGTCTACCGGGAAATGGTCCCAAAGCTCGCCCCCCAAGACCTCGTCGGCAGCGGCGACGATGGCCGCGGCTACCGGCTCCGGCAGTATCCCAAGCTCCCCATTGACTTTGGCCATGGCTTTTTTCACCAGCACCAGATGGGACAGAAAAGCTGCCGGCAGGCGCCACCCGGAGATCGGGAAGTTCGTTATCGCCCGCGCCGTTTGCGCACCGTAAAGCGCCTCCGCGGGCACCATCACGTCACCAAGGGTGTCGGTTTCCCTGCGCCACTCCCTCACGGCCATCCTCCTTCCGCAGCCCCGAGGCTTTCGGCTGCCCCTTTCCGTTAACCCGGGGATGCTGCTCGATTTTCCCACCATCCCTGCCTTGCGCCGCGCCAGGGGTGTGGGCACAATGGGCCCATGAGAACGGTGCTGGCGCTTTTGGGGTGCGCCGGACGGGTGGAAGTGGCGCTCGCCACCCGAAACCTTGCCGCTCCTTCCCTCGTGGCCTTGGCGAGTCCCGAGCCTCGGGCCAACCTTCTCCTCAAGGCCGTGCACGGGGTACTCCAAGCAGCCGACCTGTCGCCGCGCGAGCTCGACCTCATCGTGGCCGCCACGGGACCCGGTTCGTTTACCGGCATCCGCAACACCCTGGCCTGCGCCTGGGGACTTTCTCAAGCCCACGGTGTGCCAGTGTGCGGCTTTTCCTCACTTTTGGTGCAAGCGGCTCGGGCTTTGGAGCGGCAGGTGCTGGCGGTGCAACCGGCGCGCCGAAGCCTCGCGTACGCCCAAGCCTTCCGGCGCGGCCGCACCTGGGAGCCGGCCGGTCCGGTCGACGTCGTGCCCTTGGACGACGTGGCCCGGCAATCCTTGCCGGTGGCGGCACCGCCGGGACTTGCCCTTCCTCCCGGCACTCCCGTGGCCACGCTGGTTACGGCCCCGGCGGAAGCCCTCCTGGCTTTGGGTTTGGCGGTGGAGGAGCCTGACCCCGAAAGCCTAACGCCTCAGTACCTGGAGCCTTTTCCCGCGACGGAGGTGCGGTGATGGCAGCACTTCCGGAACCCTTCACGTGGCGCGAGCCGCATTTTTCCGACCTTGCAGCCATCGCTGAGCTCGAAAGCCTGGTGTTTCCCGACCCCTGGCCCGAGGGGCTATTTGCTACCGAAGTGGGCCAGCCGGATCGGTTTCAGCGCCTGGTCTTTACCCCTACGGGGGAGCTCGCGGCCTACCTTTTTGCTGTTTGGCAAGTGGACGAGCTCCACATTCTCAAAGTGGCAACCCACCCCTCCTACCAGGGAAGAGGGCTAGCCACGGCCCTTCTCCGCGCCGCCCAGGAGGAAGCGGAACGGCGGCGGGGGGCAAGCGTGACCTTGGAGGTGCGGGTCTCCAACCGGCGCGCCATCGAGCTTTACCGCCACTTGGGCTATCGGATCGTGGGACGCCGTCCCCGCTACTACCAGAACGGCGAGGATGCCTTCGTGATGGTGCACAAGCTCCGGACGGGCCTTTTCAAGCGGTTGGGGATCGGTTAGGGGCATAGGCCAACCGAAAGGCGGCTATACTGCGCGCGGAGTCAGAAAATGCGACGGCTGGGTGAAATCCTGCTGGAGAAAGGGGCGGTTTCCCTCGACGGGTTGCGGTCGGCGCTGGAGGCGTGCCGGCGCCACGGGGGAAGCCTGGGCGGCTGGCTCATGCGCCTGGGCCTCGTGACCGAATCCAAGCTCCTCGAGGCGCTTTCCGAGCAAACCGGCTGTCCGCCGGTGAGCGCTTTGGACTTGGCCGCGGCGCCGCGGGAAATCCGGACGCTCATCCCTCTCACCTTTGCCAAGCGCCACATGGTCGTCCCCTTTGCCCGGCAAGGGAGAAACCTGGACGTGGCCATGCTCAACCCCAACGACCTGGTGCTCTTGGACGAGCTGGCGAGCATGACGGGGATGGTCATTCGTCCCCACGTAGCCACGGAAGCAGCCCTTTCCGTGGCCCTGGCTTTGCCTGCCACACCGGCCAGTACCGGCGAAAGTGCCCCGCCCGGCCCACCCCGGGGGCGGGAGCGCCAGTGGCGTCAGTTCTGGCAGTTGGAAGCGTCCGGCCCCGAGCTCTTCCGGGCTCTGGACGCCCCCCCTTGGCAACCCCCACCAGCGGCGGCCGCTACCTTCCCCGCCTTGGCACCTGTGAACGTGGGGGAGATGCCCCCGCGGCACGCTATCCCTCACCTCGGAGAGGCCTTTGCCAGCTGCACCCACCGCGACCAGGTGGGCAAGCTGGTTCTCGCTGCCCTTGCCGAGGAAGGTACCCGGGTTGCGCTCTTTTCTCTCCATCACGGCAAAGTTATGGGGTGGATGGGCCGGGGTTTGGACCTGGTGGACGAGGACCTTCACACCTTCATCTTGCCCCTGGACCGCCCCTCGGTCTTCCTGAACTTGAGCCGAGGGATGGAGTTGCACGCTGGTCCCCTGGTTGGAGGGGAAGGCAACCAAGCGCTGCTGGAAGCCCTCGGTCCCCCACCCCCGGCCGCGGCGGTAGCGGTTCCCATTCGCATTCGCGGCAAGGCGGTGGCGTTCCTCTGGGTGGATCGGGGTGAGGAAGGGATGGCCAAGGTGTCTGTATCGCAGGTCCAGGAGTTGGCGAGGCTGGCCGGTTTGGCCTTGGAAATGATCGTGGTTCGCCAAAAGCTCAAGGCCGTACCCACCTTGACAGCGGTGGAAGGGGAGCACTAGGCTTTGCCGCCCGGAGTTGGCGGAGGAGGTTGCAAACCATGATCAAAGCGGACTTGGTCAAGCTCGTGAGGGAAACGGTGGACCTGCCCCAAGCCAAAGCGGCCCAAGTGGTGGACGCCATTTTCGACACCATGCGGCAAGCCCTGGTGCGCGGCGAACGCATCGAGCTCCGCGGTTTTGGCGTGTTCTTGGTCAAGGACCGCAAGCGCGGGATCGGGCGCAACCCCCGCACCGGCCAGGAGGTGCCGATCCCTCCCGGCAAAACCGTCCGCTTCAAACCAGGAAAGGCGCTACGCGATTTGGGCTAGCCCGTGTCTCACGAACCCATCGAGGTCCTGGCGCCAGACGGCGCCCTGCTCAGGGTATTGAGGCCCGATCCCCCGCCCATCTCCCCGGGTCGCTTTCTCCTGCACGCAGCCCTGTTCTTCCTTACCTTTGCCACGACGACCCTCGTCGGCGGTTTCACCGTTGCAGCCCCCGCCTGGGTCGAATCGGCCTTGCAAAGCGGCCGCTTTTCTGGCTTTGCCCTCCTGGGGCGCCTCGTTACCGACCGCGGGTTCTTGGCCTCGGCCCTTTCCTTTTCCGTCCCGCTCATGGCCATCCTCCTGGCCCACGAAATGGGCCACTACCTGGCCTGCCGCCGGCACCGCTTGGACGCTACTTTGCCGTTTTTCATCCCGGTGCCCTTCGGCCTTGGCACCATGGGGGCTTTCATCCGCATCCGCTCGCCGCTTTTGACCAAGCGGGAGCTCGTGGACGTGGGGGCTTCCGGGCCCATTGCCGGGTTTCTGGTTACCCTTCCGGTGCTGGTTTGGGGGATTTGGAACTCCCAGGTGGTCTACGAGCTCCCCAAGGGCGGCTACTGGCTTTTTGGCGAGCCCATCCTCTTCAAGCTCATGGCTTCCTGGATCCACCCTTCCCTGGGGGCAGGGGCAGACCTTCTCCTTCACCCCACGGCTTACGCGGCATGGTTGGGACTGCTGTTGACAGCATTGAACCTCTTGCCGTTCGGCCAGCTGGACGGCGGGCACGTGACCTATGCGGCGCTGGGAAAGATCCACCGTTTGGTGGCTTGGCCGTTGCTGGCTGTGCTCGTGGTTTTGGGCTTCAAATGGACCGGGTGGTGGGTGTGGGCGGTGGTGGCCCTAGTCATGGGCGTCCGCCACCCCTGGATCCCCGGGGAGGAAGACCCCCTGCCTGACGACCGAGGCTGGGTGGTTGCCGCGAGCTGGCTCATTTTCGTTGTGAGCTTTACCCCCGAGCCCATCAAACTGGTCCCTTAACCTGATGCCGGGCGGCTTTCCCAAACGAAGGTTACGGGGCCGTCGTTGACCAACTCCACTTCCATGTGCGCCCGGAAAACTCCGGTGGCTGCGGCCACCCCTCGAGCGGCGATGGCCTCAGCGAGAGCTTGAAACAGGGGCTGGGCCTGCTCCGGCGGGGCCGCTCCATCGAAGGAGGGGCGGCGGCCGCGGGCGATGGAGCCGGCAAGGGTGAACTGGGACACGAGGAGGATGCTGCCTCCCACCTCCTTTAAAGACCTGTTCATCTTGCCAGCCTCATCTTCGAAAACCCGCAAGGTGGCAAAGCGCTCCGCCGCTTTTTCCACGGTTTCCCGGTTATCCCCTCGCTCCACCGCCACCAGGATCACAAGCCCTTTGCCGATGGCTGCCACCTTCTGACCGCCCACCCTCACCTCGGCTCGCAAGACCCGCTGGATTACCGCTTTCATCGCTTTTTCCGCGCCAAAAGCCTTGAAAGCTCGGCGACCTCCCGGGTTCTAAGAGCCCAAAGAGCTACCAGGTACACGCCAAATCCAAGAATGCCCGTCACCGCCACCGTTGCCGCTCCGCGAACGCTTGTGGTGACCGGGAAGGCCACGCGCTCCGCCATGATCGCCAAAAAACCAGCCATGACGGCCGCAGCAAGGCCATGACGCCACAGGGAAGGTGCCACTTCTTTCCCCACGCTTTGGCCCGCGCGCCGAAGCGCCCAGCCCAGGTACAAACCTCCCGCGTACTGGGACAAGCTCGCCGCCGCCGCCACCCCCGGTGCCCCGAAACGCGGCGTCAAGAAAAAGCCAAATCCGGCAAAAATTGCCAACCCCAGGAGTGACGCGTACACCGGCGAGCGCGTATCGTGAACGGCGAAAAATCTTCCCGAAGCCAGCTTGCCAAAGGCGAGCGCCGGCATGCCAGAGGCAAAGGCCACGAGCGCTTGACCCGTGGTCGCCACAGCCCATGGCCCGAAGCGCCCCCCGCCGAAGAGCAACCCCGCGACTTCCCGGGACAAAACCACGAGAAAAACCATGGCGGGTAAAACCACGAAGGACTGCAAGCGAACGGCGAAGCTGAAGGTCTCGCTGGCCTTCTCGTCAACGGCCAGGGTCGGCAAGAGGGCGGTAGCGAGCTGCACGACGATGACCCCGTACACCAGCTCGTTGATTCGCGACGCGGCGTACACGCAAAAAAGGGCCCCGTCTCCGGCACTCGAAGCCAGGTAGGTGGCGAGGAAAACCGTCAGCGGGTAAATCCCGGAAGAGAAAAGCAACGGCAAGGCCTTTCGCAACACCACCCGGACCTGGGGGTGCCTGAAGGCACCCCGTCCCGGCACGAGCGGCACCCCCAGCCGCACCCCTGCCACCCATTGCGTGGCAAATTGCAGAAAGCCACCGGCAAGAACGCCGGCCACCAACCACGGCGCGTAAGGCTGGGACAGCCACCACGCAGCGAGGACGCTTCCGGCTATGGAGGCGTTGAGAAAGATGGGCGTCGCCGCCGAAAGCAGGAACCTCCCCCTCACGTTGAGGACCCCTTGGGCTAAGGCCGCTAAGGAAATAAACGCCAGGTAAGGGAAAAACCAGCGGGTGAAGTACACCGTTGCTGCGTGCTTTTCGGGGATCGAGCGGTAGTCGGGAGCCAGAATATCGGCAAACGGCTCTGCCTGCCACATTCCCAAGAGGACCACGACCCCGGCAAGGACGGCGAGGGTGGTGGTCATGGCCCGCACGAAGGATCGAACCTCCTCCTCGCACCCGCTCTTTTCCACCTCCGCCAGGGTGGGAATGAACGTGGCGTGAAGGGCCCCTTCCGCCAGCAACTGGCGGAAAAGGTTGGGGGCGCGAAAGCCGGCCACGAACGCGTCGCCCATCCCCTCCGCTCCAAGGTGTGCGGCCACGACCTTGTCCCGCAGCCAGCCCGAAAGGCGGGACAGGGCCGTGATCAAGGCCATGCCGGTGGTGGCTCGAACGAGCTTCCGCTTCGTTTCCACGGGGGAAATCTAGCACGGCAAGCGCCAAAAAACGCCTGCAAGACCAGCCTTTTGACCCTTGCCCGAGTTTTTGCTACCGTAACCACGCCGTCCGCGCCGGGAGGAGATCATGAGCGTGAACAAAGTCATTCTCGTGGGCAACGTAGGCAGAGAGGTGGAGCTGCGCCACACACCCTCGGGGGTTGCGGTGGCCCGCTTTTCCCTGGCCACCAACGAACGCTGGCGGGACAAGGATGGCAACCGCCAGGAGCACACCGAGTGGCACACGGTGGTGGCGTGGGGCAAGCTCGCGGAGTTCTGCCAGCAGTACGTGACCAAGGGCCGGCAAATTTACGTGGAGGGTTCCCTCCGCACCCGCACGTACGACGACGAAAAAGGTAACCGCCGCTACTTCACCGAAATCCGCGCCCAGACCATTCAGCTCTTGGGCCGGCGGGAGGAAGCGCCGGAAGCTGGAGCGGCGGAAGTGCCCGAAGCTCCGCCTGAAATGGAGGACGACATCCCGTTCTAAGGCCCCACCGCCCCTTTTGCGGCCGCTGCCTCGAAAAGGCAGCGGCGGCGCGCAGCACCCGGGGGCCGAAGAAACGTTTTCAGCGCCTCAGAAACTGCCGCAGGCGGGACAGCAAAGTCGTCGCCAGCTCACGGGAGTCCGCGGCCTTTTCGAGCTCCACCAGGCGCTCGAGCTGGGCCGTCCGTTCGGCTACAGACCGAGCCAGCTCGTCAGCTAGGTTTGGTTCCTCGGCCAACGCTCGCCCCAAGGCTTCGGCGTCCACTTCCAGCACCGTCAGCTCGCCATTGGCCCGCACCGAGGCCGCCCGCGGCTGGCCCGTGAGAAACGCAATTTCCCCGAAGAGGTCGCTTTTTGCCAGAAAGGCCACCTCCTTCCCGTCGCGGAGAACCGTGGCGCTGCCCCGAACGATGACGTAAAGGGCCCGGGAAACCTCCCCCTGCCTCACCACCAGCTCCCCGTCCCCGAAGGTCGCCACCCGGGAGTGGCGGGCCAGGATCTCCCGCGCTGGGGCGGAAAGCAACGCCAGAGCGGGGCAGGCCGCCAGCGCCGCCAGCACAGCCTCGCCTCCCTCTTCCCCCACCGGCTTCGGTTCCGCCGTGTGCACCACCCGCTGGGGAAAGGGAATCTCGATGCCTTCCCGGCGCAAGGCGTACCAGGCGCGGCGCAAAAAGGCGTCCGTAAACTCGGACTCCCGCCAAGGTTCCCGGGTCCACAGGCGGCATTCCCACTCCAGCGCGGAATCTCCAAAACCCTTCAAGAGAATCTCAGGTTTTCGGTGCACGCAAGGCCCCACCACGTCCGCGGCTATTCTCGTCAGGACCTCCCGAACCTTTTCCGGGCTCTTGCCGTAGGTGGTGCCGAGGCGGACAACCACAGCCCCTTCCCCCTCCTCCGGCCAAAAGCGCACGCTGGCCCGCGCCATCGTCGTATTGGGGATCATCAAACGCTGCCCCTGGCGGGTCCGCAGGACCAGTACCCTCCACCCCAGCTCCTCCACCTGCCCCCACGTGCCGTCCAGCTCCACCCAGGTCCCTGCCGCCAAGCGCCTGTCGCCAACGAGAGCGAGGCCAGCGAAGAGCATGCCCAGAGTTTCCTGGAGCGCCAACCCCAAAACGAGGGTCAAGACCGCCGAGGTGGCCAGAAGCGCCTTCACCTCCATGCCTGTGATGGCTTGCAAGGCAAAAGCCAAAACCAAGGCGTAGACGATTCCCCCCAACCACGTCTCGGGTGAGGCGCGGGATCTGAATCCCCAAACGCTTGCCCAAAACGAAGTCGAACAGGCCCAGCAACCCAGCACGGGTGGCCGCGACGGCGAAAACGAAAAGCAACGCCCCAGCCGCCCATCGCTCCCACGCCGTGCCCGGCGCCAGCGTTCGCGCCCCGTGGGCAAGCAGGGCGAATGTCCCTGTAAGGGCAAGCCAAAGGCGCAGCCGCCCGAGCAGAGAGTGGGGCGCCACCGCACCGAAGAAGGCAGCAACAAACGACACGGCAGCGGTCACGAGCAGAGGCCAAGGCATCGTTGGTTCCTCGCCCCGGCATTGTACCTTTGCTAAGCTTTTGCCGGCCGTTTTGGCTGGAGGGAACCATGAGCGGGCCCGTTTGGAGGTGGGAAAAGGATCGTCAAGACATGTGCCATCTTTGCCTGAGCCAGGTCACTGGCCTTTTCGTGGAGGGCGAGGTGGTCGAGGGTGAGCTCGTGACCGGGCGTATGGTGTGCCGGGACTGCTACACCAAGTTCCGGGACTTCCTCCTCGTGGGGGAGCGTGGCGGCAAAGCAGCAGCGCCAGCTTACGCTCACCGCTAGAGGCTGGGGCCGCGGACAGCGCCCATGGGGAGCCGCAGTTGCGACGTGCTCATCCTCGGGGGTGGACCCGCGGGTAGCACCGCGGCCACGCTCCTGGCCGAAGCTGGGTTTGCCGTCACGGTTCTGGAGAAGGAACCCTTCCCCCGTTTTCACGTGGGTGAGTCCCTGCTGCCCCATTCCCTCCCCCTCTTCGACCGCTTAGGGGTTCACGAAGCCATCAAGGCCTTGCCCCACACGCGGCTCAAGCCCGGGGCCGTGTTTGCCACTGCCGACGGGAGCAAGGTGGTGGAGTACCGTTTCGCCGAAGCCTTTCCACCGGCCATTCCCCACGCCTATCAGGTTCGGCGCGACGAGTTCGACGCCTTGCTCCTCTCCCGGGCCCAAAGGGCTGGTGCCGAAGTTCTCTCGGGCTGGGAGGCCCTGACCCCGCAGTGGGAGGGCAAGCGCTTGGTGGGTTTGCGGGTCCGAGACCCTCAGGGACAAGAGCACACCTTCACGTTGAGGGCATTTCTGGACGCTTCGGGGCAAAAAGCCTTCATGGCCACCCGCATGGGGTGGCGGTTCCCCTACCCGCGGCACCGGAGGGTGGCGGCCGTGAGCCACTTTCGAGGTGTGTGGCTGCCCCCCGGGGAGGCCAGGGGGAACATCACCATCGTCCTCACCAAAGCCGGGTGGTTTTGGTTCATCCCCTTTGCGGACGATACGGTTTCCGTCGGCGCAGTTCTGGACGTGAGCTTTTGGCAAGCCCACGGCCAGCCCCCCCAGGAGATCTTCCAGCAAGCTTTAAAGCACACGCCGGAAGCGGCCCGGCGGCTCGCCAAAGCCTCGCCCATCATCCCGTTTTCCGCGATTCAGAACTTTTCCTACCGGGTCACCAAGCTGGCCGGAGAGGGGTTTTGCCTCGTGGGGGACGCCGCCGGCTTTCTGGACCCCATCTTTTCCACCGGTGTGTTCATAGCCACCACCACCGCCGCTTCCGCCGCCGAAGACGTCGCCGATGCCCTTCACCGCCACGGCCGGGTGGACGCCGTGGACCTGGCGCCCACCGTCACTCTTACCCGCAACCTCCAGAAGCTTTTTTTCTCGTTCATTCGCTCCTTTTACGACCGCGATTTTTTGGCCTTTTTTTTCCACCCCAGGCCGTTTTTGAAGATACCCGCCGCCATCGTGTCGCTGCTGGCCGCCGATGTGGTGCGGCCGGGGCGTTGGACGCGGTTGAGCCGCTTCCACCTCCTCCAGCTCTTGGCTGCCGGTCAAAGGATCGGGCGCCTGGCCGGGCGGCCCCTCGTTCCCCCCCTCGACGAAAGCCCCGCCGAAACCTCATGAGTGCCGACACTCACCCTGCCCCCGCCGGCGGTGAGCCTTCGCCCCTCCTGTGGCTGTTACGCTGGGCGTACCCCTACCGCCTGCGCATGGTGGCGGCGACGGTCCTGGTAACGGTTGGGGCACTGTTGCAGGTGGTGGGGCCCCTCCTCACGGCTGCAGCGGTAGACCTTTACCTCAGGCCTGAGCCTTCGGCGACCGGCCGGCGGGTCACGGCGGTGCTGGCCTGGCTTACCTTGCCCCAGCAGGGTTTCGGCGGTCTTGTCAGCTTGGCCCTGCTTTACTTTTTGGCCCTGGCGCTGGGTTCCGCGCTCATGGTGGTGCAGGCCCGCACCATGCTCACCACCGGCCAGTTGGTCATGCGCGACTTGCGGGAGAAGCTCTTCGCCCACCTCCAGACCCTGGACCTCGCCTACTTTCACCGCACCCCTGCCGGGCGCATCATTACCCGTCTCACCTCCGATGTGGACGCGGTGAACGAGCTGTTCACATCGGGGTTCGTGGAAATCCTGGCCGACTCGCTCCTCCTCGTGGGGATCGTGGTCATGCTGTTTTCCCTTTCCGCCCGCCTGGCGGTCGTGGCCTTTGCGGTTTTGCCGCTTTTGGTGCTTTTAGCCGCGTGGTTCCGGCGCCGCGCGCGAGCGGTGTACCTGGAGGTGCGAACCAAGTTCGCCGCCGTGAACACCCACCTCCAGGAGCATTTGGCCGGCATCTCGGTGGTGCAGCTCCTGCGGGCCCAGGGAGCGAGCCTCGAAAGGCTCGTGGGCCTGGACGCCGAACACCGGAACGCCAACATCCGCGGGATCTTCTACTACGCGGTCTTCTACCCCACGGTGGAGCTTTTGACCGCCTTCGGCATCGCCGGCATCATGTACTTTGGAGCCGGCTGGAGCCAAAAAGGGCTCGTTTCTCTCGGGGTGCTGGTGGCGTTCCTCCAGTACGTGCAGCGCTTTTACCGTCCCATTGGGGATTTGGCCGAAAACTACAACGTTCTCCAGGCCTCCATTGCCGCTTCCGTGCGCCTGCGGGAGCTTTTGGCCACCCAGCCCGAGCTCGCGGATCCCCCTCAACCCCTGACCCCTTCCCCAGCCGGGACCCTGGAGTTCCGGGGCGTGACCTTCGCTTACGATCCCGACGACCCTCCGGCCCTGCGGAACGTCAGCTTCGCCCTCGAGGCAGGGGAACGGGTGGCGGTCGTCGGGCACACGGGAGCCGGAAAGAGCACGCTCGTCAACTTGCTTCTCCGTTTCTACGACCCCCAGGAGGGGGCGGTGCTGGTGGACGGGGTGGACGTCCGGCGGTGGCGGCGCGCCGAGCTGCGGGCTCGTTTTGCCGTCGTCCTCCAGGACGTGGACTGCTTTGCGGGCACGATTCGGGAGAACGTGTCCTTGGGGAGGCCGGGGATTTCCGACGACAGGATCCTGTGGGCCCTCGAGCAGGTGCAGGCGGGAAAGCTCGTGGAGCGCTTGCCTCGGGGGCTCGACACGGTGCTCGGCGAGCGGGGAGCGGGGCTTTCCGTGGGCGAACGGCAGTTGGTGGCCTTTGCCCGAGCTCTCGTGGGCGACCCCGAGTTTGTGATCCTGGACGAAGCCACCGCGTCGGTGGACCCCCTCACGGAAGCTCGTATCCAAAAGGCCCTCCAGCGCCTCCTCGCCGGCCGAACCGCCCTGGTCATCGCCCACCGCTTGGCCACCACCCAAATGTGCCAAAGGGTCTTGGTGTTCCACCGCGGCAAGCTGGTGGAAGAGGGAACCCACGGCGATCTCTTAGCCCGCCGGGGAACCTACTTCGCCCTCTTTACCCGCGCTCAGCTCGCGTCCTGACGCGAGCCAACCGTATACTTGCTTCCGGGAGGGAGAGCATGGCCGAACAAACGAAAGCAACGCTCCGTTGGCAGGGGGGGTTGCGTTTCGAAGCCGAAGGCGGATCGGGTCAAAAGGTAACTCTCGACTCACCGTCGCGGCCCAACTTTGCCGGTCCGCCACCCATGGAGCTGCTGCTCATGGGGGTGGCTGGGTGTACGGCCATGGACGTGGTGGCCATCCTCGAAAAAATGCGCCAGCCCCTCGCCCGCCTGGAGGTGGAAATTATCGGCACGAGAGCGGAAACCCACCCCAAGTACTACACCGCCGTGACCCTTCACTACCGCCTGTGGGGAGAAGGGCTGGAGCCGGAAAAGGTCGAGCGGGCCGTGGAGCTCTCCCACCGAACCTACTGCTCGGCGCTCGCTTCCCTGCGCCCTGACTGCCGGGTGGAAAGCCACATCCAGATCAACCCTTAGGGCCCTCCCTTGACCAGGGCCGAGGGCCGCACCAGGTTCACACCCCCAAGGCGGGGAAGCTCGCCCTGGAGGACGCGGAGCGTCAAAGGGTGGACGTGGCCAATGGCCAAGGCCCGCCCTTGGCTCCGGGCGAGAGAGGCGGCGGTGGCGAGGGCCGAGCGCACCGCCCCCTCTTCCTCGACCACATCCAAGAACACGTCCCGGCGCAAAGCTGGAATCCCCGCTTGCCGCGCGAGTTTTTCCGCGACCGAGGCCGGGGTCGTGCGGGAATCCAAAAAGTAAAGCCCGCGACCAGCCAGCGCCTGCATGAAGTGGGCCATGAGCTCGGGGTCGCTGGTAGCCCGCGAGCCCATGTGGTTGTTCACGCCGAAAACGGGACCGACCACCGCCAGGGCGTTTTCCAGGCGTTGGCGCACCTGGGACGCATCGAGCCCAACCACGATGGCTCCCTCCCCTGGCCCAGGGGAGCCGTTGCCTTCCGGTTCCATGGGCATGTGGAGCAAAAGCTCCCGCCCCTGGGCCCGCAACGCCTTCGCCACCGCGGCCGAAGCCGGCGCGTTGGGGAGGACCGCCACGGCAACCTCGGGAGGGAGGCCGGCGATGGCCGCTAGCGCGGCTTCGGAGAACCCCGCATCGTCCAAAACGATGGCGAGTTTCCCCTGTACCTGGCGGGCTTGCGGCGAGGGAACCGGCGGCGGGCTTTCCTCGTGCACCACGACCAGGCGCAGGCGAACGCTCCCCAGGTGCCCGCGGTACGCGACCCGGCCGTAACCCCCCTTTTCCAGGACCGGCAGCTCCTCCAACTCGCCGCCGGCGTTGTGGAGGGCTGCCGCCAGCTCCAAGCCCAAGCGGCGCACAGGGACCTCGCTCCCCCCGGAAACGTGAACCACGAGCGTGGGCGTTGCGTCATCTGCAGTTTCCCACCCCTGGAACGCGCCGCTCACCCCCACCCGTGCCAGCACATGGCGCACGGTTTCCTCGAGGCGCCGGCGGTCGTCGGCGGGCTTTTTGACCTTACCAGCGGCCAGCCACCACAAAAGCGCCCCGCTTCCGGCCAAGAGGAGGAGGGCAAGAACGGTGCGGATCGTCGAGGCGAGCCCGAGGGACCGTGGCCGCCGGGCCGTGCGAGCCTTAGGCGGCCTTGGCTTTTTCCTCGCCACGGGCGAGCTCCAGGGCCTTTTGGAGGATCGGGTCTCCTTCCCCAAAGGGACGAACCAAGGTCACCGGTTTCAGGCCCCGGCCCAAAAGCGGCTTTTGCTCGTGACCCATCAGGAAATAGCGGGCAACCCAAAGCTCGCCATCGGCAGCCGGCAAGCTCTCGCGAACACCCGTATCCCCAAAGGTTTCGACCCCTACCGTGGGGAAGCCCCTCTGGCTCAAGAGGAACGCCAGCCACTCTGCAGCCCGAGAGGTGGTGTGGTCCAGGCACACCACGACCCGCCGGCCGGTGCGAGGCAGCAAGCCCAGCACCGGC
>JBAMMG010000046.1:0-6130 GCA_039793905.1 Thermoanaerobaculum sp. | reverse complement strand
TAGCGAAGACCGGGCGCCCAGCGTGATAAAGTCGCGCCTGTTTTGGGGGGAACGTGTTTCGTTTTCAAGATCCGCGCCTTCTGCCCATTGCTGAAAAGGTCCTCGCCGGCGACAGGCTAAGCTTTGACGACGGCATGGTGCTGGCCACCACCTTTGACCTCTTGGGGGTGGGCCGCCTCGCCAACCACGTCCGGGAAAAGCTCCACGGTGACGTCACCTACTACAACGTGAACCGCCACTTGAACCCTACCCACGTCTGCAGAGCCTCCTGTGCCCTCTGTGCCTGTGCCGAAAAGTACGGCGGCCCCCGGGGGTGGACGTACTCGGTGGAAGAAGCCGTGGAGGTAGCGGCTGCCGATGTGGACGAAACGGTCGGTGAGCTCCACATCGTCGGCGGGCTCCACCCCAAGCTCGGGGTAGATTACTACGAAGCCCTTTTCCGGGCCCTGAAAGCACGCTTTCCTTGGGTTCACATCAAGGCCTTGACCATGGTGGAGCTGGACTTCCTCGCCCAGCGCGCCAAACTGCCGGTGGAAGAGGTGGTCCTTCGGTTGAAGGAAGCGGGGCTGGACTCATGCCCCGGAGGGGGCGCGGAAATTTTCGCCCCTGAGGTGCGGGCCGTCATTTGCGACCACAAGACCTCCGGCGAGCGATGGCTGGAAATTGCCCGAACGGTTCATCGGCTGGGCCTCAAGTCCAACTGCACCATGCTCTACGGCCACGTGGAAACCCCCGAGCAGCGGGTGGACCACCTCCTCAAGCTCCGGGCCCTCCAGGACGAAACCGGGGGGTTCCAGTGCTTCATCCCCTTGGCCTTTCACCCGGCCAATACCCGCCTCGCCCACCTCCCGGGCCCTACGGGGCGTCTCGACCTCCAAACCATCGCCCTTGCCCGCCTGCTTTTGGACAACGTTCCCCACATCAAGGCCTACTGGATCATGCTGGGCGCCAAGACTGCCCAGGTGGCGCTGCACTTTGGGGCTGACGACCTGGACGGCACAGTGGTGGATGAGCGCATCACCTACGCGGCGGGGGGGAAGGCGGGCAAGGGGATGCCCCGGGCGGAGCTGGAAAGACTCATCCGCGAAGCCCGTCGCATCCCGGTGGAACGGGACACCCTCTACCGTCCGCGCGTGCCGGTACCGGCGGCAAGCCTTTCCCCCCGGCCCGAGCCTCCCTTGGCTGGAAGCCTAGCGCTGTAGACACCACCCGGGAACCCTAAGCGCCCTTCCCTTTTCCCAGCGCTCGCTTGCGGGCTATGGGAGCGATCCTCTCGGATTCGGGCGGGAAACGGGGGTCGCTCACCTCGTCAAGGGGGTACATGCGGGCAAAAAACAGCGCCAGCTCGTAGGCCGCCCGCAGCCGCTCCTCGAGGGGAACGGCGAGCCACTCTTCCAGGTCCGGGGGAACCCGACCCAAGGGAAACTTCCGCGCCACCGGCTTGATCATGGCTGCCCCTTGAGCGCTGCCACGTCTGCCAGGTCCTGGGGGCGGCCAAAGGCCTCTTTTAACCTGATGAGGTCTCGCCTGTCAGCGACCACCACGGAAACCCCTCCCACCGGGAAACGCACCGCCCGCTCCCAAGCCTCGTCGAAGTTGGAAGCCTCCTCGAGGATCACCAAGTCAATGCGGTTAGGGGCATAGCCGAGTTGCACCACACCGGGGGTTTTCAAATCGTCTTCCTTAAGCCCCAAGTCCGCACCGCCAAAAAAACGGGTGATCGCTTCCATGAGCAGGGGCGCCTCGCGCCCATCCACCCAAAGGTCGAGGTCACCCGTGGTGCGAGGGCATCCCCAAAAACCCAAGGCCATGGCGCCGATGACCATGTAGCGGGCCCCGCTCCCTTCCAGTTCCTGCAAAAACGCCAACATGTCACGGGTCACGGTGCACCCTCACGCCCAGGGCAGGCGCTCCACGGACTTGCCGGTGGCGGCCAGGATAGCGTTGGCCACGGCCGGCGCGAGAGGCGGAACCCCCGGCTCCCCCACACCGCCCGGGGGGTCCTGGCTGGGCACGATGTGCACCTCGACCTTGGGCATTTCGAAAAAGCGCAGGGGCTCGTAGCGGTCGAAGTTGGTTTCCAGGACCTTGCCGCCTTCCACTGTAATCTTCCCCCGAAGGAACGCCGAAAGCCCGAAAACCACGGCACTCACCAGCTGCTGCTCCACGAGCCGCGGGTTGATGGCGCGACCACAGTGGATGGCCACGACCACCCGCTCCACCTTGATTTGGCCTTCCCGTACCGAAACTTCCGCCACTTCCGCCACGTGGGAACCAAAAGTGCTGCAGCACGCCACCCCCCGGCCCCCACCCCCAGGGAGAGGTTGGCCCCAGGACGCCTTTTCGCCAGCAAGCTTCAAGGCTTCCTTCAGCGGCCCGTCGGGGAGCAACTCCAGGCGCCAGCGGAAAGGGTCCCTGCCGGCGGCACGCGCCACCAGATCGAAAAAGTGCTCCGAAGCAAAGGGGTTCTGGGAGGCGTACACCGAGCGCCACGCCCCCAGGGGAACCGGGGCGGAAACGAGGGTTTGCTCCACGGTCACGTTGGGGATGGCGTAGGGAGGCTCGGCGCCTTCCAGGGCACCGCGGTCCATCTGGCCGGCGCGGGAGGGGTTGCGCTGCTGGCCGATGGAGCAGGTCACCTGGTGGTGGCGCCAGGCCACGATGCGGCCCTGGGCGTCGAGCCCCGCTTCCAAGCGATGGGCCGAGGGAGGCCGGTAAAAGTCGTGGGTAAGGTCGTCCTCCCGTGTCCAGAGAAGCTGCACCGGCGCCGCCACCTCCTTGGCTACCTCCACGGCTTCGCGCACAAAGTCGGAGGCAAGCCTGCGGCCAAACCCCCCACCCAAAAACGTCACGTGCAAGGTGACCTTTTCCACCGGAAGGCCTGCGGCCCGCGCCGCTTCCTCCCGCGCCGGCATGGGCACCTGAGTGGGGGCCCAGACCTCCAGGCCGCCGTCGTGGAACCACGCCGTAGCGTTTTGGGGCTCCATTGGGGCGTGAGCCAGAAACGGCACGGCAAACGTCCCGCTGACCTTCTTGGAAGCGGTCGCCATGGCCTGGGCAAAGTTGCCCCGAGCAAACGCCTCTTGGCCGCTCTCGGCGGCAAGCTTTGCCATTTCCCTCAAAAGCTCGGTCGAGGAAAAGCCAGTGTCGCCGCCTTCCCAGCGCATGCTCAAGGCTGCCCGCCCCTTGAGGGCCGCCCACGTGTCCCTCGCCACCACCGCTACGCCGGAGCTGATGGGAACCACCTTCACCACCCCCTGGACCGCCATCGCTTTTGCAGCGTCGAAGCCTGCAAGCCTTGCCCCAAAAACCTCGGGGCGGGCGACAACGGCAAAGAGCATCCCCGGAAGGCGAACGTCGCACCCAAAAACCGCTTCACCGGTGAGCTTCACACGGGCGTCCTTGCGCGGCAAAGGCTTGCCAATGAAGGTGAAATCCTTGGGGTCTTTGAGGGGTGGGTTCTGGGGAACCGGAAGCTTAGCCGCTTCCGCCACCAGCTCCCCGAAGGCCAAGCTCCGCCCCGTGACGGGGTCCAGGATCCGGCCACCAACCGCTTGCAACCGGGAAGCTGGAGCGTTCCACCGCCGCGCCGCAGCTTCCTTGAGCATTTCCCTGGCCGCCGCCCCAGCTTTTCGAAGCTCTTGGAACTGGGTGCGAACCGCGGTAGAGCCGCCGGTGTTTTGGTTGCCGTACCTGGGGTGGGCGTCCGCTTGCACAGGCACCACCTTTTCCCAGTCCGCTCCCAACTCGTCGGCCACGATTTGGGAAAGGCCCGTGAGCACCCCTTGCCCCATTTCCGACTTGTTGACCCAAACCGTGACCGTGCCGTCGGCTCCGACCCGCACGAAGGGGTTGGGCTGGAGGAATGCCGGCCCGCTTTCGGCACCGAGGGGCCCGAGCCGCCCCAGCACTAAACCGCCCCCCACGGCAACTGAGAGGTTCAAAAGCTCCCGGCGGGTGAGACCTCTAGCGCTCATGGCGAACCTCCTGGGCGGCGCGGGCCACCGCCCGGGCAATGCGGTCGTAGGTGCCGCAGCGACAGAGGATGTCCCCGAGGGCTCCCGCCACCATCTCCGGAGTCGGCCTGGGGTGTTTGGCCAAAAGCGCGACCGCTTGCATGACTTGCCCCGACTGACAGTACCCGCACTGGGGTACGTCCTCGGCCAGGAAAGCGTTCTGCACGGGGTGGTTTCCCCCCAACCCCTCGATGGTGAGGACCTTCTTTCCGGCCACTTGAGCCACGGTCACGGAGCAGCTGCGCTCCGCTTCCCCGTTCACCAGGACCGTGCACGACCCGCACAGCCCGACCCCGCACCCGTACTTGGTCCCGGTGAGCCGCAAATGGTCCCGCAGGACCCACAAAAGCGGTGTGTCCGCCGACACCTCCACCTCATGGCGGCGGCCGTTCACATCCAGAAGGACCTTGGCCATGGCACCCTCCTAGCCTCTTCTCGAAGTTTACGCCAAGGGAAACCGTTGGTTGGGCTGCCGAGCCCAACGCGTACCTCCCCGAGGGAGAACGCCTGGCTTTCCGCCGAAAAGGGAGCCTTGCCGCGTCTTATCCTGCGGGAGCCTTGAGGACCGTGCACACGGAAGCACAGATAGGGCCGCCGATGTTGAAGGTCGCCGCCACTTGGGCGCCCTTGACTTGCAACGGAAGCGGAACCTTGCCTAAGAGCTGCCAGGCGCACCACCCCACCATGGCCACCCCCGTGGCCCCGATGGGGTGGCCTTTGGCAATGAGTCCGCCCGAAGTGTTGATGGGACACCGCCCCCCCACGGCAGCGTGCCCCTCCCTCCAGTACCTGGCACCTTCCCCCAGCTTGGCCACCCCCAGGACCTCGGCGCCCATGGCCCCCATGACCGTGAAGCAGTCGTGGACCTCCGCTACGTCCACATCTTCTGGCTTCACCCCGGCCATGGCGTAGGCCGCGTTCATGGCCTTGTAGGCTCCGGCCGGGCGGAGGACATCGCGCACTCCCTTCCGGAGGGGGTCCGTGGCTTGGGCATAGCCTGCAAGCTCCACGCAGTCCCGGGGAGATAGCCCTAGGCGGCGCAGACCCTCCTCAGTAGCCAGAATCATGGCCGCGTAGCCATCGGAAATTTGCGAGCAGTCGTAGGTTTTGAGGGGCAAGCCTTCCACGATGTAGCGGTTGATCCCCTCGATGCGGAGGACATCCTCCACGGTAGGGGTCACACCCCGCATTTGGGCGTAAGGGTTGTGCTGGGCGTTTTGGTACTCCAGGACCGCCACGTAGGCCAAGTCCTCCTCGGTGACACCGTAGGTTTTCATGTACAGCTCCATGACCTCGGCAAAGAGGTGGGGGAAAACGTAGGTCTTGCCCACTCGCTCCTCGGGGTGGGAGAAAAAACCGAGGGTGCGGCCGATGGCTTTGCCGTCCACCTTTCCCTGGTCGTCCCGCATCTTTTCAAAGCCGACGGCAATGCCCACCTCACCCAACCCCAAAAGCAGCTTGTAAACCACGGAAAGGATGGCCTGGCCACCGGTGGCGCAGGCGTTTTCCACCGTTTCCATGGGTTTGCCCGCCAAGCCCGGGACTTCGGCCATGAGCCCCGAAAGCAACCCTTGCTCGTTGAGGGCAATGTTGCAGACAGCGCCAATGGACCCCACGTCGCAAACCGAGGGCTCGACGCCCACCGTGGCGCACACTTCGGTCACGGCGCGCCGCACGATCTCCGGCACCGAAACCGCCCCCAGCTTGCCGAAAGGCGATTGATGGTAGGCCGCAACGTAAACCTTTTTCGTCATGGCTGCCTCCGCCGCCAGGTTCCCTTCAAGTTCCCGCCGCCCCACTTTACCGCAGCTAGCCCGGAAAAGCCTCTACCCGAATCAAAACTTCCGGGGCACCTTGGACGACGCTACCCGCTTTTTCGAAAATGAAGCCAAAGCCTCGGAGGATGCCGAGCTCCCGGCCGCAAGCACCGCCAACGCCAAGCCTTTTCCCCCCGAACCTCCGTCCCCCTCGGGAGACCGTGTCTCCCTTCTCCGCCTTTTCGGGCAGATCCTTCCGTGAGGCAAGCACCCCCGTTCGGGCATTTTTGTGACGAGGCAATGGGGGGGTTGACAAGAGAGAGAGAGAATGAGCCAAAGCCCCGCGTCCGGGAGCGG
>JBAMMG010000045.1:0-6446 GCA_039793905.1 Thermoanaerobaculum sp. | reverse complement strand
TGAATTACAATGCCAAAGACCGTTCAGTGACAGGTGAAAGAAAATAAGGATAGGAGTCGGAGTAGGAATGCTCATCGCTGAACACCCCTCCACATGCGGGGAGGTGCGGTGTTCGAAGTCAGCTCCACCCTTGCCGGCCATGTGATGGAGGTCAAGGTGGAGCCGGGGCAAATGGTGCGGGCGGGGGACGTGGTGCTGCGCTTGGACCAGCCCGAGCTGCGGGTGCGCTACGAAAACACCAAGGAAGAGCTCTCGGCAATTTCCGGGCACGGCGCCGAGCAAGCGGTGGCGCAAGCCCAGCTTTTGTCCCGCTATCAGGCGCGAGCCGCCGAGCTGCGCAAGAAAATCGAAAACCAGCGCAAGCTCGTGGAGCGGGGGCTTTTGACCGGTTCCCAGCTCCTCCAAACCCAAGCCGAGCTCACGGCCACCGAGGAAAGCATCGCCAACCTCCGGTCAGCCTCAGCCGGGAGGAGCGTGCAAATCGAGCAGGTTCGCGCCCGTCTCAAGGAGCTGGAGGCCCAACTTGCCGGGCTGACGGTCACGAGCCCCTACAACGGCCGGGTGCTGGAAATCACCGCCAACGTGGGGGACCTGGTGCAGCCGGGGGCCCGCCTGGTGACCCTCGAAGATCCGTCCCAGCCCCTCAAGGCGGTGCTTTTCGTCCCGGCGGCGGAGGGCAAGAAAATCGCTCCCGGCATGAGCGCCAACGTTTCCCCCTCCACCGTGCGGCCTGAGGAGTACGGGTACATCGTGGGACAGGTGGAGGAGGTTTCCGAGTTTCCCCTTACCCCCGAGGCCTTGAAGCGCATCCTCCGCAACGAGCAGCTGGCCCAGGAGCTCGCCGGCCGCGCCACCCCCATTCGCGTGACCGTGGACCTCGTTCCCCAGGGGGATGCCCCTTCGGGCTTCCGCTGGACCTCGGGGAAGGGGCCGCCCGTCAAGGTCTTTCCCGGGACTTTGTGCCAGGGCTCGGTGGTGGTGGAAACCAAACGCCCCATGGCCTACATCATCCCGCTGGTGAAGCGGGTCGCTGGCGCGGGGTAAGTGCCTATGGCTGCCGTTCCTGAGGAACCACGGCACGCGCTGCCGCCGCCCCCCAACCGGCGCGTCAAGACCCCCACGGTTTTGCAAATGGAAGCTGTGGAATGCGGCGCGGCCGCCCTCGCCATCATCCTCGGCTATCACGGGAGGATCGTCCCCCTGGAGGAGCTGCGCCTGGAGTGCGGAGTCTCCCGAGACGGCTCGAAAGCTTCCAACGTCCTGCGCGCTGCCCGCAAGTACGGCCTCGTGGCCAAGGGCTTCAAGTACGAAAACATTGACAAGCTTTACGACCTCCCCTTACCCGTGATCCTCTTCTGGAACATGAACCACTTTCTGGTCCTGGAGGGGTTTTCGGGCGGCAAGGTATACCTCAACGACCCGGCTTCCGGGCCACGGGTCGTGACCCTCGAAGAGCTGGACGCCTCCTTCTCGGGCGTGGTTTTGACCTTCGAAAAGGGTCCCGATTTCAAGCCCGCCGGGGAAAAACCCAGCATGCTGGGTGCCTTTCGCAAGCGCTTGGAAGGTTCGGAGCAGGCCCTTCTCTTCGTTCTCCTCTGCGGGCTTTTCCTGGTGGTTCCGGGTCTCGTCATTCCCACCTTTTCTCGGGTTTTCATTGACGATTACTTGGTAGGCGGACGGCAATCCATCGTCACCCCGCTTTTGATTGGCATGCTTCTCACGGCAGCTCTGCGCATGGGGCTGACGTATCTCCAGGAGTACTACCTCTTGCGTCTGGAAACCAAAATTGCTCTCTCGAATTCCACGGGGTTTTTCAACCACATCTTGCGACTTCCGGTTTCGTACTTTGCCCAGCGCTACGCTGGCGAAATTGGTTCGCGCCTGCAAATCAACGATAAGGTAGCCGAAACCATTTCCGGCAAACTCACCACCACCGTTATTGACTCGATCTTGGTGGTTTTCTACGCGGTCCTCATGATGCTTTACGACGTGCCGTTGACTTTGGCGTGCGTGGCTCTGGCCCTTTTGAACGTAGGGGGGATGAAGCTGGTCGCCCGACGCCGGGTGGATGCCTCCCGCAGGCTCCAGCAGGACTACGGCAAGCTCATGGGCACGGCCATGAACGGTTTGCAGCTTTTGGAAACCATCAAGGCCACAGGCTCCGAGTCGGAGTTTTTTGCCCGCTGGGCCGGGTACCAGGCTAAGGCCTTGCGGTCCCAACAGGAGCTGGACACCCTCTCCCAGCTCTTGAACGCCGTGCCGCCGTTGGTTTCCAACCTCACCACGGCCCTCATCCTGCTCTTGGGCTCCCTCAAGGTCATGGATGGGGGCATGACCGTGGGCATGCTCGTGGCCTACCAAAGCCTCATGGCGTCCTTCACCAAACCCCTCAACACCCTGGTGAGCTTCGGTGCCGCCGTCCAGGAGCTGGAAGCCGACATGAACCGCTTGGACGACGTTCTTCGCTTCCCCCAGGACGAGCAGTACCGCCGGGACGGCCGGCCCTCGGGCGCCTGGCGGGCCGCCGAGGTTCCCAAGCTGGCCGGCGAGGTGGAGCTCCGCAACGTGACCTTCGGCTACAGCCCTCTGGACCCACCCCTCATCGAAAACTTCAACCTCAAAGTGCGCCCCGGGCGCCGGGTGGCTTTGGTGGGCCGGAGCGGCAGCGGCAAGTCCACCATTTCCAAGCTCTTGGCGGGTCTTTACAAACCCTGGTCGGGCGAAATCTTCTTCGACGGCGTGCCGGTAGACCAGCTCCCCCCTGAGCTCGTGCGGAACTCCCTCGCTTTCGTGGACCAAGACATCTTCCTCTTTGGCGGGACGGTCTTCGAAAACGTCACCATGTGGGACAGCACCCGCCCCCGGGCAGCGGTGACGCGAGCTTGCCGGGACGCGGCCATTGACGACGACGTCCAAGCCCGCAACGGCAAGTACGACGCCTTGGTGGAGGAGGGGGGACGCAACTTTTCCGGAGGCCAAAGGCAGCGTCTGGAGATCGCCCGCGCCCTGGTTGGGGACCCCACCATTTTGGTCCTGGACGAGGCCACCTCGGCCCTGGACCCGGCCACCGAGCTGTGGGTGGACGAAGCCGTGCGCCGCCGCGGCTGCACCTGCATCATCATTGCCCACCGCCTTTCCACCATTCGCGACGCCGACGAAATCATCGTCATGGAGCGCGGCAAGATCGTCCAGCGCGGGACCCACGACGAGCTCAAAGACCAGCCCGGCTTGTACGCCGAGCTCATCAAGCACTGATGGGCGCTTCCTCCCCCTTGCGGCTCTTTTTGGAAATCCGCCAATCGCCGGACCCGGCGGCGGTGGGTCGAAGGGTCGTCCTCGAAAACGGTGCGGCTGTCCTGGGGCGCTCCCCGGACTGCCAGGTGGTCGTACAGGACCGGGCCATGTCCCGGCGCCACGCGGAAATCAGGGTAGGCGACGGCGCCGCGCTGCTCGTGGACTTGGGCTCTGCCAACGGCGTGTGGGTGGGGGAAAAAAGGGTCAGCGAGCACAAGCTCGAGCCCGGGGATGCCTTCCGCCTCGGGGCTACGGTTTTCGTGTTCCGGGAGGAGGGCAGCGCGGAGCTGGAACCCACCCTTCGCCTGGAGCTGTCGCCGAAGCCTTCGCCCGAAAGTCAGCAGCCAGCCGGGACTGGAGCTCCCGTCCCCCCCGGGGCCCGAGGGGAGGGCGCCGGCTCCCCCGGCCCATCCCCAAAGGTGGCGGCCCCTGCCGGCCCGCCGGCAGCGTCGGGCCGTGCGCCTGAGCCTTTCCAACCATCCCTGGAGCTGGCCGCCACCCTCGCCGAAACCCTGGGCCAATGGGGGCAAACGAAAGCCGTCAGCGGCAACACCCCTTGGGTCATCGGTGATCCCGAAACCGCTTGGTACGTGAAGGAAGGGCAGGTGGTGCTTTTCACCGTGGCCCTCGACGACAAAGGCGAGCCGCAGGGTGCCCGCTCCCACTTTTGCACCCTGGAGCCAGGAAGCCTCATGGTGGGCATGGACTTCAAAGGTTTCGGCCTGGGAGCGGGCATTTTGGCCGTGGGCAAAGGGGGGACCAAGGTGGTCGAGGTGGCTGTGAGCCAGCTCAAGGTCTTCGCCCGCCAGGAGCGTTTCCGGGGGGAGCTTGCCGCGTTCCTGGACGGCTGGGTGCAGGCCCTGGCCTCGGCTTTTGCCGCGTCCTTGGGTGCCGGCCCGCCCCCCACGGCGGTCGCCGCGCCCGGCGCGGCACTGGAGGTCCCCAACGGCGGGTGCCTGGCTGGGGGGCGGGAGGTCACGTGGCTGGAGGTCCTTGGGGGTGAGCTCCTGTTTGCAGGGTGGGAGCCCATCGCCCAGGGGAAGCTGGCAGCAGGCGACCTTCTGGAGCGCCTGGCGCGGTTGCGGAGCGTGTTCCCCTTGCCCACGGCCACGTGGATGGTAGCGGCCAACCCCGCCGGGGAGGCCACGGTAGTGCGGCCTCACCCCACCGTGGACATCGTTTCCACCCCAGCCTTGTGGGCGGGGCTTGCGGCGTTTCACGAGGTTTTGTGCCGTTGCGAGTTCATCAACAAGCGCTTGGCGGTGGTGGACGAGCTGCACCGCTTGCGGGTGCGGGCCGAGCACGCCCGCGCCGCGGGTGAAGAAGCCCGGCGGGAAATCGCTGGCGTCATGGCCGAAGGGCGGGAGGAGGCTGGTGTCGTGGCCGGACCCAGCCGCGACCCGGTCTTCGACGCCGTGCGGTTGGTGGGAGAAGCGCTGGGGATCCACGTTCGGGATCACCCGGAGGTGGACAAGCGCGCGCCCCTTGGGGAGCGGGTGCAAGCCGTTGCCAAAGCTTCCCGCTTCCGCATCCGCCAGGTGGCGCTGCGCGACGACTGGTTCCGCCGAGACCAAGGCCCGATTTTGGGCATGTGGGAGGAAGGGGGGAGCCCCGTTGCCCTGCTCCCCAAGGGGCCCAACGCCTACGAGTTCGTGGACCCGGCCACCGGCGAGCGCGGCCCGGTCAGCGACGCGGTCATCCAGCGCCTCTCGGGTTTTGGTTTCGTCTTTTACCGCCCTTTCCCCGATGGTCCCTTGAGCGCCAAGGACCTCATCAAGTTCGGGGTGCGGGGGCTCAAAGGGGACATTCGCTGGGTTTTGGCCATGGGCGTGGGGCTGGGTCTTTTGGGCACAATCCCGCCCTACTTCACGGGACGCCTCTTCGACACCGCCATTCCTCAAGCCGACCGCGCCCTCCTTTTCCAGTTCGTCATCGGCCTCGTGGTGGCGACCTTGGTATCCAGCGCCTTCAAAGTGTGCCAGGCCATTGCCGTGCTTCGCCTTCAAGGGAAAATGGACTACTCCATTCAAGCCGCCCTCTGGGACCGCCTCTTGAATTTGCCCTCCAACGCGTTGCGCCAGTACACTGCGGGCGACTTGGCGGACCGCGCTCAGGGTGTGGACAGGATCCGCTCCCTCGTGGCTGGAGCCGGCATCAACTCGACTTTAGGGTTCTTGAGCTCGATTTTTTACGTCTTTCTCATGGCCAAATACAGCTTGCTTTTGGCCGCTTGTGCTATGGGGATTTCGCTTCTTTACGTGGCAGCCACCACCACCGGCAACTACCTGCGCTTGCGGCAGGAACGCCAGGAAATGAACCTCCGCGGCGGCATCACCGGCATGGTGCTGCAGTTCATCACCGGCGTACCCAAAATTCGCGTCGCTGGCGCTGAAAATCACGCCTTCAAAACCTGGGCCAAAGCTTACGCCCAGCAACGCCGGCTCTTGTTCCGCATCGGCCAAGTCAAAAATGCTGTCCAGGTTTTGTCCTCAGGCTTTCCGGTGCTCTCGTCCTTGGGAATCTTCTACGCCTTGTGGAAAATCCAGGAGGCGGCTGTCGCCAAAGGCCAGCCCCCGTCCATTACCACCGGCGACTTCATTGCCTTTAACGCCGCGTTTAGCGCCTTCGTAGCGGCCCTGCAGGGCCTCGGCGACGCTTCCCTCGACATGCTCCGCATCGTTCCCATTTACGAGCGCTTGAAGCCCATCGTCACCGAGCTTCCGGAGCTGGACGAAGCGCGGGCGTACCCGGGTCGCCTCAAGGGCGAAATCCAGGTCTCCCACGTTTCCTTCCGCTACAGCGAAGACGGGCCATGGATTTTGAACGACCTTTCCGTGCACATCAAACCCGGAGAATTCATTGCCTTCGTGGGCGCCTCCGGGTGCGGGAAATCCACCCTCATGCGCCTCCTCTTGGGGTTCGAAACGCCCACCCGCGGTGCCGTGTACTACGACGGCCAGGACCTGGCCACGTTGGACCTGCGGGAAGTACGGCAGCAAATTGGCGTGGTGTTGCAGAACTCCACCCTCCTGCCCACCGATGTCTACCGCAACATCGTGGGTTCCTCGGGCCTGCCGGTACAGGCGGCTTGGGAAGCTGCCGCTTTGGCTGGCCTGGCCGAGGACATCGCCCAGCTCCCCATGGGCATGCAC
>JBAMMG010000044.1:0-6599 GCA_039793905.1 Thermoanaerobaculum sp. | reverse complement strand
GAGCGGTTCCCGACATCCCCGTCCTCCCGCAAACCCGCCGTACCTTGAGATTTATTTTGGGGTCCGTGCCACCCGGGGAGTACGTGGTGGAGCTTTTCGGCCGCGTGGAAAACGAGGTGCTTTCCTGGGCCGTGCCCCTCACGGTGCCCGAGGTTTCTCGGTGACATGAGGTTTGGCCGCGGGCTTGGCTTGCTTTTGGCAGTCACCGCCCCGGCCGACACCTTGCTCTGGGATTCGGGAGGCACATCCCTGGTGGTGAGCGTGGAGGTGGGAGGGCGAGAGGTGGCGGTGGTGGAAGCCCTCGCCAGCGACGAGGGGGTTTGTCTCCCGGTGGGGGAGTTTGCCCGCTTCTCGGGCGCCGCCTGGGATGGCCCTTCCCGCACGTTGAGCACCCCCCTCGGGGAGGTTCGTTTCCAGGCCGGGGAGCTTCTCGCCAGCGGCGAGGACCTGTACCTTTGCCCGAAGCTGGCGTCCGCGCGGCTGGGGGTGGTGATGGCTTTCGACCCGGCGGCGGTGACGGTGCGCGTGGATCTCCCCTGGCAGCTTCCCCAGCCAGCGGTCTACCGGCGCCCTCACCTCGTGCCCGAGGTGCGGGCGCCAGGCTGGGGGCTGGGCACCCTGCGGGCCGATGCTTGGCTCCTGCGAGAGGGGTCGAGCACGAGGTGGTCTACCACGGCCCAGGTGACCGGCAGGGCCTTTTCCGGGCAGTGGCGGCTGCTTTTGGATAGCCCCCAGGGGGAGGACCCGGCGGTTCGCGAGCTCTTGTGGGTGCGGCGCTGGGAGCGGCAGGCGCTCCTCTTGGGCCGCACCTTCCAGCAAATCTCGCCGCTTTTTTCCGGGCTGGACGTGGTCGGGGTTCAGTGGGTGGCCTCCAACGAGCCCTTGCCCCGCCTGGCCGGAGGGTGGGGCGGTCTTTTGGCGGGGGTTTCGGCCCTGAGGACCTTTCGCGGACCTGCACCGGTGGGCAGCGTGGTGCGGTTACGCTTGGATGGCGTGGTGGTGGGCAGCCAGACCGTGGGCGTTTCCGGTCGTTACGAGTTCGTGGACGTGCCGGTTTCGGGGCGGGGTGTGGTGGTGGCTGAGGTGGAAATTTACGATCGCCACAACCTCTTGGTGCCGGTGGAGGTGCGGCGGGAGCTGGCAAGCACTGCTTCCTTTTTGCTGCCCCCGGGGCGGCGCGTGCACACCCTCGGCTTTGGCAGCGGTGGGAGCTTCGGCCGAAAACTCCTGGGGGAGGGACAGGAGGGTAAACCCACGGTTTTTTACTCGCTCCGTTGGGGGCTTTCGCCGCGCACGAGCCTGGAGGTCCTGGGGCAAGCGCGGGGAGGGAGGGAGCAGTTGGGTTTGGGAGTGGCCACTACCCCGCTGCCCTGGATTGCGGCTTTTGCCGAGGTGGCCGAGGGCTCCGGCGCGGGGGCGTACCTCCTGGAAGGGGCGCTGTACCGGCAAAGCTTCGAGGTTTTGGGGCGCTTCCTTGCCCAAGGCGAGGGCTTCGGGCTTTTGTCCGACCTTTCCCCTCGCCGGAAGGACCGCTCGGTGGAGCTTCGGCGTTTCTTTGGGAGTTGGCTGGAGCTGGGAGCCTGGGCGCGGGATTGGCAGGAAGGAGGGAGGAAAGCTCGCTGGGTGCGACCGACCTTTGCCCTTTCCCTGGGGAACTGGTTTTTCGCCAGGGCCTTCCCCGACCAAGAGGGCGACACGGTGGGTTTTGCCAGCGCCAGCCCCCACCCACGCCTGCGCCTTTCCGGGGCTTTCGCCAAGACCCAAAGCTTCGACCTCCAGTGGGAGCTCCCTGGGTCCCGCTCCCCGGTCCTGCGGGGGACCTGGGAGACCGGGGGGAAAGCTTCTGACCGGGTCACGGTGACCGTGGGCAACCGCCCGAGCTTCTGGGGTGCCTTGGCCTTTCGCCTGGGCGGGGTCAAAAGCGGGGGACACACCGGGGCCTACCTCGAGGCCAGCTTGCGGGTGGCAGGGGGGTTCTTCCTGCGGGCCGAATACGTGGGGGTCCCCACCAGAGCCACCGGCAAAAACGACGTTCGCCCCCGCCTTTCCCTTTCCCTCACCGCCGACTACGCCTACGCGTCGGGGCTTTTCACCCCCACCGGTGGTTTGGGGGTGCAACGGGAAACGGGGGCTATCGCCGGCAGGCTCGTGGTCCTCGGGGGGAGCAGCAACTTGGCGGGGGCCAGGGTGGTGGTTCACGGTTTTGGCGGGGCGGTGACCGATGCCGCGGGGCGGTTCTTCCTGGCCTCGGTTCCGCCAGGGGTTTACGAGGTGGAGCTGGACCCCGAGAAGCTTCCCTTGGAGCTTTCCCCCCTCCGCGCCCGGACGGTGGTGGAGGTGGCGGCGGGGGTCACCACCAGGGTGGATTTTCCCCTGCAGCTCCTCCTGGGCTTTGCCGGAAGGGTCCTGGACCGGGAGGGCAAGGCCGTTTCCGGGGTGAGGGTAGAGGTGGTGGATGGCGGTGGGCGGGAGCTCGCGGCCACGACCACGGACCCCTTTGGCCTTTACCGCTTCGATCAGCTTCCGGCTGGAACCTACACCGTGCGGGTGGTGGACCCCTCCGGGAAGCCTCTCGCCTCCCGGAAAGTTGAGCTTTCCCAGTTTCTCTTCGATCAGGACGTGCAGCTCCCGATTCTGTTTTGAAATCGGACACATCGAATAGTGGCGAGGTTTCGCGCCTTCAGCCCCCCTTTTCCGTTGCCGTCGTCAAGGCTGTTTGATTTTCGGACATCTGAGGTTTCCGGCGGGAACCGGCGTTTGCTCGATAAATTATTTTTTTTGAACAATTTAGCTATTACCACCGGGCTGGCCCAGGGGTTGCACAAGGGAGGGGTGGAGGTGGCCCATGGCCCGGTGGTTGGCCGCAGTGGTTCTGGCGGTGGTGGCAAGTGCAGCGGGAGCTGCCGACACGGGGGTACGGTTGGTCATCACCGGCCTTCCCACCCTCCCTCCGGGTTCCGGCCCCGTGAAGCTCGTGGATGTGCTCCGGCAGGCGGCGGGCAGCTTGCCAAAAAAACCTCAAGAAACCCAACTGGTGGTGACCTTGGCCGAATCCCAGCTTTCCCCAGGGGCCCAAGTTCGCGTCACCACCTCCGGAACCTACACGCAAGTGCAGGGAAACACCGTTGCCTGCTTTTAAGGCCTGCGGCCGGGGGAGGGGGCAGGGTTTGCCCCTCCCCCCAGGTGACCAATGACGCCGTCTTGGGGGGTCCTGTCCCCCGGACCGCCGTCAGCCAAGGCGAAGGTGTAGCCCCAGAGGAAGCGGTCCCGCACCCGGCTGGCGGCAAGGGTTTGCCATCCGGAGGCTCCCAAGGCCCTGTAGGTTTTTGGAGGTGCCGGAACCTGATGGAAGAGGAGCTTGACCGTGGCCGTGGGGCAGGAAAGCTTGAACCGCACCAGGCCCAGGGGGAAGTCGTAGAGGGGATCCGGGGCTCCGGAAGCGGCTTCGGTGAGGGTCGCCACCTCCTTTAGGGCGCTGCACCCCCAAACCTCCACCGTCACCCATCCCTTGCCCGAAGCCAAGGGCAAGGTAGCCACGTCGGGCTGATTTCTGTCGGGAATGCCGTCGCCGTTGCCGTCGCCTTTGGCAAAGGGGGGAAAACCGTCGCCCCCGGGGTAAGCGTCTTCCACAGCTGCGGCCACACCGTCGCCGTCGTCGGCGGCAGCCAGGGTGAGGCTTTCGCTGTTGTTGCTGGGGTCCGGGTCCTGGGTGGCAGCGCTGGCGGCAAACACCACGCTGCCCCCGGCGAAGCTGGCGTCGGCCTGGAGGGTCACGGTACAGGAGGCCAGGCCATGCTGGGGGAGGGCGCCGATGCTCCAGCCGGAAGCCAGGCCACAGGGGTCCGAAACCAGGACGATCCCCGGCGGCAGGGTCAGGGTCCCCACCACCCCCTGGGCTTGGGAGGGGCCGGAGTTGACGACGGTGAGCTCCGCTGGGAAAGGGGTGGCGTCCAAGGGTTCAGGGGGCGTGGCGGCGAGGAAGCCTTCCACATCGGCCTGGGGTCCCCCCGGAGGGAAGGGGGCGGCAAAGCCGCAGAGGGCAAGGCCGCCCGCGATGCTTCCCGCTTCCTTGGCGCTCCAGGCATAGCCCCTCAGGGCCATATCTTCCTGCCAGCCTACGGTGGCGAAGGCCCCGCCGCTGGCATCCACCACCGCGTACTGAAAGACGAATGCTCCGCTTCCGTGGTAAAGCACAAGTTGAAAACGCAAGGGGCTCCCGCCCCCAACAGGCGTGACGTTGTCCCACTGCACCACCGTGCACGGCTCGCTCCCCAGGGCCTCGGAGGGGCGGGGGCAGGGGTCGAAGGCTTGCCACAGCACAGCTCCGCTCCCGGCGTCGAGATCTTGGTGGAAAGGAAGGAGACGGGCTGCCGCGCCAAAGGTGGGGGAGCCGGAGGGGAAAAGGGCCGTCGGGACGGCGGGAAGGCTTGCATCAGGGGAAAAGTCCCGGCCGTCCTCCTCCTCCAAGGTGGCGGCAAAGGCTAGGTACCCGTTGGGGGAAACCACGGCATGGGTGCGGGGTTTTTCGTAAAAGGGGAAGGGCCAGGGCAAAGCCACCACTGCCCCGCCGTCGTCGGCCGCCGGCGGGTCGCCAGGGGCAGCGTAGGGCGCCCCAAAGGCCAGGGGCACGCCGTTTGCGGCAATATCCACGAAGCTGGCTTGGCACACTCCGGAAGCGGAGGAAAAGACCCGGTAAAACCCGTCGCTGTTTCCCTCTTTGGGACGGCTTTGGGCCAGCACCAAGGTAGGCACGAGAACGAGGGGAAAGAGCCGTGCTTTCATGACGCACCTCACTGGCTGGTGAAAGCCAAGCACCAATTCCTGAAGGTTCCTGTTTCACCAGCTTTCCTGTCCTCCACCCGCAAGGTCCAGGAACCCTGGGTGAAGGCACCATCGAAGGCAGACAGGAGCTGAAAAGGAACGTAAAACCCGGAAACGGCCGGCAGGTTCCCGCACCGGTTTTGCACCGCAAGGAGCGCTTCGTCGTCCAGCACCGCATCCACGTTGTCGCCGGCACAGCCACCGCCGCCGCCGGTAAGCCGCCTAAGGAGCTGCACCGTGGTGCCCTGGGGGGAGGTGAGGAAAACGTTCAGGTCACCCACCCGGGTATGGGTGGCGTCCACCCACACGTCCACATCCAGGACGGCCCCGAAACCTGGCGGCACCGAAATCGTCGAAGATACACCGGTGGCGTTGTTGTCGGGGATGGGCGCGTTGGGCGAGGCGCACAGGAGGTAGCGGGGCGGGGCGAGCGCCGGGTCGTGGCGGAAGATCTCGCTGTTGCCATCGCTGTTTTGCCCCAAGGGGTCGGCGTTGGACTGCCACGCCGAAAGCACGTTGCCACCGGCCCGGCTCAGGGCGGGCAGCAAGGGGGTAAAGCCGGTAACCAAACTGAAGCCCGGCTGGGCGGCGTTTGCTGTCGCAAAACGCCGGACTTGAAAGGCACCTGAGCCCATATCCAACAGCTCGCCCAGGGCGTAGGTGGCGTCGTCGCTGAGGCGGGCCAAGATGTAGGCTTGGGTGGCGCTGCCGTTGGAAAGCTGGCGGAAGCTTCCGTCCCAGAAGAAGAGCTCGTAGCTGCCGTCGCCGTTTTGGCCGGTGTAGTTGCCGTTGGAGGTAAAGGCCACGGCGCTGCCGTTGGCGCTGATGGCTGGGGTGTCGTTGGCCACCGGGTCGGCGGAGTTGGTGATGGGCAAAAAGTTGCCGGTGTTCCGGTCCCAGCGGAAGATCTCCGGGTTGCCGTCGGGGTTTTGCCCGCCAATGTTACAGGTGGAAACGAAAGCCACATACTGGCCGTTGGTGCGGCTTACGGCAGGGGCGTAGTTTTGGCAACCGCTGGTGGCGGTACCGGCAAAATTCGTTCCGTTCCAAGCCACGATTTCGTCGTTGCCGTCGGGGTTGGCAAAGGCGCCGTGGCCGCAGTTGGAAACGAACACCACCGGCTGGCCCGAGGTGTCGGAAGCCACCACCGGGAAGCGGTTTTGGCAGGGAGCGGTGGTGTTGGTGATTTGCACCGTGGTCAGGGTGTTGCGGTCCACCCGAAAGATTTCCCAGTTGCCGTCGGGGTTGCCCCCGGTGAGGTTGGCGGTGGAGGCAAAGACTACGAAGCGCCCATTGGTGGTCACGGCCGGGTGGGAAAAGCTGCCGCCGCTGGCGGCGGTGAGGCGCTGGGTGGTGCCGCCGCTCCAAAAGAAGACCTGTTCCTGGGCGGCCGGGTTATCCCCGGTGAGGTTGCCCGAGGAGACGAAGGCGTAGCTTTCGGGGTTTTCTCCCGCCGCCACCTCCCGGGAATCCACCGGCCGGGCCTCCAGACCGCCCCCCTTCCACTCCACCGTGACCCCTGAGGATACCGTGAGCTGCTGGGCGGTGGCGGGGGCTCCCGGCGCCAAGCTGACCCCATCCACCGCCAAGGCCGAGTCGAAACCCGCATCCCCCTGGTCGGCGACCCGGAACTGCAAGGTGTAGGTTCCCGGTGCGGCCAGGGCCATGGCCACGGTGGCCCAACCCGTGCGTCCGCACCGCTGGCAGGCCCTGATGGTGGTGCTTTGAATGGGTCCCGGGGCTGTGAAGGTGTAGCCGGTGTTGTCCGTGGGGCCGTA
>JBAMMG010000043.1:0-6769 GCA_039793905.1 Thermoanaerobaculum sp. | reverse complement strand
TGAGAATCCACGGGCGGGGTGGGCAGGGGGCGGTGGTGGCCTCGGAGATCATGGCAGAGGCAGCGTTTCTCGCTGGCAACTACGTGCAGGCGTTTCCCTCATTTGGCTCGGAACGGAGGGGAGCCCCGGTGGCCGCTTTCGTCCGCCTGGATGACAAGCCGATTTTGGTGCGCACCGAGGTTTACGAGCCGGACGGGGTGGTGGTCCTGGATGAGAGCTTGGTGACGTTGGGGTTGGCCAACGTGACCCAAGGTCTCAAGGAAGGCGGTTTCGTGCTCATCAACTCCGCGAAGGACCCGGAAGCGTTCGCTCATCTCGGGCCCTTCACGGTCGCCACCGTAGACGCCTCGCGGATTGCCGTGGAGCACCGCTTGGGAACGCTCACGGCGCCTATCGTCAATACGGCGATCCTGGGTGCCTTGGCTGCCCTTACCGGCTGGGTTTCCCTGGAGCACCTGGAAGAAGCCATTCGCAACCATGTTCCTGTCAAGCCGGGGGAAAACGTGGCGGCGGCCCGCAAAGCTTTCGAGACGGTGAAGGTTGTGGAAGCCGCCATGGTGGGGAGGTGACATGGCTACCGAGCTGCGACTGGACGATCTCGCCTACGTTCCGTTTTCGGAAAGGCCCACCACCGCCATCAAGACGGGGACCTGGAAGTACGTGGAGCCGGTATACCAGAACGCCCTCCCACCCTGTTCGGCCACCTGCCCTGCAGGCAACGATATTTCCTACGCCTTGCTCCTTCTGGCAAAGGGTCAAGCGTTGGACGCGGCACGCTGGTGGCGGCGCAAGAACCCGATCCCGGCGACGTTGGGACGAGTTTGCCCGCACCCGTGCGAGCAGCCGTGCAACCGGGAACTTCTGGGCGGCGCCATCGCCGTGCACATGGTGGAGCGGTTTTTGGGAGACCTGGAAGGGGAGGTGCTACCGCGGCCCGCGGCGGCCACCGGCAAGAACGTGGCGGTGGTGGGAGCCGGACCTGCGGGTCTTGCCGCTGCCTACAACCTCCGTTTGGCGGGCCACGAGGTCCACGTTTACGATGACAAGGATGCCCCTGGGGGATACCTCCGCACCGGCATCCCCGAGTACCGCCTGCCGCGAAACGTGCTGGATCGGGAAGTCGGGATGATCGCGTCTTTAGGCGTGGTTTTTCACCAGCGCCTCCGCATTGGGCGCGACATTGCCCTGAATGACCTTCGTGACCAGCATGACGCCGTGGTTTTGGCCTTGGGCTTCCACAAGAGCAGGGCCTTGCGGATCCCTGGTGAGGACCACCCCAACGTGTACAACGGCGTCAAGCTCCTGGAGCGGCTGTTAGCTGGCGAGCGGCCACCGCTCCCCCACCGCATGGCCGTGGTGGGCGGAGGCAACACCGCCATGGACGTGGCTCGGAGCTTGCTTCGGATAGGGGTCGAGCCGGTGGTGGTGTACCGCCGCACCCGTGCCGAAATGCCGGCCATTGCGTCAGAGGTCGAAGACGCCATGGCCGAGGGGATCCCCTTCGAGTTTTTGGCCGCTCCCGTGCGCGTGCTCGTTGAAGGGGGGCGAATTACGGGACTGGAGTGCCAGCGCATGGCGTTGGGGGAACCCGATGCCTCCGGGCGCCGGCGGCCCGTTCCCGTGCCGGGAAGCGAGTTCGTCATCCCGTGCGCTGGCGTGGTCACGGCCTTGGGTGAAGAGGTGGACCTGGACGGGTTGCCGGAACAAGCTGCCAAAGCCGATCCTCGCCAAGCCGCGCCGATCCCAGGGGTCTTTCTCGCCGGTGACATGGTGGATGGGGCGGGGACGGTGACGGCGGCCGTGGGCTCGGGCATCCGCGTGGCGGCGGTGGTGCACGGGTATCTCACGGGGGAGCCGTTGCCCGCGGAAGCCCCGAGGGTGCAGGAACTGTGGGCTCGGGACGTCGCTTTGGACCGTAAGGTCGAGTTTGCGAAGCTCAACACCGCCTACTTCCAGCCGGTGCCGCGGCCGCACATTGCGCATCTCTCCCCGGGCGAACGCCGGTCCAACTTCGCCGAGGTGGTCCAGGGCTGGGGGCCTGAACAAGCCATCCTGGAGGCCCGCCGTTGCCTCGCCTGCGGCACATGCAACGAGTGCTTCACCTGCTTTTACTTTTGCCCGGACGTGGCGATCCACAGGGTGGATGGCGGGTTCGTGGTCGATCGGGAACACTGCAAAGGGTGCGGCATTTGCGTTCAGGAATGCCCCCGGCACGCTTTGATCCTTCGTGAGGTGACAAGATGAAAGCAGTCATCAAGGGCAACAGCGCCGTGGCACACGGGGTGCGGCTCGCCAAAGCCCAGGTCATTGCCGCGTACCCCATCACCCCGCAAACATCCATCATCGAGGATTTGGCCGCGTTCGTGGCCAAAGGTGAGCTGGCAGCCACGTTTGTGAAGGTCGAATCGGAACACTCGGCCCTCGCTGCCTGCATCGGGGCGGCTTCGGCCGGGGCTCGGGTTTTTACCGCCACCTCCGCCCAGGGGTTGGCGCTCATGCACGAGCTCATTCACTGGGCGGCCGGAGCCCGCCTGCCCATCGTCCTCGCGGACGTGAACCGCGCCATGGCTCCGGGGTGGTCCATTTGGACCGATCAAAACGACACCCTGTCCCAAAGGGACACGGGGTGGATGCAGGTTTACTGCGCCTCGTCCCAGGAGGTGCTGGACTCCGTGGTCCAGGCCTACAAGGTCTCGGAAAAAGTCCTCCTGCCCACCATGATCGTTTTGGACGCGTTTTTCCTTTCCCATACCCACGAGGTGGTGGATATCCCGGATCAAGGGGTTGTGGACCGGTTCCTGCCTCCCCTCGAGCTGCCCCTTAAACTCGACGTGGAGCGACCTGGAGCTTTCGGCAATCTGGTTTTCCCCGATCGCTACATGGAGTTCCGCTACAAGATCGAGCTTGCCCAACGTGAGGCTTTGGAGGTGTGGAAAGACGTGGCGGAGGAGTGGAGCCAACTTACAGGGCGGAGCTACGGTCTTGTGGAAGGCTATCGCTTGGAGGATGCGGACACCGTGTTGTTGACGGCGGGGACGCCGGCCTCCACGGCCCGGGTGGCGGTGGATGAGCTCCGCCGCGAGGGTGTGCCCTGCGGGGTTTTGAGACTGCGGGTTTTCCGCCCGTTTCCCGCTCCCGAGCTGGCTCGCCTGTTGGCTGGACGGCGGCGGGTCGTGGTTTTGGACCGCAACTGCTCGTACGGGCACCACGGGATCTTCCACCAAGAGGCCAAATCGGCGTTGTACGCCCTCCCCGAGCGGCGGCGGCCCGAGCTTCTCGGTGTGATTGCCGGCTTGGGCGGGCGGGACATCACCGTCGGAGACCTTGTGGCTATCCTGCGGAAAGCCGCGCGGGAGGAACTGCCGGAGGTTTCCTGGTGGAACGTCCTGCAGCCGCAAGAAGAGCTGGAAGCCGCCGTGGCTTCCAAGTGAGGTAGCTATGAGCGTGGAGCTCGCGGCCTACGATCCCAAAAACCTTCACCTCCCCGAGGAGGACTGGCTGCGTTCCGGTCACCTAGCCTGCCCCGGATGCGGAGCGGCGTTGGGGATGCGTCTGGCCCTGAAGGCCTTGGGTCCCAAGACCATCGTGGTCATTCCGGCGTGCTGCTGGGCCGTGATCAACGGTCCGTACCCGTTCCATGCCCTGGGGGTGCCGGTTCTCCAGGTGGCGTTCGAGACCGCGGCGGTGTCGGCTGCCGGAATCCGCGCTGCCCTTCACATGCAAGGGCGAGACGACGTGGCGGTGCTCGCGTGGGCCGGTGACGGCGGGACCTTCGACATTGGCTTCCAGTCCCTTTCCGGCGCCGTGGAGCGCAACGAGGACATCATTTACGTGTGCTACGACAACGAAGCCTACATGAACACCGGCATTCAGCGGTCCTCGGCAACGCCCCTCGGCGCCTGGACCACCACCACCCCCGAGCCCAACACCAAGCCCGAGCCCAAGAAAAACATGGTGGAGATCCTGGCCGAGCACCGCATCCCTTACGCCGCCACGGCTTCCATCGCGTTCCCCGAGGATTTCGTCCGCAAACTCCAGAAAGCGCGGTCCATCACGGGAACCAAGTTCATCCACCTGTGGATTTCCTGTCCTGCAGGGCACAAGTCCGAGGAGAGGCTTTCCGTTCACATCGCCCGTCTGGCGGTGGAAACCGGTGTGTTTCCCCTTTACGAGGTGGAGCACGGCACCCGCTATACCATCAACCACGAGCCGAAGTTTGTGGACGTGAGCGAGTACCTGGCGCTTCAGGGCCGTTTCCGGCACCTGACGGCAGAACAGCTCGACTTCATTCGCCAGTCCATCCAATGGGAGTGGCAACGCTTGCGGGCCAAGGCGGCCATGGGGGAGCAGTTGCCACCACCGCCTGCCCCGCCCCGAAGCGGGATGGTGGTCTAGTCGGCTTCGGGCGGCTTGGGCTTGAACTCTTCCGGTGCCGTGGCTTTGCCCTGCACGAGGGTATACACACCTTCCATGGCGGCCAAGGCGGCCACGTCGAGGTCCAGGTGGACACCCGCCACCACCGGAATTACCGTCTTGCCTAAGGCTTTCTGCAGCGCCTGGGCACGCTTGGCAGCGCGCCTCACGTCCTCCTCGCTGATGGTCCAGGAGACCTCGGCCACGGCGTAAACCTCTTCCTGAGGCCGGGACTTGAGCCGGCCGGTGCAGACCACATCGGCCTTGATGACCCCGTAGGCTTCCTCTCCGGTGATCAAGCCTTTGTCTTCGGCATCTTCCACGAGGCGGGCCACCTCCTCGTTGGAAAGCACGTGGATTCGGCGCAGAAGGGGCCCAAAGTAGGCGGGGGCATACCGTTGGTGGTGGTACTCCAGCTGCCAGCCGCGGAGCTTGTCTACGTGGCTCGTGAGGGTCCTGACCACCTGGCCCAAACCCTCCAGCTCCCGCTGGGTCCGCTCGGCGCTTCGGGCTAACTCAGCCATTGCCGAGGCGAGCTCTTCCACCCGCGCTTCCGTGCGCTTTTGGGCCTCGGCGAGCTGCTCCACCCGTGCTTCCGTGCGTTTCTGGGCCTCGGCGAGCTCCTCCACGCGCTTTTCCGTGCGCTTTTGGGCCTCGGCGAGCTGCTCCACCCGCGCTTCCGTGCGTTTCTGGGCTTCGGCGAGCTCTTCGAACCGTTCATCGGTGCGCCGCTGGGCCGCCACCAGCTCCTGAATAGCCATTTGAATCTGCCGCTCCCGCTCCTGCATTTCCTTGAGGACGGTCCAAATTTCCGCTACTTGTTGCTCCAGGTTGCGAAACGCTGGCGGCAACTCGAGAAGCTCGTCGGAAAGCACGAGGCGCCGCAGCTCCCTGCGCCATTCGGGGTGGTCTTCCAAGGCTTTGATGAGGTCTGGCCAATCTTTGATGACCGCGCTCATGGCACCACCATCTTAACACGGCAGGGGGTGCTCTGCCTTCGCTAAGGACCACACCGTCTCGCCGTGCGGCTTGCTAACATGCCCGGGGTTGGGGCGAACATGGGTAACCGAGGGCACGCAGGCCGGCGGGAGTCGAGGATCGAACCGAGGGGCATGCCGCCAGGGGAAGGGCTGCGCAAGCTTGTTCACGCCAGCATGGGGCTTTTTGCGCTGCTGTTGCCGTTCCTCAGCTACGGGCAAGCTGCTTGCTGCGCTGTGGCCGCGTTTTTTTTCAACTGGCAGGTTTTGCCGCGCCTTTTGGGCCACCGCTTCGAGAGTGCCCGGGAAGGGAGCGGCGACGTGGGCGTTCTCGCCTACCCGTTGGTTGTTTTCGCGTTGATCCTCGTTTTCCGGCATCGCCTCGAGTTGGCGGCCTTTGGGTGGGGGGTGCTGGCCTTCGGGGATTCCCTGGCAGGGGTGGTGGGGCAGAAATGGGGCCGGATGCCACTGCCGTGGAATCCCAGCAAGACGTGGGAAGGTTTCGCCGGCTTTGTTTTGGGTGGTCTCGTGGGAGGCTCGCTTCTGGCCCTTTGGTTTTTGGCGGTCAAAAACCCCGAGGCTCGGGGCCTTCCTGGGCTTGCGCTGGGCTTGTCCCTGTGGTTTGGCTGGGGTTTGGTGCCGTGCCTGTTTGCTGCCGTTCTCGAGAGCGTCCCTTGCGGCTTGGACGACAACGTTTTGCCTCCACTGGCCGCGCCGGTGTTGGGTTTCCTTGGCAGCGAGGGGGTTCCAGGGCCGGTGGCCGTTGACCTCGGTTGGGGTTTGGTGGTGAACAGCTTATGTGCGGTTTTGGCCCTCGCGACCCGAACCTTGCGCCCCGGCGGGGTGGCGGTGGCTTGGGTTCTCGGGGTAGTGACGTGGGCTGCTTTCGGATGGCAGGGCTTCCTTTTGCTCCTCGCGTTTCTCGTGGCCGGTTTGGGAGCCACGTTTCTGGGTTGGGCGACCAAAACCAAAAAGGGTGTGGCTGAGGGGCAAGGGGGACGGAGGGGGGCTCCGGAAGTTCTGGCCAAAGGAGGGGTGCTATTGCTCCTGGCGATCCAAGGGTTGGGCGCTGGCCTCACCGAGGGAGCCGCTGTTAGCTGGGCGGCTGTGGCTGTGCTGGCGGCTGCTTGGGCCGATACCTGGGGGAGCGAGCTCGGGAAGCTGTGGGGCACGCGGGTTTTTCGGTTGCCAGATTTCGCCAGGGTTCCCCCCGGGACGCCGGGAGGCGTTTCCTTTGCCGGGCTTTTGGCTTCCGGGCTGGGAGCGGCCACTGCTGCCGGGTTGGGGGTGGCTTTCGGGTTGGTTTCGGAGCCCACGTGGGCGGGGCTTTTGGCTTTGGCGGCGTTTGTGGCGACCCTCGGGGAAAGCCTCCTGGGGCG
>JBAMMG010000042.1:0-6812 GCA_039793905.1 Thermoanaerobaculum sp. | reverse complement strand
CCCTAGCGGTGGACCCCGAAGAGGCGCGGGCGCTGTACCTTTTGGCCATGAGCCACCTCAAGCTCGGCGACTACTTCTACCGCTACGGTCGCGAGGGCGAGGCCCTGGCGGAGTTCGCCGCCATGGGGCGGTGGGCGGAGGCTTTGGAGGCCAAGGCCCCCCATCGCTCCTGGGGGAGCACGTTCCAAGGTGTGGCCTTGCGGCTGGAAGCGGAGCTCCGCTGGCGGGAGGATGTGAGCGAGCTGGAGCGGCGGGCCAGAGAAAAGCTCGAGAAAGCCCTTTCCCTGGACAGCACCGATACGTTGGCGGGCAACAACCTGGGCCTTTTGTACTGGCAACAAGCTCTCGCGGCCTTTCGCCGCGGCCAGCTCCCTGGGGCGGAACTCTCCCGCGCCCAGGAGATCTTCCAGCGCCTCCTTGCGAGCTTTTCCTCCAACACTTTGCGCGACAACCTGGGGGCGGTGGTGTGCACCAGGGCCCACGTGGCGCTTTTCTTTTTCCAGGACCCGGCGAAGGTGGATGACGTGGGGGAAGAGGTCTTGCGCGCGGCGGTAGCGGCCAACCCCGCGGACACCGTGGCCCTCAACAACCTCCTCCTCCTGCGCCTGGAGCGGGCCCAGTACCGGCTGCTTTTGGGACTTTCCGCAAACCAGCTCTTGGACGAGGCGGAAGACCTCCTGGCGAGGGTGCGGGAGGTCAACCCGGTGGAACCCATGCTTCCCGACAACGCCTTGCGGCTTTTAGCCTTGCGCCTGCAAGCTGTCTCCCGCATGACCGAGGCCAAACCCCTCTTCGATGCGGCGCGTAGCTTCCGGGAGCGGGTCACCGATTGGGACAGCAACGCCGAGGCCCGGGTTTGGTGGGCGGCAATCCTGGGGGAGATGGCCCGGCTAGAAGGGCGCTCCGCAGGAAAGTCGGCGTTGCAAGCAGAAACGACCCTCAAACAGGCTCTCCAGCTCGCCCCCAACTACCCGGACGGCTTGCTTTTGTGGGCCTCGTGGCGACTGGCGTCAAAAAGGGGGGTGAGCGCGCAGGAGCGGGAACTGATCCAGAAGCTTGCGGACTCCCCGTTCCCGCTCCTCCGGGAGTTGGGGGCGCGCCTGGCTCGGGGGGCTTTTGCCAGGCCTTCCCAGCGCGGCTTCCTCTGGGGTTTAGTGGAGGACCCTGAAAAGCGGTCTGCTCTCGAGCTTGGGGACCAACCCCCAGCAGCCCCGTCCTCGAGCGGGGACCCGCCGAGGCGGGTCAGTCCACCGTGAGGGTTTTGGAGAGGTTGCGGGGGTAATCGGGGTCGAAGCCCAGGGTGACCGCCAGGTGGTAGGCGAAAAGCTGGAAGGGCACGGCCCCGACCACCGCGTACTCCACCTCCGAACCCACCGGCAGGGGGATGAAAAGGCTGGCCTCGGCCCGCAGGTTTTCGTGCTCGGGAGCGATGACGATGGCGTACCCTCCCCGGCACGTCACCTCCGTAACGTGGTTGGTGAGCATGTGGCACCCCGAAGGAGAGGTGGTAAAAAGCACCGGAGTTCCCTGCTCGACCATGGCCAAAGGCCCGTGCTTGAACTCCGAGGAAAACATCCCTTCGCAGGGGATGCCCGTGACCTCCTTGATCTTGAGCGCCCCTTCCAAGGCCACCCCGTGTCCCAGCCCGTAGCCCAAGATGAAAAGCTTCTGGGTCTTGGCCAGTTGTCTCGCCAGGGCTTTGGCGGTGCCGTCCATTTCCCTGACGGCTCGCTCCAGCCAGGTGGAGGCTGCGGCGAGGGGTCCCAAATCTTTGCCTCCGGCCCGAGCGGCGAGGGCTATGAGAGCGATCACCTGGTTGGTGTAGGTCTTGGTGGCGGGCACGGAAATCTCCCACCCGCAGGCCAGGGGAAGGTAGCGCTCCACTTTGCGGGTGAGGGTGGAGCCCAGGACGTTGACGAGCCCCAGGGCCCTGACGCCCTTTTCCGCCGCGTAGTTGAGGGCGTTGAGGACGTCCTTGGTTTCCCCGGATTGGGAGACGTATAAGGCCACGTCGTCCGCCCCCAGGGCCGGCCCGTACTGCTCCACGAACTGCTGGGGGAGGGCCGGTACGGCCAAAATCCCGGAAAGCCGCGAGAAAAAGTGCGACCCCAAAAGACACGCGTGGTAGGACGAACCCGAGCCCACGAGAAAAACCCGCCGCGCCTGGGCAAGCTTCAGGGCCAGCGAGGGGAGGTGGTCCGAATGCTCCAAAAGGTGCACCAGCTCCCGGGCTGACGCCGCCTGTTCGTGGATTTCCTTGAGCATGAAGTGGGGAAAGCCACCCTTTTCGGGCACGCCCATATCCTCGGCCACCTCTCGAGGGGCGCGCACCACCGGCGAGCCGTCCTCCACCCGGAAAAGCTCCACGCTCGTAGGGCGCAGCACCACCATTTCCCCGTCTTCCACCGGAATGACGCGGCGGGTGAGGGGGAGGATCGAGGGGAGGTCCGAGGAGCAGCAGGTAAAATCGGGCCCGAGCCCCACCACCAGCCCAGAGCCCTTTTTCACCGCCACCAGCAAGTTGTCCCGGTTGTTGCCAACGACAAACGCAAAATCGCCGGCCAGGTCGCCGTAGGCGGATCGTACCGCTTCCGGCAAGGAAAAGCCGCGGTTAACGTAGCGCTCCACGGCGTGCACGCAGGACTCGCCGTCGTTGGTGCCCCGCACCACCATGCCTTCGGCCAGAAACTGGCGCCGCAACTCGGCGTTGTTGACCACGTTGCCGTTGTGGGCCCCCACCAGGTCCCCGTCGGAGTCCAGGTGGGGCTGGGCGTTTTCGTAGGAAGGGGCGCCGAAGGTGGCCCAACGAAGCTGGCAAATCCCCCGGCAACCGAAAAGCTCGGAAAACTTGAGCTTTTCCGCAACTTCCTCCACTTTTCCCGGAGCCTTGCGGAGGTCGATGCGCCCTTGACGGTCAATGGCAGCAGCACCCACCGAGTCGTACCCCCGGTAGGAAAGCCTCTTGGCAGCGCCGGTAAAAATTTCCCCCAAGGGTCGGTCGTCTTCGAACACGATGCCAAAAATCCCGCACATCCCCACCTCCCGGCGCCATTGTACCCGCAAGGAACAAGCCTCCCGGTACAATGATCCCGTGCCCAGACCGGAGTTTCCTCGTGCCGTCCCCACCCGGATGCCCCCGGAGCTTTCTTTTACCTTCGATGGCTGGCAGCTCGTAGGGACGTCGGTGGCGGCTCGCGCCACCGCCTTTGCCATTCCGGAGCTGGGGGTGGCCATCGACGTGGGCCGTCTCACACCCGCCGTGGCCAGCCAGCCGGACCTGCTCGTCACCCATGCCCACCTGGACCACACGGCCGGGCTTCTGGCGTACCTCAACCTGCGGGCACGCCTCTTCGGCCAGGAGCCCACGAGGGTTTGGGTCCCGGCCTCCATGCACCGCGAGCTCGTATCGGCTCTGGGTCTTTTTCCTGGGATGGCGTCGGTGCAAAAGAAAATGGCCCTCGAGGAGGTCATCTTTGCCGTCGAGGACGGTCAAGAGATCCCGTTCCCGTGGGGCACGGCGAGGGCCTTTTCGGTGCGGCACTCGGTGCCCACCTTGGGCTGGGCTCTGGTCCGCAGGGGGGAGCCCGAAAAACTCGTGGTCTTCGCCAGCGACGGGGATCCCCGCCTCTTTCGCGAAAAACCCGAGCTGCTTTCGGCGCAGGTGGCGGTCGTGGAGTGCTCCTTCGTGGAGGAAAACCGGCGCTTAGCCGCTCGCCTTTCCGCCCACGCCCACGTTTTGGACTGGGTGGAGCTTGCTCCCGAGCTTCGCTGCCACGTGCTGGTGCTCTCGCATCTTCCGGAAGACACCTTGGCCGATGGGGTGTTGGGCCGAGTGGCGGCGGCGTTTCCAGGCCGGCTCGTGGTCTGGCGTGCCGCCTGAGGATTTTTCCCGATCCGTGTTGCCAAGGGTTTCGCAGCAAGCGATACTAACGGGCGGAGGGCACGGTGCGGCGGCTGCGGGTGCTTTTGGCCAAGGTTGGTCTCGACGGCCACGACCGGGGGGTGAAGGTCATTGCTCGCGCTCTGCGGGACGCTGGGTTCGAAGTGATTTACACCGGATTGCGGCAAACGCCTTCTATGGTCGCCGATGCGGCCGTGCAGGAGGACGTGGACGCCGTGGGGCTTTCGTCCCTTTCGGGAGCGCACATGGCGCTTTTTCCAGCGGTGGTGGAGGAGCTCGAGAAACGCGGCGCGAAAGACATTTTGGTTTTCGGCGGCGGCATCATCCCCCAGGACGATATCCCCAAGCTCCTGGCCGCCGGTTTGGACCGCATCTTTCTGCCCGGGGCCACCACTTCGGAAATCGTGGCTTACCTCGAAGAAAAGCTCGGGGCACGCGGGGAGGGGCCTGAAACCTAAAAGCCGGCACGGGGGGCAGGACGCAGCCTTTCGAGGATGAGCCCCGCCACCCTGTTGGCTTCCCGCACCGCGTAGTTTTGCCCACGGTCTTCGGGGTAAATGTGGGCCATGGAGCAGTGGAAAAGCCCAGGGATAGGGGTTTCCACCGGCGGGAGCTTGTCCTCGTAATGGCACGTCACCAGGGGCTGGGCGTCGGCGGCGCGGAAAAGATGCCACTGGACAATGGAGCTTGCGCGGAAGTTGGGGTTGAGCCGGGAAAGGTGAGGCACAAAGGCGTCGTAAACCTCTTGCGGCGAGGCGTGCCAAAGGGAATGGCTGGCGAAGAGGTACTTGGAGAGGTACACGACATGCCTTCCGCCGTAGCGCTCGGCGGGGACCAGGTTGGTGTGCTCGATGACGCCGCCGAAGGGAAAGGAAGGGTCGGCAACGTTGGTCCAGTAAAAAGGCAAAAATGGGCGCTCCAGCTCCAAGACCAAGCACAGGGCGTTGGCGGCTTCGAGGCTTTCCAAGCGCTGCCGGTACCAGGCGGGGAACGACCCGCGGTCCACGCGCGAGAGCTCCCGGGGGGAAGCAGTGAAAAGCACCAGAGGAAAACGCGCTTCGCCTTTTTTGGTGCGCACCACAAGAGTTCCACCGTCGGGGCGAATTTCCAAAACCGGCTCGCCGTAGCGAAAGGTCACGCCGGCATCCCGACAGGCCCCCTCGAGAGCCCGCACCAGGCGGCCGAAGGAGCCGTCCATGTACCCCAGGGCTTCTTTGAGACCTCCTGGAGCTCGGGACTGTCCCCGCAGCTGCACCTTTTTCCAAAGCCAGGCCATGGAAACCTGGGTCTTGCGTTCGGCAAACTTCTGCTCCAAAAGCGGCCCCCACACCAGCTCCAGAACCCTGTCCCCCGCAAAGCGGCGGATCCATTCCCAAGCCGTGACGCCCGTGAAGCGCTGGGGGGTTCGGACCCGGGACAGGTACAGCACGGAAAGGGCAAATCGCACCTTGTCAGCGAACGAAAAAGGGTCGAAACGCAACAGCGAGGCAGGGGTGCCGAAAGGGTACAAGCGGCCGGCGGTGTAAATGCCCATGGACGAGGGAAGCCAGCGGATGGCCGAGCCAAGGCCCAGCTCTTCCGCGAGAGCCACGTACTCCCGGTCGGTGGTGAAAAGGTGGTGGTAAAAGCACTCCAGCTCCTCACCGCCCACGCGGAACGTCGCCACCAAGCCGCCGGGGGCTGGGTAACGCTCGTAAACCTCGACCGGGACGCCGGCCTGTGCCAGACGCCAGGCCGCCACGAGGCCCGTGAGTCCGGCCCCGACGACGGCTACCGTCGAGCCCTGGGTCTTTCCCATGGGGCCAGTGTAAACGGTCGTCCCGCCTTCGCGAAAGATGCCGGAGAAGACTTTGGGGTATGATTTGAGCGGAGGCCGTCATGCCGGTGGTGATGGGGGACGAGGGGGCGGCAGCCCTTGGCTCCCCTTTTACCCTAGTGGAAAAGGAGTCCAGCGAGCGGGCGTTGGTTTTGGCCGAAGAGCGTTTTGCCCGGCGCTTGGCGGAAACCGAGGCTCGACTCGACACCCGCATCAACCAAGTTGAGTCCCGCCTCAATGAGCGCATGACGGAAGTGGAATCGCGGCTCAACGAGCGCATTGCTCACGAAGTGGCGAGGATCAACCAGCGAATCACCGAAGAAATTGCCAAATTGCGGGCCGAGATGGTCTCGTTCAAATCCGAGCTCATCAAATGGATGTTTCTGTTTTGGCTGGGGCAGTTGGTGGCGTTTTTTGGGTTTTTGAACTACCTGCGCTAGCACAAAATCCGTTCCTTTTGCCGCGTGGAGGCTGGTGCGTCCCGGAGCCGGTACACTGGCCCCGGAGGCGCCTATGAAGCTTTGGCTGCTGCTTGTCACCGCCCTCGAGGCCGGAGCTGCCGCGCCGGACGGGGTTTTGGGCCTTTGGCGCACGCCGCCGAACCCCAAGGACGGGGCCGCTATCGTGGAAATCACCCAGCGCGGGGACGGGCTTTCGGGGCGCATCGTGTGGCTGGAAAAGCCCCTCTACCCTCCGGACCACCCGGCGGCCGGCAAGCCCAAGGTGGACCTGGAAAACCCCGATCCGGCTTTGCGGATGCGGCCGGTTCTCGGGTTGGAAATCCTTTCGGGTTTCCGCTGGGATGGCCAGCGGTGGGTGGACGGCCACGTTTACGACCCGGTCACCGGCAACACCTACCGCGCCACCCTTTACCTGGAGGCGCCGGGCCGCTTGCGCCTGCGGGGCTACGTGGGGATCCCGCTTTTTGGCCGCAGGGAGGTTTGGGAGCGGGTGGACGCCGTTCCCCAGGGCACAGGTGCGGCCTTGAACCCACAGGCTCCGTAAGCGGTTTCGGCTCGAGCCCCGGGGTTAGTTGGCCTTGGGAGGCTTCAAAAACGCGGGGAGCTCGTAGCTGCTCGTGTCCTCCAGTTCCGG
>JBAMMG010000041.1:6529-7035 GCA_039793905.1 Thermoanaerobaculum sp. | reverse complement strand
GTGTAGGGGACCCGGAAGTCCATTTCGCCGGTGACCACGAGGGTCGGGGTGCGGAAGTTTTGGGCGTAGGCGGAAGGGGAGAACTTCCGGTAGTCGGGGCTCGCCCACGGGGGCCCACCGAGGTCGTGCTCGGGGAACCAAAGCTCTTCAGTAGAACCCCAAAAGGCTTCCAGGTTGTAAACCCCCATCATGGCGGCCAGGGCTTTGAAGCGCTGGGTATGCCCAGCGATCCACATGATCATGTAGCCGCCGTAGGACCACCCCATGGCCCCCATGCGGTTGGCGTCCACGAAGGGGAGCTTTTCCAGGTGGTCGGCCACGGTCATGAGGTCCTGGTACACCCGCCCACCCCAATCGCGGGTGATGGCGTCCACGAAGGCCTGGCCGTAACCGGTGGAACCCGTGGGGTTGGCAAAGGCCACGATGTACCCGAGGCCCGGGTACACCTGCCAGTCTCCGCGGTAGGCGTCAGCCCACTGAGACTGGGGGCCGCCATGGATGTTGAG
>JBAMMG010000041.1:0-6519 GCA_039793905.1 Thermoanaerobaculum sp. | reverse complement strand
ATGAGGGGGTAGGTCTTTTTGGGGTCGAAGTTGTGGGGTTTGACCAGGAAAACATGGATTTTGTAGCCGCGTCCCGAGTCCACCCACAACTCCTCGGCGGGGCGGATATCCACCTCTTTGACCAACGCGTCGTTGTGGCGGGTAAGCTGCCGCCGACTCGTCCCTTGCGGGGAAAAGGCGTAAAGCTCGGGAGGCTCCCCCACCGCGCGGCGGGAGTACACGATGTCGCCCTGGGGCGTCACGGCAAAGGCATCCACGGTGGCATCGGCCAGCACTTTGGTGGTTGTGCCGGTTTTCAAATCCAGGCGGTACAGAGGCGTGCGCCCTGCTTCCTCGGCTTTGAAGATCAAAGCGTCGTTGCCAAAAAAGCGGTGGTCCACGATCCAGTTGTCAAAGGTGCCGGAAACCACCCGCGTCCTCCCGGCCGCCACGTCGTAAACGGCAAGGCGGAAGAGGTCCGACTCGTAGCCCGGTGTCCGCTGGGTGCGGTAGGCCAAGAGGCGGCCGTCGGGGGAAAAGACGGGATGCCCGTCCCACCCCTTGTTGGCCACCGTGAGGTTTGTGGGTTCGCCTGCAGGGTTCCCCTGGTCGTCCAGGGCGATCCACCAGAGGTCGGCGTTGGTGGAAAGGGCGGGGTCAGGGTCGTGGTTCGAGACGACCACCATGGCTCGGCCGTCGGGGGCGAAGGCGTAGCCGGGATCGCCGTTGAGAGAGAAGGTCGGGGCTTCGTAGGGGCCCGGGGTAAGGTCCCGGAGGGAGCCGTCCTCGACCCGGACCGAGAGAACGTGGGAAACCGTTCCGTCCTTCCAGCTGTCCCAATGGCGAAAGAAGAGGTCGTCGGCCAGGTGCGCGGTGAGGGGCCCCTTCTCGATGCGGTCGGCGATGGTTTTATGGCAGGTCGCGTCGGCTCCGCACTCGGGATAGACATCGGCCTTCACCGCCAGGAAACTTCCCGAAGGGTGCCAAACGGGATCGCTCACCCCGGAGGGAAAGTGGGTGAGCTGGCGCGGCTCACCGCCGGCGAGAGGCAAGAGGAAAACCTGGGGGACCTTCCCATCGCGGTTAGAAATGAAGGCGAGGAAGCGCCCGTCCGGGGAAAAGCGCGGCTGGGTGTTGTTGAACTCCCCCTGGGTAAGCTGGCGGGACTCGCCGCTTCCCAAGGACAAGAGCCAAATGTGGCTCCAGCGCGTGCCCCGGGCCAAGTCGGTGTGGGTGGTGACGTACGCCACCCACCGGCCATCGGGGGAGACTTGGAGGTCGCCAACCCCCACCACCCGGAAGTGGTCGGCGATGGTAAAAGCTCTTTTTTCCTGTCCGTGGCCAACAGCTGCCAACAAAAGCAAAAGCGCCCACGCTCTTCTGGTCACGGTGGCCTCCCTTCAAGCTTTGGGGACGAGCTCGAAATGTGCGGGGTGGGGGTCGTGGGTCGCTGCCAACTCGACCCGCACCCCATGCTCCCTTTCCAGCGTTTGCAAAAGCGGCGCCCACTCGCCCGTCAGCAGCTTGACCACGCGTTCGTGAGCCCGCACCCGGAAAACCGTGGCCCCAAGTTCCTGGGCCCTCTCCCGAACCTCCCGGTACAGCTCGAGAGCCACGGTTTCGGGGGACTTGAGCCTGCCGAGCCCTTCGCAGAAGGGGCACGGGTCGGTAAGGGTTTTCCACAGGGACGCTGAGGTCCGCTTGCGGGTCAGCTGCACGAGGCCAAAAGGCCCCACTGGGCCCAGAAGCGTTCGCGCCCGGTCTTTGGCCAGTTCCTTGCGAAACGCCTCGAGGAGCGCATGGCGGTGTTCGGGGTTTTCCATGTCAATGAAGTCCACCACCACGATCCCGCCGAGGTTGCGCAAGCGCAGTTGCCGGGGGATTTCGCGCGCCGCTTCGAGGTTGATGTGAAACACCGTGTCTTCCAGATCCTGGCCGCGGGCGTAGCGCCCGGTGTTGACGTCAATGACCACGAGGGCTTCCGTTTGCTCGATGACTAAGGAACCGCCAGAGGGGAGCTCCACCCTCGGGGAAAGGGCCCTGGCGATTTCCTCTTCCAGGCCGAAGGCCGAAAACATGGGCTTGGCACGGGTGTAAAGCTTGACGGCCGCTGTCATATCCGGCTGCACCCGCTGGAAAAACTCCACGACCCTCCGGTACGCCTCCCCATCGTCAACCCAAAACTCCCGGACGTTGTCCCGAGCCACGTCCCTCGCCACCCGCAGGAGGAGGTCCAGCTCCGAGTACAAAAGGGCCGGCGCGGCCGTGGTTTCGAAGCGCCGGCGGATGTGCTCCCAGGTGGCTTGGAGGAAAGCCAGGTCCTGCTGGAAATCGGCAAGGCCCCGCCCCTCCCCGGCGGTGCGGACAATGAGCCCGCCGGGTCTGGGAAGCTCGGCGAGGAGCGCCCGCAAGCGTTCCCGTTCCTTTTGGTCGGTGATGCGCCGGGAAACCCCCACGTGGTTGGAGCCGGGGATGAGCACAAGAAAGCGGCCGGGGAGCGTGATGTGGGAAGAGGCCCGCGGGCCTTTGCCCGGGCCCAGCTCGCGAGTAATTTGCACCAGGATTTCTTGCCCCGGGCGCAAAAGGTCTTGAATGGGGGCTTGGGGGACCTCCTGGAAGTCCACGTCTTCCTCTTCCAGGGCTTCCCCCACGTCGTCCACGTAGAGAAACGCGTCGCGCTCCATCCCCACGTCCACGAATGCCGCTTGCATCCCTGGAAGCACCCGCGAGACCCGGCCTTTGTAAAGGTTGCCGACGACCGAGCGCCCCAGGGTCCGCTCCACGTAGAGCTCCACCAATCGCTCCTCCTCCCGCACCGCCACGCGGGTCTCGAAGGGGGATACGTTGGCGAAGATCGTGGTGCTCACGCTTGCGCCCTGGGGGAGTGTAGCAAGCTCTCCTCACACGTTGGCGAAGCGCAAGCGCCACACGCTTTGCACCAGCCCCAAGGAGAGGCCCGTGGCCAAAACCGAGGAGCCGCCGTAGGAAAGCAAAGGCAAGGTGATGCCGGTAGTGGGCGCCAAGCCCACGTTCATCCCCACGTTGACGAGCACCTGGATGGCCAGAACCGCGCCGACCCCTGCCGCCAAAAGCAAACCGAGCCGGTCGCGGGCGGCAAGCCCGGCGGCGAAGACCCGGTAGAGCAAAACCGCGTAGGCGGCCAAAAGGAGCAGGCTCCCGAAAAGCCCCGTTTCTTCCGCCCACACGGCAAAGATGAAGTCGGTCCTTTGGGCGGGCAGGAAGCGAAGCTGGGACTGGGTTCCCGATTTGAGCCCTTTGCCGGAAAGGCCGCCCGAGCCCACGGCAATTTTGGCTTGCCGCTGTTGGTACCCGGAGGCGTACGGGGCCCTTTCGGGCTGGAGGAACGTGAGGATCCGCTCCTTTTGGTAGGGCTTGAGGAAGGCCACGAAGGCCACCGCCGACAGGGCCACCGCGAGCACCAGGAGGAAAGCCCAAACCAGCCGCCGCAAGCCAGCCACGAAGTAAATGGCCAAAAGGGGCGGTAGGAACGTGAGCGCCACCCCTAGGTCCGGTTGCAGCAGCACCAAGCCCACCGGCACGGCGGTGAGGAAGGCCAGCTCGGCAGCTTTTTTGAGGGACAGGCGGGCCTCTTGATGGGCGGAAGCGGCCGCCGCCAAGGTCAGGATCACCACGACGCGCGCAAACTCCGAGGGCTGCACCGTAAACGACCCGATGACAAGCCAGGACCGCGTTCCGGCCCGCACCGGAGCCACCACCAGCGTGATCGCCAGGACCGCCAGGGTCGCGACGTAAAAAAACGGCCAAAAGCGGGCCAAAACCCGGTAATCCATCATCCCCACCACGACCGTGAGGCCCATCGCCACCGAAAGCCACAGCAGCTGGCGGTAGGCAAAGGCCGGGTTCTCCAAAGCCTGGGCCGTCGAGGACTGGGCCAGGAAACTCGCCGCGGCAATGGCCACCACCGAAAGGAGCAGCCACGGGTCCAGGCGTTTCATGGGTTTCCTCCCGAAGGCCCAACTTCGGGCAGGGAGACGTTGGCCACCAAGACCTCCTGCACCCGCTCCGAAGGCAAGCCCAAGGCTTTGGCCAAAATCCTCCCGGCCACCGGCGCGGCCACGCTGGCCGCATCCCCACCGTGCTCCACCACCACCGCCACCACGATGCGGGGATCGTCGGCAGGGGCGTAGCCCACGAAAAGGGCGTGGTGGCGCTGTTCCCACGGGAGCTCCCGCCACGTCACGCCTTCTTTCTTGCGCATGACCTGGGCGGTGCCGGTTTTGCCGGCAAGGGGAACACCGAGAGCGGCGAGGCGGTGGGCCGTGCCTCGCTCCCCCTGGACCACCCGCTCCATCCCGCGCCGCACCGTGGCCAAAGCTTCCGGTGGCAAGCCGAGGGGTCGGGGGGGCTGCCCCTGCCCGGCTACCAGGTGCGGGGTCACGAGGAAGCCACCGTTCACCAGCGCCGCGTAGGCCACTGCCAACTGCAGCGGCGTCACGAGGATTGGCCCCTGGCCGATACCAACGGAAATAGTTTCGCCGGCGTACCACGGTTGGCCCCGAGTCTTGCGGCTCCACTCGTCGTCGGGAACGAGCCCCGAGCTTTCGCCCGAAAGTTCGATTCCCGTTGGTGAGCCGAGGCCAAAGAGGCGGGCCCAGCGCGCCAGCCTGTCAATGCCGGCGTCCCGGGCCAAGGAGTAAAAGTACGTGTCGCAAGAAGCCTCGATGGCTTCCTCCAGGGCTACGTGGCCGTGACCGCCTTTGAGCCAGCAGCGGTAAGGGTGGCCGTAAATCGTGACCGCGCCGGTGCAAAAAACTCCCTGGGAAGGGGTTCGCAACCCCTCGGCGAGGGCACAAGCGGCGTACAGGGGCTTGATGGTGGACCCCGGGGGGTAAAGGGCCTGGAGGGCGCGGTTGTTGAGGGGATGGAGAGGGTCGCTCACCAGTTGCTGCCACTTTTGGGGCCCCAGGTGGCCGGCGAAGAGGTCGGGGTCAAAGGCGGGCTGGGAGAGCAGGACCCGTACCTCGCCGTTTCGGGGATCGAGACCCACCACCGCCCCTACCTGGGCCCCGAGAGCCGCCGCCGCTTCCTGCTGCAGTTGCAGGTCGAGGGTAACCTGCAAGGGCTTTCCGGGCACCGGCTTTTCCTCTTCCAAGGTGGAGACCTGGCGCCCCAGAGCATCCACCACCACGACCACGTTTCCCTGCTCGCCGCCCAGGATCTGCTGGTAGGCCCGCTCGATCCCTGAGCGCCCCACCAGCTGGCCCGGCCGGAGGTTGGGGTCCTGGGCCAGCTGCTCGGGGCTGACCTCCCCCAGTTGCCCCACCACGTGGGCCACCCTGGGTCCCAGGGGGACGCGCCTTCGGGTGGTGGGGTGCACTTCCAGCTCCCTGTGCTCGGCACGGTGGGCAGCAATGGCCGCCACCTGGGCGAAGCTCAAGTTGTCGGCAATAACCGAGGGCAAATGGGAGGTTTTTGCGGCTTTTTGCAGGCGCGCTTCCACCTCCTCCCGGCTGCCGATGCCAATGGTTGCGAGGAAAAGCGCCGTGGCTTGGAGGTCCTTCATTTCCTCGGGAAAGACCAAGAGCTGGAAGGCCGGGCGGTTGTCCAGGAGGATCTCGCCGTTGATGTCCCTCACCGTCCCCCGGGGAGCTTCCAGGGGTACCTTGCGCAAGCGGTTGGATTCGGCGAGCTTGCGCCAGCGCTCGTACTGCAGCACTTGCAGCACCCAAAGCCTCGCAAAAAGCAGGAGAACTCCGGCCAGGGAGAGGAGGAGCAGGAGCGCCAGGCGCCGCTGGAGGGGTCGCAAATCGTCGCGGACGTAGGTCATCGCCGCCGCAACGCACGGCGCCGCCGGGCTTGAGGGGAAAAGACCTTCCCCCACCACCATTCCAAGGCGGCGGTGAGGAAAGCGAGGAGAGCCGTTCCCGCCACGGCCGCCGCTGCCCCCACCACCCCGTGGGGCGGAGGGGCGCCGAGGGTCGCGTACACGGCGGCCAACGTAACCTCGACGACGGTGGCGGCGGTGAGGGTGCCCACCACCCAGAAGAGCGGCCCGGAAAGCTCGAAGACCGTGCTGGCGCGAGCCACCACGGCAGCTGCTACGGCGCCGGCGATCCCGGAAGGACCCCAAGGCCACCCTCGCACCCCGTCGGCCGCCACCCCAGCCACCAAGCCGAACCACCCAGCTTTCGCTGGTGGGGCAAGCTGCGCCCTCCCCACCACCACCACCAGCCACACGTGGATGCTGGCGGCAAGCCAAGGGAGGTGGGGGGACGTGAGCGCGCCTTGCAGTACCAAAGCCGCCAAAAGCAGGAGGAAAAACCTCACGGGCTCACCTGCCTTCTGGGAATCACCAACACCGCCACGGCTTTTTCCGGGCGGGCTGCGAGCCGCACCGGCACCACCGTGAAGAGCGACTCGATCCTGGCCTCACCCGAAAACCCGAGGGGAAGCCCGGGCGGGTAAATCCCCTCGGAGCCCGTCGTCACCACTGGCGCGTCCTTGGGGACGGCGGTGTACGGGGGAAGACCCTCCAGGCGAGGCCGCTCGCCTCCCAAA
>JBAMMG010000040.1:0-7273 GCA_039793905.1 Thermoanaerobaculum sp. | reverse complement strand
GCAGGGCGCTGCAACCTGCAAGCGCGATTCCCAAAAGCGCCAACCTCACCATGGACCCTTCCGTGCCGAAAGCGCCATCCATCGTAGGGTAACACGGGGCGGCTTGTGGGCAATCCAGAGGCTACACGTGTCCCTCAGCGCCGCAAGCACGGTAGCTGGGGTAAAATAAAGTCGGAACGCCGGATCGTGAGGGGCGGAGGAGAGGACCATGCACATCAACGACATTTTGAAGGTGGCCACGGAGCGGAAGGCCTCGGACGTGCATCTCAAGGTGGGGTCCCACCCCATCATCCGCGTTGACGGCCAGCTCGTTCCGCTGGTGGAGTTCAAGCGGCTCATGCAGGAGGACACCATTGCCATGGCTTTTTCCATGATGTCCTCCCAACAGAAGGAAAAGTTCAAGCAGTTTTTGGAAATTGACATTGCGTACTCGGTCCCGGGCCTGGGGCGCTTCCGTTGCAACATCTTCCAGCAGCGGGGGTCGGTTGGTCTGGTGTTGCGGTTGATCCCCGCCCGTATCCTCACCATCCGCGAGCTTTTGCTGCCACCGGTCCTGGAGCGCATCGCCTTGGAGGAGCGAGGTCTGGTGCTGGTGACCGGCACCACGGGGTCGGGTAAATCCACCACTCTCGCCGCCATGATCGACCACATCAACTCCACCCGCAACGTTCACATCGTGACCATCGAAGACCCCATCGAGTTCTTGCACCGCGACAAGAAGGCCATCGTCAACCAGCGGGAGGTGGACGTGGACACGCGCAGCTTCGCCGTGGCCCTGCGGTCGGCGTTGCGGCAAGACCCGGACGTGATCCTGGTAGGGGAAATGCGCGACTTCGAAACCATCGAAACGGCGCTTTTGGCCGCCGAAACCGGTCATTTGGTGTTTTCCACCCTTCACACCCTGGATGCCACGGAAACCATCAACCGCATCATTGCGGTGTTTCCGCCCCACCAGCAAAAGCAAATCCGCATTCAGCTGGCGGCGGTGCTCAAGGCTATTATTTCCATGCGCTTGCTTCCCAGGGCCGACGGCCTAGGGCGCGTACCGGCAGTGGAGGTGCTCATTTCCACCGCCTACATCCGCGACTGCATCGAGCAAAAGGAAAAAACCAAGCTCATCCGCGATGCCATTGCCGCTGGAACTTCCCAGTACGGCATGCAAACCTTCGACCAGTCCCTCTTTGCGCTGTACCGCCAGGGCTTGATCACCCTCGAGGAGGCGCTGCGGCGGGCCACCAACCCCGACGAGCTGCGGCTGCGTATCGAGGGCATTCAATCCACGGCCGATATGGCCATGGAGGAGATGGAAAGGACCCTGGAAACGGGGATCGTGGAAGACCCCTTTACCGCCGGGAGTCCCTTCGAGTTCGGTGGTTCCAAGGAAGGGTAAAACCGCCCACGCCGCCGCCTTGGAGCTTTTGCGACGGCGCGCCTTGAGCGAGCGGGAGCTGGCGGCCCGCCTCCTTCGCCGCGGTTTCAGCGCACGGGAGGTGGAAGCTGAGCTCGCGCACCTGCGGAAGGCATGCCTGGTTTCGGACCGGGAGCTGGCCCGCCTTCTGGTGCGTTCGCGTTTGGCCGCCGGCCACGGCCTTTGGGCGGTGCGCGCCTACCTGCGGCAACGGGAGGTGGACCCGGAAGCGGTGGAGCAGGCCCTGGGGGAGGTGGAGCCGGAAGAGGAGGAAGCCGCTCTCGCCCGGGCCCTGGAAAAGGCGTTACGGCGTTACCCCGAAGGGGAGGCTTTGTCCCGCCGCCAGAAGGTGGTACGGTATTTGCTGTCCCGCGGGTTCGGGCTGGCGGCCGCCCTGCGGGCTACCGAGTTTTTAGGAGGGGAACTTGACGGCGATGCGCTGGACGAGCCGGGAGATCCGGAAGACGTTTCTTGAGTTTTTTGCCAAAAACGAGCACCAGGTGGTGCCCTCTTCGTCTCTGATTCCCGCCGGCGATACCACGCTTTTGTTTACCAACGCCGGCATGAACCAGTTCAAGGATGTGTTTTTGGGCAGGGAAACCAGGCCTTACACCCGCGCCACGTCGTGCCAAAAGTGCGTTCGCGCCGGTGGCAAGCACAACGACCTGGACAACGTGGGCTACACCGGTCGGCACCACACGTTCTTCGAAATGCTGGGGAACTTCTCCTTCGGGGACTACTTCAAAGAGGAAGCCATTGCCTTTGCCTGGCAGCTTCTTACGGAAGTGTACGGGCTTCCCGTGGAGCGCCTGTGGTTCACGGTTTTCACCGAGGACGACGAGTCGGCTCGCCTCTGGGAAAAGGTCGGGGCGCCCCGCGAGCGGATCCTGCGTTTCGGGGAAAAAGACAACTTTTGGGCCATGGGGGAGACGGGACCCTGCGGCCCCTGCACCGAAATCCATTACTACCAGGGGGAAGACCTCTCCAGGAACACGGCGGAGCTCGTAAACGGTCCCGGTGACGTGACCCTGGAGATTTGGAACCTGGTCTTCATGCAGTACGAGCGCGACGCCCACGGCCACCTCCACCCCTTGCCCAAGCCGTGCGTGGACACCGGTGCCGGCCTGGAGCGGCTGGCCGCCGTACTGCAAGGGGTGGCCAGCAACTACGACACCGACCTCTTCACGCCCATCCTCCGGCGGGTGGAGGAGCTGGCCCAGCGGCGCTACGACCGGGATTCAGAGCTGGGGCCAGCGTTCCGGGTCATCGCCGATCATGCGCGGGCGGTGACAATGCTCTTGGCGGACGGGGTCGTGCCTTCCAACGAAGGGCGGGGCTACGTGCTGCGGCGCATCATCCGCCGCGCCCTCCGCTACGGCCGCCGCCTGGGCTTCGACGGGGTCTTTTTGGTGGACGTGGTTCCGGCAGTGGTGGACGTCTTGGGGGACGTGTACCCGGAGGTGGGGGAGCGCCTGCCCGTGGTTTTGGAGCTCCTGCGAGGGGAGGAGGAGCGGTTTGCCCGTACGCTCAACGTGGGGACCGACGTGGTGGGCCGGGAGCTCGAGCGCCTCAAGCGCTCGGGTGCCGTGGTTCTCCCCGGAGAAACGGCGTTCCGTTTTTACGAAACCTACGGCTTGCCCCTGGAAATCCTGGAGGAGTTCGCCCAGGAGGAGGGCCTTGCCCTCGACCGCCAGGGCTTTGAGGCGCGCCTCGAGGCGGTGCGCCGGGCTGGGCAGGAAAGTTGGAAGGGGGAGCTTTTGGCCCGAACTCGGGAGGAGTACGAGCTTTTGGTGGAAAGGGGCATGGCCTCCGAGTTCGTGGGCTACGACCACTTGGAGTTGGACGGCGCCTTGGTCCTGGCGCTGCTTTCCGCAAGCGGCGAAGTGGACATCCTCACAGGCAGCGGCGAAGTCATTTTGGACCGTACGCCGTTTTACGCCGAGGCCGGCGGGCAGGTGGGTGACCAAGGCTTTTTCCATTGGAAGGGGGGGCGAGCGCGAGTCGAGGACACCCAAAGACCCGTGGCCGGGCTCATCGTGCACCGGGTGGTGGTGGAGGAGGGAAGCTTGCGCCGAGGCCAGCGGGTGAGGGCGGAGGTCCACCGCGGCAAGCGCCTGGACACCCAGGCCAACCATACCGCCACCCATCTGCTCCACGCGGCGCTCCGACACATTTTGGGTCCCACCGCCCAACAGGCTGGCTCCCTCGTAGCCCCTGACCGGTTGCGCTTTGACTTTTCGTGGCGGGAGCCGCTGACCCTGGACCAAATTGAAGCCATTGAAACCTTGGTGAACGCCAACATCCGCGCTAACTACCCGGTGGAGTGGGCGACCATGCGCTTGGAAGAGGCCAAGACCCTTGGCGCCATGGCGCTCTTCGGGGAGAAGTACGGGGAGGTGGTGCGGGTGGTTTCGGTGGGAGGCGGCAGCGTTTCCCGCGAGTTGTGCGGTGGCTGCCACGTGCGCCGTACCGGTGACATTGGCGTGTTCAAGATCGTGAGCGAGCGGGGGATCGCGGCTGGCGTGCGGCGGATCGAGGCGCTCACCGGCCGGGGAGCGGTGGAGTTTTTCCAGCAGCAGTTTCGGTTGCTTCGCGAGCTCTCGGCCAAAGCCAACGTCCAAGCGGAAAAGCTCCCCGAAGCTTGGGAAAACCAGGAGCGCAAACTCTTCGAGCTCGCAAACCACGTCAAAGAGCTCAAGCTGCGGTTGGCGGCCGGCGAACGCGAAGAAGGGGACCACATCCACGAGGTTTCTGGGGTCAAGCTTTTGGTGCGGGAAGCCCCGCCCATGGATGCCAAGTCCCTGCGGGAGCTTGCCGACCGCTTGCGTGATAAGCTCAAAAGCGGGATCGTGGTGGTAGGCATGGCGGAAGAGGGCGCGGCAACATTGCTCGTTTCGGTAACCCCGGACGTGGCCTCGCGCCTGAGCGCGGCCGAGGTGGCCAAGCGCCTCGCTGCCCTCATGGATGCCCGGGGGGGTGGGAAGCCCACCATGGCCCAGGCCGGCGGCAAACACCCGGAAAAGCTGCCCCAGGCCTTGGAGGCCGCTCCCCGGGTGGTTCGGGAGCTTTTGTCGTGACGCGTGCCCTTTGGGTGGCAACCGTGAGCCTGGCGGCCGCTCTCCCAGCCCACGGGGGCGGCGTGTTTCTGGTGCAAAAGCCGGGTGGGGGCGTGAAGATCGTCAACATCCCGGGCCCCAGCCTGGCCTTTCGCGTGCCTCACGGCGGCTCGAGCCGGGGCGCGCTCCTCCCCCTGGTGGAGGAGGTGGCTAAAGCCCACGGGTTGGACCCCAACCTTGTTGACCTGGTGATCCGCCTCGAGTCCGGGTACAACCCCCGCGCCGTGAGCCCCAAAGGAGCCAAGGGGGTCATGCAGCTCATGCCGCAAACGGCCGCGTTGTACGGTGTGAACAACATCTTCGACGTGGAAGAGAACGTTCGCGGCGGTGTCCGCTACCTGCGCGACCTGTTGGAGCGCTTTGGGTTCGACCTCGCCAAGGCGCTGGCCGCCTACAACGCCGGGCCGGCAGCGGTGGAAAAGCACGGCGGCGTGCCGCCGTACCAGGAAACTCAGAGGTACGTGGCGAGCATCCTTTCGGCTTACGGGGGGAATCCCCAGCCGGTTCTTTCCGGCGGTTTCGGGCGGCCGTCCCGAAAAGCCCAGCCGGTCGTGCTTCAAGACCGGGGTGGCAAGCCCCTTGTGACCAATGTTCGCGTCTCTGGGGAAGCCACCGTCACCCGCCGTCTTTCGGTGCGCTAGACCTTGCTTTGGAGCTTCCTTTGGCCTCTCGGTTGCTACACTTACGGCCGGGAGGCGCTATGAGGGTTCTTTCCGGTGTTCAACCTTCCGGCCGGTTACATATCGGCAACTACTTCGGAGCCATTCGCCAGTTCGTGGAGCTCCAAAACGATCCCCAAAACCAGTGCTTTTACTTCATCGCCAACCTCCACGCCATGACCACCGTTCACGACGGCAGGGTCCTGAAGGAAAACACCCAAATGCTGGCCGTGGACTTTTTGGCTTTGGGGCTCGACCCCGGCCGCTCGGTTTTGTACCGGCAGTCGGACATCCCCGAGGTTACGGAGCTGGCGTGGCTGTTGTCTACGGTGACGCCCATGGGCTTGCTGCAGCGCTGCCACTCGTACAAGGACAAGGTTTCCAAAGGGATTTCCCCCAACCACGGTTTGTTTGCGTACCCGGTCCTCATGGCCGCCGACATCCTCATCGTGCGTGCCGACAAGGTGCCCGTGGGCAAGGACCAGAAGCAGCACCTGGAGGTCACCCGCGATGTAGCTGCGGCGTTCAACCACGAATACGGCGAGGAGGTGCTCAAGCTCCCGGAAGAAATGATCCTGCCCGAAGTGGCCGTCGTTCCCGGAATTGACGGCCGCAAGATGTCCAAATCCTATGGCAACACCCTCGACATCTTCGCCCCCGAAGCCGAGCTCAAAAAGCGCGTCATGTCCATCGTGACTGACTCCACCCCCGTAGAGGAACCCAAACCCATCCGCGGCAACACCCTCTACCACCTCTTGAAGCTGTTCACCCCCAAGGACCAGTGGGTGGAGGTCCGGAAGTGGTTCACCCACGGGGGAACCGGCTACGGGAAGATGAAGCAGCACCTTTTGGGCCTCATCCTGGAGTACTTCAAGGACGCTCGAGCCAAAAGGGAGGAGCTGTTGCGGGACCTCGGGTACGTGGAGCGGGTGCTCCAGGAAGGGGCGGAAAGGGCCCGCGCCGTGGTTTCAGAGGTCATGGCCGATTGCCGCCGGGTGTGCGGGTTGCGGTAACCTCTGCCCGTGGATCTCCTGGCGTTAGCGGCGTTGCTTCGCGGCTTTTTTCAAAGCCACGGGTTCCCCTTTGCCTTTTGCGGCGGCACTGCCCTTGGCTGTTACGGGTACCCGTTCCCCACCTTCGATGTGGATGTGGTGACCGTTTCGGACGCCCAGGAAGAGCTCGTAGGGTTTTTGGAAAGGGAGGGTTTCCTCACGCTCCACCGATCCCCAGGTTTTTCCAATCACCTTCACGAGCGTTTGGGGCGTGTGGACGTGGTCTACGTTCGGGGAAGGACTGCTGCCGAGCTGTTCGCTCGGGTCCGGAGGCTTCCTGGTCCGGGCGGCGGGGAGGTGCCGGTGGTGGCGCCGGAGCATCTGGTGGCCATGAAGCTGGCCGCCATGGCGGACGATCCTTCGCGCATCGAAGTGGACCGGGTGGCGCTGGCGTTTCTCTTGCGGCTTCCGGACCTCGCCCGCGAGGAGGTGAGGGGCTTTTTCGAGCGCTACGGTTTCGGGAAGCTGTACCGTGAGCTGCAACGAGGGGTGGATGTTTCTGGAACCTGAGGACCTTCCGGTTACCGACCGCGACCGCGAGGTCCTCCGCGGGCTGCGGCGGTCGACCCTATGCGAGTTCCTTTTGGGGTGCCAGGCGCTGGCCGAAGCTTTTCCTCATCTTTCGGCGCGCGCCGCTCGGCGCCCCACCTTCGCCGGCCGTAAGCCGTTCGATCTGAGCGGCGATCCCCAGCCCCGAGGGGCCGTTCCCCTCGCCGATTGAACGAGCCAGCCGCGCCTGCCAGCGCGCCGGTCCCAACCCACGCCCACGAGACGCGCCGGAAGCACGGAACGGCTACCGGCAGGTGCCGGTGGTAGGTGCTAAACTTTGCTCATGGCGACCGTTGCTTACGACACCGTGCTGGAGGATTTGAAGCGGCGTCTTGCCCAGCTCGAGGGGTGGCGCGAGGGGCAGGAAAAGTTCAACGCCTTGCTTCAGGATTACCTCAAGAGCATCGCCGACCGCCTCGCTTCCCTGGAAGCGGCGGTTCATCACATGGACGAGCGCTGGGAAGCGCGAATCCAGCAGCTCGAGAGGCG
>JBAMMG010000039.1:0-7410 GCA_039793905.1 Thermoanaerobaculum sp. | reverse complement strand
TCCCGATGGCCACCCACCCACCCTCTACCCATGACATGCGGACGCCGCCACCTTTTGGCAAGCCCAAAACGCGTCTCCAGGGTAAATGGGCTGCCCCGCGTCCGCCGAAAGCGCCCGTGGCACCCCAAGCCTCGGACGACGCCGGAGGGCTTGACAAGAGAGAGAGAGAATACCCGCAAAAGGTCACCGCGCCTCGAGCGCGGCGGGAAAGGAGGCGAACGAACATTATGAGGTCAAGCCGAAAGGTCATCCTGGGAATAACCATCGCTTTGCTCACGACGATGCCAAAGGCCATTTCTGCGGCTTCGAACTGTGCCGACGCCGACTCCATTTGCCGAAACCGGTACCGAAGGTGCGGCAGCTGCCTTGAGTGCTGCAATGCCCGCTACTCTTGCGCCATGCAAAACTGCCGAAAGCTCGACGAGGGTTGGCGGGAGACCTGCGAGAGGAGGGCCGCATTTGACAGAGAGGCATGTCTCGTGCAATGCGACGAGCGCTGGCCGGGGTGCGGAGGGGACTGATGGCGCCTCTGAGAGCTCTGGTTTTCCTGGTCCTTCCGGTTTTGGTCCTGGCCCAGGAGCCCACGCCTTTCCCTGAGCCGCCTCGGCCCCGAGACCTCGGGGACACCCGAGGTCGCCCCCAATGGGTGCGGTGGGAGCGAAGCGGGTCTGTCCGGGAAGGAAATAAGCGCGTGGGGGTTTTTTTCTATTCCGCCAAGCTGTCGGACCCAGCCGAGGAAAACCCGGACTTTGGCGAGCCCCGATTTGCGCGCTTGCTCTTGGAGGTCACCGATAAAGGCGGGCAAACCGCACGTGTGGCCTTTTACCAAGAGGGGATTTTGCTCGACTCCGAAACGCAAAAGGACATTTTCCGCAACCTTTTCGTGGATCCCGATTCGGGCTTGTGGGTATCCCTGGATTCGAAGGCGCCGGCGACCCGAGATGAGGGCGAGGCACCCCGCGGGAAAACCTTCCTCCGGGTCGAGTTGCCCGGGTGGCGCTCGCCGTGGCTGGAGTGGGACCACACCTTCCGCGACACCACCACCACCCAAACCGTCGCCGAGCTGGCCTCCGGCCCTTGCCGCACCGTGGCCCAGGTTCTGGCCGCGTTGCCCGCGGAAAACGAAGCCTACCCCGACTACTTCCGGATTGGCGCCCGACCGCTCTTGAAGATTTGCGGTCTCGAGGCGTCGGACGGGGACCCTTCCCGGGTCTTCAAGGTCGAGGAATCCCGGGTGGCCCGAGGCGAAAAGCGGAACACCAGCCTCGACCCCGATTTGGAGAAAAGGTTCGGGAAATGGGCGCGCTTCGGGGAGCTGCCGGTCAAGCTTTCACCGCTAAAATGAGTGTTCTTGCCAACGTTTTGCCCACCGAGGGGCCTGGCCCCTCGGTTTTTTATGGCTCCAGCACTTTTGCCCGTTTTTTGGGGGCTACCGTGCCTCGCGGCGGAACAGGAACGCCGCGTCCACCAGCTGCGGCTTAGAACCTCCCCGGGCCAGGGCGTACTTAGCTCCGGACCAGATGCTCGCCGCCCCCACTTCCCCATGTACGTTCACCGCGTACAGGGTGAGGTTGTTCTTGGGCCGGCCCTTCTCGTCCTTGAGGTACGCCTCCCGGGTGTTGCGCACCACCCGTTCCAGAGTGGCCAGACAGGCCTCCTCGGGGCTTTTCCCTTGGCGCATGAACTCCACGACCGTATGGGCCCCCACGACGGTGATGTTGGACTCGCCGTGCCCCGTGGCTCCAGCCGAGCCCACCTCCGGGTCGCAGTAAAGCCCCGAGGTGGTGGTGCAGCACCCCACCCGCCCCTGGCCGTCCACGGCCGAAAGGTGAATGGTGCCGGTGGGACGGAAGTACCGGTCCCCAAAGCGGGTAATGAACCACTTGATGTCCGGGTCCTCCACCTCCTTGGGGTCCGGAAGCCAGTCATCCTCGGGGGCAGCGTTTTCCTTCCAAAAAAGCCAAATCTTTCTCGCTCGCTCGGTGAGGAGGTTTTCTTCCCGAAACCCGTGGGCGAGGGCGAACTTCTTGGCCCCTTCCCCCACCAGGAGCACCCGGGTCGTGCGCCTCATGACCGTCAACGCCACCTGGGAAGGGTGCTTGATCCCTTCCAAAGCCGCCACCGCCCCGGCCCGCATGGTGACCCCGTCCATGACCGCGGCATCCAGCTGCACCACCCCTTCCTCGTTGGGAAGTCCTCCGAAGCCAACGGTGACGTCGTCGGGGTCGGCCTCCACCAGGCTGACCCCAGCTACCGCCGCATCCACCGGCAGAGCGCCTTGCTCCATGCGGGCCACTGCTTCCGCAACCGCCTGCAGGCCATTGCTGGACGCCACAGCTACCGGCACGCGTTCTTTGGCTTGCGGCTTGAGGGCCTGGGCCGCCGCCAGAGCCGGCACCGCGGCCAGAAGCTCCCTGCGACTCAAATCCCATCCTTGGCTCATGGTCACCTCCCCGGGCAAAGCCTACGGTTTGCATCCCCGCCGGGCAAGGGGTACAGTGAACGGGTGCGCCACTTGAGGTGGGTTTTGATGGGTGTCGTTTTAGCTTGCTGCCGAACGCCACAACCTGTGGACCGGCTTTTTGTAGGGGCCAAGGTGTACGGGCCCGAAGGCCCCCGAAGGGCCGAAATTGCCATCAGTGGCGGCCGAGTGGTGGCCCTGGTGGCGCCGGAAGAGGCTTCCCTTTGGAGCCGGAAGGCCCGGGAGGTGGTGAACCTGGCCGGGGCCCACGTTTACCCGGGGTTTACGGAAAGCCACGGCCACCTCACGGGGTTTGGCCTGGCCCTGGAAACGGTGGATCTGACGGGAGCAAAGAGCTTTTCGGAGGTCGTGGCGCGCCTGGCCCAAAGGGCCCGGGAGCTCCCCCCGGGGAGCTGGGTTCTGGGGCGAGGATGGGACCAAAACCTTTGGCCGGAAAAGGCCTTTCCCCACCACCGAGAGCTTTCCCAGCTCGTCCCCGACCATCCGGTTTTGGCCCGAAGGGTGGACGGACACGCGGTGCTCGTGAACGCCAAGGCTTTGGCGCTTGCCGGAATCGGCGCCCAAACCCCCGACCCTCCCGGCGGGCAAATCCTCCGTGACCATACGGGCGAGCCCACGGGGGTGCTCGTGGATGCCGCCACAGACCTCGTGGAACGGGCTTTGCCCAAGCCGACACGGGAGGATACGGCGCGTCGGCAGCTCGCCGCCGCCCAGAAGCTCGCCGCTTTGGGCTTCACCTCCGTTCACGATGCCGGGACGGGGGCGGAGGAGCTCTCGGTCCTCCGGGAGCTTGCGGCAAGCGGCAAGCTTCCCATTCGGGTTTACGTGATGCTGGACGGCAGCAACGATGAGCTTTTGGCGCGGGAGTTTGCCCGCGGGGTCCAGCGGGACGAGGGCGGAACCCTTTCGGTTCGGGCCGTGAAGCTCTACGCCGACGGAGCTCTCGGTTCCCGGGGGGCCTGGCTTTCCGCCCCCTACAGCGACGCCCCGGGGCACTTTGGGCTTTCCGTGACGCCCCTTTCCCGCCTGCGGGAGGTGGTGGCCAAAGCCGCCGCCGCCGGCTTCCAGCCCTGCATCCATGCCATCGGCGATGAAGCGGTGCACCAGGCCCTGGGGATTTTCGCCGAGGTCCTGGGTGACCGCGCCCAGCACCTTCGGCCCCGCATGGAGCACGCCCAAATCGTGCGCCCGGAAGACGTCCCCCGCTTTGCCGCTTGGGGTGTCATCGCTTCCGTGCAACCCACCCACTGCACTTCGGACATGCCCTGGGCACCTTCCCGCTTGGGTCCCGACCGCATCCTGTGGGCGTACCGCTGGCGCTCACTCCGGGACGCCGGCGCTCGCCTTTGCCTGGGCTCCGATGTGCCGGTGGAAAACCCCGACCCGCGCCTGGGAATTTGGGCTGCCGTGACCCGCAAGACGCCGGCGGGGGAGCCGGTCGGAGGATGGAACCCTGGGGAGAGGCTGAGGATGGACGAAGCCATTGCTGGCTACACCGCGTGGGCTGCCTTTGCTGCCTTCGAAGAAGACCAGCGCGGCCGCATCGCGCCGGGGTTTTGGGCCGATTTCACGGTTTTCGATCGCCCCCTGGAGGAGGGAAGCGTCCTTTCCGCCCGCCTCGTGCGCACGGTCATGGGCGGGAGGGATACTTACGTGGCCAGAGGTGGGACGTGAGGAGGATGCGGGTGCTTTGGCCCCTGGCGGTTTTGGGCATCTTCGGCGGTTGCGGCAACGACGGCAAGAAACCGCAAGACGATGCCCGCTGGGCCGCGGTACGGGCGGCCATGGTCCAAAACCAGATTGCTGCCCGTGGGGTGAAGGACGAGCGGGTTCTGGAGGCCCTGCGGCAGGTGCCTCGCCACCTCTTCGTTCCCCCGGAGTTCGCAGCTCAGGCTTACGAGGATCACCCCCTGCCCATCGGCGAGGGGCAAACCATATCGCAGCCTTACATCGTGGGGCTCATGACCGAGCTGTTGCAGGTCAAGCCCGGGGACAAGGTCCTGGAGGTAGGTACCGGCTCCGGTTACCAAGCGGCGGTGCTGGCGGCCATGGGCTGTCAGGTCTACACCATGGAGATCCGCCCCAGTTTGGCCGCCCAGGCTGCCGAAAGGCTCAAGCGTTTGGGCTACGCCAACGTCCACGTGCGGGTGGGGGACGGCTACCGGGGCTGGCCGGAAGAAGCGCCTTTCGCGGGCATCATCGTCACCGCCGCCCCGGAGCGGATCCCCGAGCCGCTCCTCCAGCAGCTCTCGCCCGGGGGTCATCTGGTCATCCCGGTGGGTTCCTTTTATCAGCAGCTCAAGGTCATCACCAGAGAAGCCGAAGGCTTCAGCGAGCGGGACGTGATCCCCGTGCGCTTCGTCCCCATGGCTGGGGAGGTGGAGCGCGTTCCGTGAGCGAGGGCCGAAAACCTGCCGCCGGCAAGCCATGTTGAAGCTGGCCATCACCTTGCCCGACGGCTCCACCATGGAGCGAGCGTTTCTCCAAGGGCCGGTCACGGTGGGCCGTTCCGAAGAAGCTACCCTGTTCCTTGGTGATCTTTCCCTTTCCCGCCGGCACGCCATCTTCGAGGCTGGACCCACGGGGTGGACGGTTCGGGATTTGGGCTCTCGCAACGGCACCTTGGTCAACGGCACGCCGGTTATGGCCCCACGCCTGCTCGCGGTCGGCGATACGCTCCAGCTCGGCAAGGTCCGCATCAGCGTTTTGGAATGCGGTGCGGCTGCCCGCGTGGCCGACCGGGACGTGAGCGAAACTACGCTCCTGCGCCCGGTGGCCGAAGTTTTAGGGGAGTCCAGTGGGGAAAGCTTGCGGGTCACCGCGGACGCCCCCAAGGAGGCGCTCCGGCGCATGGCCGAGCGGCTGTCCCTTCTCGCCCGGGTGCATGAGGCTTTAGCGTCCCAGGTCACCGAAGAGGGGCTTTTGACCTTGGTGCTGGACCAAGCGTTCGGCCAGCTCCACCCTGACCGAGCGGCCATTTTTCTCAAGCGGGAGGACGGGTCCTACGTGTGTGCCGCCAGCCGCTGCCAGGAGGATTGCAACAGCCCGCTGCTCCTCTCCCGCTCACTCGTTCGGGAGGTGGTGGAGAAAAAAGCGGCAGCGCTGGTGGTTGACGCCTTCACCGACGCCCGCTTTCACGAGGCGGCCAGCCTCAGGAGCCTCGGGGTGCGCAGTATGGCCGCCGTGCCGCTTTTAAGCGACGACACGGCCTACGGGCTTTTGGTATGCGCATCGCGACTTTCCGTGCGCCAGTTCACCAAGGAGGACCTGGATTTTTTGGTGCCCTTGGCCTCGGTCACCGCCATGCGCTTGCGGAATCTCCGCTTGGCCTTGGAGGCAGGGGACAAAAAGAGACTCGACGAGGAGCTTGCCCTTGCCCGCCGCATCCAGGTGGGCCTTTTCCGCGAAGAAGTACCCGAGCTTTCGGGCTGGGCCATCCTCGGGGGCAACGTCCCTTCCCGGGTGGTTTCCGGCGATTTTTACCAGATCCTCCCTGCGCCCCAAGGTCTCACGGCGCTCGTTGCCGACGTTTCCGGCAAGGGCATGGGCGCAGCCCTTTTGGCGGCTTCCCTGGAAGCCCTTTTTGCCGGGCCTCTCGAGCTCCACCTGGCTCCAGCTCAAGTTTGCGCGAGGGTTTCCCGCCTCTTTTACGCCCGCACCGATCCCAGCAAATTTGCCACGGTTTTCCTCGCTTCCGTGGATGCTGCCTCGGGGCACGTAACGTACGGCAACGCCGGCCACTGCCCAGGGCTCGTCATCAGCGCTTCCGGCGAGGTCACGACCCTACCCAGTACCGGGCCGCCCCTCGGGGTCTTACCCGACCGGGAGTACCGGCAGGAGGCCGTGCGCCTTGCCCCCGGGGATACGCTGGTCCTTTACAGCGACGGCGTCACCGAAACCGCCGCTCCTGGCGGCGAGGAGTTTGGGGTGGAACGCTTCGCGGCGCTCCCCCAGCGCCACCGGCACCTGCCCCTGGAAGAGCTGTGGGAGCAGGTCGAGCACGAGCTAACCCGTTTCGCCCAAAGCTCGTCCGCGAGCGACGACCGCACCCTCCTCCTCATCCGCCGCCACGCTGTTCAGGCCTGAGAACCTCTGCGTTCCTTTACCGCTTGGGGAATGTCCTTTCTCACCGGCTGCCGGCGGGGCGTTGGGGCCAGTGGAGCGAGGCGGCTCCCGAACGGCCATCCACCACCGAGGCCAGGACGAAGAACGGCGCGCTGCCGCTGGCTTCCACCCTGGCAGCTTCAGCCCGTTGCACGCCGAAGCTCAAAAGGAGGTCGTCCAGAGGCAAAAGCCCGCCGGGGGCAAGACCGTAGCTTTGCTCCCCGTAAAACTCCCCCCGTTCGCCTACCACCCGGATCCGAACCGTGGCCCCTTCGGGCCCGGGACAAAAGAGCACGAGGTTGGTGCGGAAGGAAGCGGTTCGCCGCAGCCCGGCAAGGTGCACCACCTCCCCCCGCCGCACCGCTTCCTCCCGGGAGAACGCGGGGATGACTTGGGCCGAGGAAACCCGGCCCGAAGCGTTGTAAATCCGGGCCGCCGCCACGATTCCTGGAGAAACCACGAGGCGCAACGCCCCCACCGCCCCTTGGGGCACCAGGTCCGTCCGCACGGTGGTGGCAAAGCCAGCCAACTCCTCCACCTGCTCCGGCTCGCCTCGCAAGAGCTCGCCGTTGGCTTGCCCCGCCGGCAGAAACACCACCCCCCACCGGGCGAGGCGCGGCGTGGTGTTCACGACCCAAACCTCGGTGTTCCACCAGGCCCCTTCCTGCCCAGCCTTTTGAACGGCCACCGGAATGAACAGCTCTTCGGCCGCCACAGCCGAAGCCAGGAGCAGGGCCGCCGCAGGAATGATCCGCATCATTTCCCATGGTAAGCCCCGAAGACCTCCGGCGCAAGGGACCTGTATCCCTCCAGTACCTTTGGCA
>JBAMMG010000038.1:40230-46767 GCA_039793905.1 Thermoanaerobaculum sp. | reverse complement strand
CTTGGGAAACGGGTGCGGCCGGAACTGCCGACCGAGGAAAGGCACCGAGCTCTGCCGCGAGGACCGTGATGTTGTCCTCACTACCCCTTTGCCAGGCAAGGACCGCTAGCCGATCCGCAAAGGCCGCGACGGAGGGAGACCCGGTAGCCTGATGGAGGAAGTCCGCCGGTTCCAAGAATTCGTGGGCCCCATCCGTCGTAAGCACCAACAAGAAACCCTGGTGCGGACCCAGCGGCACCTCCCGAAACTCGAGTCCCGCAAACTGCTCATCCCCCAAGCAGGAGGTGACGCCGGTCCCCACCAGGCGCCGGGCTTGGGAAAGCGAGCTGGCAAGACCTTGCTCCAGCAACTCTTGCGCTGGGCTGTGGTCGCGGCTAAGGAGCTGCACATCATCGGCGGCCACGAGGTAAACTCGCGAATCGCCCGCGTGGCCCACTGTAAGTTTTCTCGACCTGTAAAGAGCCAACGCCACCGTGGTTCCCAGGTCTGGCCATTGCCGGCTTCTTTTTTCTGCCAACAAGAGCCCGTTGACCAGGAACGCGGCGTCCTGCAAGGTTTTCGCGGGGTCCCCGCCGCGGGGGAGGGCACGTGCAACCGCTTGGAGAAACACCTCACAGGTTTTCCGCGCAGCGTAGCCGCCGTTGCTCAGGCCCCCCAGGCCGTCAGCCACCACCAAAAACACCCAGTCCCGGTGGACCAAATAGGCTGCCGCATCCTCCTGACAAGCCCTTCGACCCTGTCGGCAAACATGGGCAACGACGGTGACCGGCTCAACTGAGGATTCACCGTTCATGGAATGCGAGCACGACCTCACCCATTTCTACGCGGTCGCCTTCTCGCAACGGAACGGACTCGTCCACCGCCAAATCTCGCCCGTTGACCCGAGTAGGGTTGGAGGTGGCGGGTGCAAAGTTGGTTAGAACCCACTGGCCATTTTGGTAGGTTACCTTTCCCTGCCGGCCAGAAACTGTGGGTGAGTTCAACTGAACGTGTACATACGGAGCACCGGCAAGACGTCCGAATGTGATTTCGGGAACGGGCTGAGTTGGCACCTTATAAAAACGAATTTCTTTGACTTCGCTTTCCCCAGCCACCACCTCGAAACGGCCGGGAAGGACCTTCAGCGTCCCCGCCGGGGGCCGATGAAGCTTCACCGTACTGCCGGTAACCCCTTGCGGCTCAGGAATCGAAGGCTTCGAAGACGGTGCCAGCTCACTGTCGGACCGGACCGGCGCCATGGCCAATGGAGAGCTGGCCAGCCCCACCGAAATCTCGGTGCCCGAACTTGGGCGGCGGCGAGCAAACATCACTGCGGCCGCCAGAATGGTCACCAGACCCGCCCCAGCTAAAAGCCAGGGGACGACGTCTCTCCTCAGCAAGACCTTGGGACCGCCTTGGGCTTGGCTTGACTCGGGCTCGCGACCTCCAGGTGGAGGGGCGGACGAAACTTGAGGCTGCGCCGGTGGGTAAGACACCTGGCTTCCCAAGTCCACCTTGGGCACCTGCACCACCACGGCTGCTCCAGAAGCCCCGGTTTCCCTTGTGGTTTCCTCGGTGATGAGCTGGAGCTCCTCTTCCGAAATGAAGCGTTTGCCCAGCTGCTCAGTAACCAGGCCGCGGACTTTATACCGCTTATCGATAGCGGGCAATTCCCGGGAAGTACGAACCAGGATTTCTTCCCCCCAGTTCGTGCGGAGAACGTAAAAGTTGCCTCCCAACCCTGAAACCCACCGCTGCACTGACCCCTCTACCTCCACTGCTTCGTTGAGGGTAGTGCCGGCAAGGGTGTCCACCTTTCTGTAGTTTTGCGCTCGAAGGCTTTGCTGGGTGAAACAAAGGAAGGCCAGGCTTACAACAACCAACCCCACGACGTTACGACTTCTGGCCATGTTTGCCTCCTTTGGGCGGCTTGAATTGCTCCGGTGCTTGCGGAGAAGCCGCCCTTCCGGCTTTACAAGCAAACCATGTGCCATTCTTGCAGAAACCCAGAGCAAGTCACACGTTATTATCAGACAATCACTTAGGTGATAGCCGCAGAAAACAAGGCTCTGCACGTTGTCAACTTTTTTGCCAGGTGTGGCAACTTTTTTGCGAGCTCGAAAACTACGCTCCTCATCTGGAAAACTACCCTTCACGACTTGTGTCCTGTTGGGTGCTTCCGGAGCAGAAGCACCAATGAAGCGCAAATCGTTTGCTACCCGCTTGAGGCCGGTCCGTGGTGGTGACCCAACGGCGGTCGGAGCCTAAAAACTGCGCACGTTACAGATGCTCGCTTTTGGAGTTGCAAGGGGAGGTTGGGATAGAGCGGTGGCTTGAGCTGGGTGAACGGGAGATGGAGGGGCTGAACGCGGTGGAGCGGTTTTTTGAGGGGGCGATGAGTCAGCGGCAGAGGTTTTTGCCTGTCCAGAAAGAGACGGTGGTGCTGGCTGATGGAGGGGGCGGCCCGTGCCTGAGGCCAGCGGGGCTGGGTAGGACCGGGTTCTCGGGGACCCACGGGCATGGCCTTGAGCCGGGATCGAGGGTGGTAGCAGGCGAAGGCGTTGCTACGGTGCACCCAGGGCGCGCAGACGGGTGGCGGCGGCTTGGCCGATCTGTCCGTCGGGGTCACGGCGCAAGGCCTCGCGGTAAAAAGCCACAGCCCCGGGCCGGTTACCGAGGCTTTCGCAAGCCTTGCCCTGGAAAAACGCCACCTGTGCCGTCCCAGGGAGGAGCTCCTCAGCTGCGGTGAGCTCGTCGAGGCTCGCCTTGGGGTCGAGATTCAGGAGCAGAAGGCCCGCCGCAAACCGGGAGAGGAACACCCGCGGAGCGAGGCGCGCACCTTGTTGCGCTTCTTCCCGGGCCTTTCCCCGCTCGTTGCTCTCCCACAGCGCCAGGGCGTAAAGGGTGCGGATGACCCCTTCCCTGGGCGCCATGTCCCGGGCACGGGTGAGGCGGGCGAGAGCCTCCACGAGCTTTCTTTGAGCAAAAAGCCTCTGCCCTTCCGCGGCTTCGTCCCAAGCTGGCTGCACCTGGCGGAGGCGAGCGGTGGCCGAAGCGTAGGCTTCGCGGCGCAGGGACCGCTGCTGCACCTCGAGGGGAAGGGCTGCGACGGCGCGTTCTGCGGCCACCAACCTCTCGCTGGAGTGGGGGTGGGAGGCAAAGAGCCGCTCCACGAGGCTCGGCTTTTCCCGCCCTAAGGACAGGAGCACCCGCTGGGTTTCCACCATGCCTTGGGGAGAGTAGCCGGCAGCAACGGCGTACTCGAGACCGAGGGCATCGCTCTGGCGCTCCTGGTCCCGGGAGTAGCGGGCGAGGAGGAGCTGGGTGCTGATGAGTCCTCCTACCCAGATGAGCTCTCGGCCCTTGACCTCCTTAGCTTCCAGCACTGCCGCTGATGTGGCCAGAAAAAGCGTGGCGAGAACCTGGCGGTTGTAGGCCGCGACGGCATGGCGTGCCGTCACGTGCGCCACTTCGTGGCCGAGGACAGCTGCCAAGGCGTCTTCCGTCTCCAGGCGGGCGAGGAGGCCGCGGGTGATGCAGATCTTGCCGCCGGGAAGGGCGAAGGCGTTGACCGCCGGGTCGTTCACGGGGGTGAAGGCGTAGGGAAGTTTGGGCCGGTGACTGACCGCCGCCACCCGCTGGCCAGTGACCGCTACGAGCTCCGCAACTTCGGCATCGTCAAGGGGGCCGAGGGAGTCCTGAATGAAGGCGGGGTAAAGCTCGGCCCCCAGGGTCAACTCCTGGGATTCGCCCATGAGGTCCAGCTCCACCTTGCCGGTCACCGGGTTGGTGGTGCAGGCAGAGCTCAGTGCCAAAAGCAGAGCTGATGCAGCGAGAAAGCCCCGGCGTCCCATGGCAACCTCCCGTTCCCCATTTTGCCGCGGCCCCAGGGTCGAACAAAACTCGCCCTTGGGGGCCCGAACGAAAAGGGCGAGGCGCGACTCGCTCTTTCGTTTCTCGGCTCGGAGCCGGATCAGCCCAGCGTCTTGTGGGTGCCGTCGCAAAACGGCTTGGTGCTCGTGTGCTTGCACAGGCACAAAGCCACAGTCTTCTTTTCCGAAAGCTCGAACTTCACCGGGGCAAAGCCCGTGCCCTTGTGGGAGCCGTCGCAAAAGGGCTGCTTTTGGGAGCGGCCGCAGGCGCACCAGAAGTACGTCCCTGGCTCGAGCTCCAAAACCTCAGGATATTTGCGGAAGACCTCCGGTTTGTCCATGGAACCCCCTCACTTTTTTTCATCGAGGCTGGCGGGACCTGGCCCTAGGCCGAGCACGAGGAGAAGCCCGCCCAAAATGGCGAGGTTTTTCATGAACATCATCATTTGGATTTGCCGCTCCATCCCCTCAAGCGTCCAGAAGTTGTGGAAGATGAGCGTGGCTGGGACGATGAAGATGATGAGCAGGATCGCTCCCATGCGAGCTTTGAACCCGAGGAGAACCGAAAGGCCTCCCACAAGCTCGAAAACGAGGGCTCCCAGGAGAAAGAGCGGCACCATGGGCATCCCCTTGCTGGCCATGTAGCCAGCGGTGCCGTCCCAGTCCATGATCTTGTTGATCCCCGAAACGATGAAGATCAACGCCAGGAAAAAAACCTCCCAATGGCCGGTATGAAACGGTTGACGTCGTTCATGGCTGTCCTCCCTCCCTTTCTGCCCCTTCATCGGGGCGTTGTGGTGGCGAGACGAAAAGCTTGGCTTTGAGGGCCTCCACGTATGCTGCCAGGGTCTCGGGCCGCGGCGAGAAGATCGCGTGCTGCCCCTTTCGGTGCACGTGCACGAGGTCCGCCCGCTCGAGGATCCCCACGTGGTGGGAAACGGTGGACTGGCCCACGGGGAAGAGAGCGGCCAGTTGCCCGCAGGTGATTTCCCCGGCCCGGGTGATGGCCTCGAGAATGGCGAGCCGTCTCGGGTCCGCCAGGGCTTTGGCAATCCGCAAAAGCCGCCGCTCATCCATATCTTCGCGTTCTCCAATTTATTTATAAACTTCGTAAAGGGAGCTTTCAAGAGCCGATAGGGAGCAGGAGACTGGCCGGCTCGGGGGTAAAAAAGGGGCGGCGCAGGTGCGCCGCCCTCGAACATGAAAGGAAGGAACCGACGTTACTCCTTGACCCACTCGGGAAAGCGGCCAGGGGTGTGAGGTGCCCCGGCGTGCTCGAGCTCCCTTTCCAGGGCCGGAAGCTTGTCCCTAACGAGCGACCGCAAGCCGGCGAGGAAGTGCTCGAACTGGTCAGCGGCCAGCTGGTACTGTTCCTTTTGGGTGCCAGTGGCGGGGGCGGTGGCGGTGTAGAGGCTGGCCACGATGCGCACCACCCGGTCGCGAATTCCGGGCAGCGTGGGCTCGTTGCGGCGCGCCATCTCGCGGTCGCCGGAAAACGCGAGGTCCAAGCGCGCCAACTCGGCTTCCAGTTGCCGGATGGTGGTCCCCCACTCGGGTTTAGCGCCGGGGGTGCGCTCCACGGCCACCTTGAGGCGCTTGAGGCGCTCTTGGGTGTCCCGCAGGACCTCCCCGGCCGCGAGAACTGCCCGCTGGAGGCGCTGCACCTTGCGCTGGAAGGCGAGCTCGCTGGCCTTGTCCTGGGCTTCCAGGGTGGCTTGGCCGAGGGGCACCACCTCGAAGGTCACGGGGCCGGCGAGGACCGTTTCCACGCCCCGCAGGCGCTGGGAGAGGGTGACCTGGTAGGTACCGGGGGCCACCAAGGGCCCGAGCTCCCGCGGTTCCCAGGGAGCCGCCTCGTCCCGGGAGCCCTCACCGCCAATGGGGTGGGCAGGGGGAAAGCGCAAGTCCCAGCTCACCCGGTGGAAACCCTTGGTTTTTTCTCCCTCGAGCCGGCGGACGACGTTGCCTTCGGTGTCGGAAACGGTGAGGATCACGGCTGGCGGCTCTTCCTGGGCTTCGGCGCGCAGCTGCTCGGGTGTGGGGTAGGGTGGGGTTTTACCCTGCTTTTCCGCTTCTTTTTCTGCCTTGTGTCGTTGTTCCTTGAGGGTCAGCGGCTCCTCTTTCAGGTAATAGGTGAACACCGCACCAAAGGGCGGGTTGGGAGCGGTGAAGAAGCTGTCCCCCTGGGAGCCTTTCCCGCGGCTCCCGAGAGGCGTGCGCTCGATGTAAGCCAGAGCCGGTTTGACGGGGAAGAGGAGGGCCGGTTGCTCGAGCTTTGCCTTGGTGAGGCCGCGCAGGGGGGTGTAATCGTCCAGTATGTAAAAACCTCGGCCAAAGGTGGCCAAGACCAAATCGTTTTCCCGCTCCTGGATGGCGATGTCCCGCACGGCAATGGTGGGAAGGCCCCCGGTGAGCTTGACCCAGCGCCCGCCAGCATCGGGGGAGAAGAAGATGCCGAACTCGGTGCCGGCAAAAAGCACGTTGGGGTCCTTAGGATCCTCGGCGATGCAGTAAACGACGTGACCCGCAGGGAGGCTGCCGCCGACGTTTTCCCAGGTTTTCCCAAGGTCCCGAGAGCGGTACAGGTAGGGGGCAAAATCCCCGTTTTTGTGGTTGTCGAAGGCGGCGTAGACGGTGTTTCGGTCGAAATGGGAAGGCTCCAGGTCGGCGACGTAGGTGCGTTCGG
>JBAMMG010000038.1:0-40220 GCA_039793905.1 Thermoanaerobaculum sp. | reverse complement strand
ACCTGGCCAACCCGCTCGATTTTTCTCCACGTTTTTCCACCGTCTTCGGTAATCTGCACCAGGCCGTCGTCGGTGCCTACGAACAGCAACCCTTCCACCACAGGCGATTCGGCCAGGGCCACGATGTTCCCGTAAAAAGACGTGGAGGCGTTTTTGGCGACGGCATCGGCAGGCCACACCTTGCCCATGACCGGGAGTTGGTTGCGGTCAATGTGCCGGGTGAGGTCCCCGGAGACGGCCAGCCAATGGTCCCCGCGATCGTCCGAGCGGTACACCCGCTGGGAAGCGAAGTAAAGCCTTTTCGGGTTGTGGGGCGAGATGATGAGCGGGGAGTCCCAGTTCCAGCGGTTGGGAGGATCGCCAGGCCCCTCCTGGGGTTGGATGTCCACCTCCTCACCGCTTCTGCGGTCGTAACGAACGAGACCTCCGTACTGGGATTCGCTGTACAGGATGTTGGGGTCCTCGGGGTCCACGCGGGTGACGAAGCCGTCGCCGCCGGTGGTGACGAACCAATCGCTGTTGAGGATGCCGGAAGCGGAAGTGGTGCGGGAAGGCCCACCCAAGGTATTGTTGTCCTGGGTGCCGCCATACACGAAGTAGAAGGGCTTCGAGGTGTCCACGGTGACGCGGTAGAACTGGGTCACGGGGAGGTTGGGTTTGAAGTGCCAGGTGGCGCCCCGGTCCCAGGTTTCGTAAAGGCCGCCATCGCACCCCACGAGCCAATGAGCGGTGTCTCGGGGATCGATCCACATGGCGTGGTTGTCCACGTGCTTGGTTTTTTCGCCCACGCGGCGGAAGGTCTTGCCGCCATCGGTGGAAACGTGGAGCCAGGTGTCCATGGCGTAGACGGTGTCCACGTCCTTGGGGTCGCAGGTGAGCTCGTTGTAGTACTGGCCCGAAGAGGTGGCGTAGTCCGAACGTTTTTCCCAGGACTCGCCGCGGTTGGTGGAGCGAAAGACCCCCGATTTGCCGTTGGCTGCCTCCACGATGGCGTAGAGAACATCCGGATCGGCGGGGGAAACGCACAGGCCGATGCGTCCCTTGTCTTCTTTGGGCAGCCCTTTCTCGATTTTGCGCCAGGTTTTCCCCGCGTCTTCGGACTTGTAAATGGTGGATTCCGGTCCGCCGTTGATGAGGGTCCACACGTGGCGCCGGCGCTGGTAGCTGGTGGCGTACAGGACGTCAGGGTTGCGGGGATCCATCCACACTTCGTTGATGCCGGTGTTCTCCGAGATGTAGAGGACCCGCGTCCACGTCTTGCCGCCGTCGGTGGTTTTGTAAAGGCCGCGGTCGCCGCCAGGGGCCCAGAGGGGACCTTGGGCAGCCACGTACACGACGTTGGAATCCCGAGGATCCACGACGATGCGGCCGATGTGCTCGGACTTTTCCAGCCCAAGGCGCTCCCAGCTTTGGCCGTCGTCCCGGGAAACGTAAACGCCGTCCCCCCAGCTCACCGAGCGCTGACTGTTGTTTTCGCCGGTGCCGACCCAAACGACGTGGGGGTTGTGGGGATCGAGAGTCACGCAGCCAATGGAGTAGCTCTTTTCCTTGTCGAAAACCGGGGTAAAGGTCACGCCGCCGTTTTCGGTTTTCCACACGCCCCCGGAGCATACGGCCACGAAGTAGCGCTTGGGGTTTTGGGGGTCCACGGCGAGGTCGCAAATTCGCCCCGAAGCCACCGCCGGGCCCAGGGCCCGGAACTCCAAACCGGAAAAAACCTCGGGTTGCCAGATGGGGTCTTCGCTGGCTTTCTCCTGGGGTTTTTCGGCGGCGCTCATCACGGCTGCCGCCACGAACAACCACGCCATCGAAAACAGCAAGACACGCCGACCCATAGCCACCTCCTGGGACGTTGTACGGAACTTCCGCCACCGGGTTGAGGTACGCCCACGAGGCTTGCGGGGGTTCCCGGTTTTCGGAGGGCCCCACCAGCGTCACGCGGCTACGCCCAGGCGGGCGAGGCGAAAGGTGAGGGCGCGGGCTGCAGCGTTTTCCCACGCGACGGCGAGCTGTTCGTCAGTTTTAGGTAGGTCTCCGGGCAGGAAACGAGCCTCCACCCAAACCGTGAGTTGTCGGCCCAAGAACGGCCACGGGTGGAACCGCACGATCCCGGTTTTCTGAAGGGTCAGGTGCAGGTCCCGAAGCCCTTGCCGAAAGGGGGCTTGCGGCACGGAGGCCTTTCGCTCGATGCCCAGGCAGAGGGAAAGGGCCACGGCATCCACGACCCGCATGATGTGGCGGTTGGTAAGGTCCTGACCGGTCCTGAAAACCTGAGCGTACCGCCGCTCGGCGGCCAGCTCGTCGGCCAAAAAACCCAGCCGCTTCCGCAGCGACGCCACGAAGTCGAGGTGCTTCCCCGGCGAGTAGGTTTCGGCCAGGTGCAAAATGTGGTAGCCGACTAGGTACTCCACGTAGCGGCCGCGCCGGCGGGAAGCGGCCAACGTGTCGTGCCAAAGCTTTTCCCGTTCCTCCCCTTGTGGCCAGCGGGCAAAGTCGGCCAAGACGCCACCGGGCAAAAGCCGTGGCTCGGCGTCGCGACCGTCCCAGCCGGCGTCGTGGAGTAGGACAGCGGCAAGGACCTCAGCTCGGGGGGACGGGCGGGGTGTGGTCCGGTTTCCCCAATGCTCAGCTAGCTGGAAGGCGAGGAGGGCGTGGGCCGATTGGGGGAAAAGCAGGTGGCCTTCGGGGGTTCGACACACGATCATGAATCGGGCTCCCGGCAAGCTTTCAGTCCCAGTGGAGGTTGCGGCTGGCGGGCGCGAGCGGGGGTGCGGAGGGGAACCGAACGCTCGGCTCGAGGGGCAACGAGCCCCAGCACCACGTCGGCCACGTTGGTACCGGTGGCGCCAGTGACGATGGCTTCCGGCAAGCCCTCGAAGAAAGCCCAGCTGTTATTGGCCGCCAAGGCCTTGTGGGCGTCTCGGCCCTTTTTTTTGGCTCGGGCTAGGGTGTGGCCGTCCACGACCGCACCCGCTGCCGGGGAGGTCCCGTCCACGCCGTCGGTACCGGCGGCAAGCAGGCAGCGGTGGCTGGTGCCGGCCAGCTCGAGGGCCGCCGCCAGGGCAAGCTCCAAGTTGCGGCCGCCGCGCCCCGGGCCGCACACCCTTACGGTGGTCTCTCCTCCAGCCAACAAGGCGGTGCCGGGGGCGGCATGGGCCACGAGCGCCCCAAGCACCCTTCCCACTTCCCGGGCTTCCCCCCGCAAGCGAGAGGTCAACACCTGGGGCCGGAACCCCTCCGCCGCCAGCGCCGCCGCCATAGCGTCCAGAGCGTTGCGGTTGGAGCCCAAAAGCACCGTGGCCTTGCCGGTAAAGCGGGGATCCCCAGGTTTTGGGGTCTCGCTTTCGGGGGTTTCGAGGATGGCCGCTGCTTTCGGGAACCGCTTGGCGAGGGCGTACCGCTCGAGGGTGGCCAGGGCTTGCTCCGACGTCGTGGGGTCGGGAACGGTAGGTCCCGAGGCGATGGTGGCCAGGTCGTTCCCCGGGACATCGGAGAGCACGAGGGCAAGGACCGGTGCCCGGCAGGTGGCGGCCAGGCGACCCCCAAAAAGCTTGCCCAGGTGCTTGCGAACGGTGTTGACCTCGGCGATGCTGGCTGAAGCCTTGCCAAGCTCCCAAACCAGGGCGTCGAAAACCTCCGGCGCCAGCCCCTCGAGAGGCAGCGAAAGCAATGCCGAGCCCCCTCCGGAGAGCAAAACCAAAAGGCCGTCTTCGGGGCCAAGGGTGGCAACCGCAGCTGCCAGTTCTTCGGCAAAGGCCACGTTCTGCGGGGAAACGCGCGGGTGTGTGCCCAAAAAGGTGTACGGCGCCACCTGTGCCGGCACCGGGGCCCCCGAAGGCACGCAAACCCGGGTTTCCTCCGGGACCCGGCGCGCGCGGGCGAGGAAAGCCTCCGCCATGGTGGCGCCGGCTTTGCCCACGGCTACGAGGAAGAGCTTGCCCGTAGGCTCAAGGATGTGGTCCCCAACACGGACCCCGGCGGGGGTGAAGCTCACCCTGGCCATCAGGTTGCGGGGGTGCACCCCCGCCATTCCTTCGGCGAAGACCTTGCGGGCGAGCTGGGCCAAGGGTGTCACGTCTCGAGGTTGAGGAACTCGTTCATGTGCTGGGTGAGGATCGTGCGGGTTTGGGGGTCGGCCAGAGAAAGCCGGTACTCGTTGATGATCATCACCTGCATGCGCAGCCATTCCTGCCAGCAGGCGGGGCACACCTGGTTCCGGATCTTTTCCCCCAGCTCGCCGGGCATAGGGGGCGCGGGCATGGGCTCCGCGGTTTGTCCGCAACGGCGACAGGTCACCGCCACACGGCCTCCCTTCTTTGCGTAGAATACCTGGGAATGGGCGAGTTCGTGAGCGGCGATGGGATCCGAGCGGTGCTCGTGGACGTCGGGGGAACGTTAATTCGCGCGGTGCCTTCCCCACCGGAGGTGTACGCTGCGACCTTGTCCAAGTACGGCCCGAGCGTGACACCGGAAACCGTGGCTCCGGTCTTCGCCCAAGTGTGGCAGGAAATGACCCAGGAGCACCCCTTGGGCCTCGACCGCTACCACCTTTGGAAGGGGGGCGAGAGGGCGTGGTGGGGGGCATTTTTGCGCCGGGTCTTGGAGCGCCTGGGCCACCCTGCCCCTTGGCAGGAGGTGCTCGAGGAGCTTTTCGCCACCTTTGCCCGCCCCGAGCAGTGGCAGGTTTACCCGGAGGTGCCGCACGTGCTCCGGCGGTTGCGGGAACGGGGGCTGAGGGTCGGGGCAGTGTCTAACTGGGATTCGCGGCTTCCCCAGATTCTGGATGGCTTGGGGCTCTCGCCTCTTTTGGATTTGGTGGTGGTTTCGGCCCTGGAAGGCGTGGAAAAACCCAACCCGGAAATTTTCCGCCGCGCCCTCGCGCGGCTGGGAGTTGGCCCGCAGGAAGCGACCCATTGGGGCGACTCCCCCCTGGACGACTACCGGGGCGCCCAAGCCAGCGGCATCGCTCCGGTGCTCATTGACCGCCACGGCCTGTTCTTCGATTCTTACGTCCGCGCCGCGCACCTGGAGGAGGCCTATGCCCTCGTTTTCGGTTAAAGCCGTGATCCTGGCCGGGGGATCGGGCACCCGGTTCTGGCCTTTGTCGCGGGCCCAGCGCCCCAAGCAGCTGCTTCCCCTGGTGGATGGCCGCTCCCTCCTCCAGCTCACGGTGGACAGGGTGGTGCCCCTTTGCGGGTGGGGTAACCTCGTGGTGGTTACCGGGCAGGCCATTGCTGAGAGCGTCAAAGATCAGCTTCCCGAGCTTGTTCGCGAGCAACTCCTGGTGGAGCCTTGCGGGAGGGATACGGCTGCTGCCGTAGCTTGGGCCGCTTTTCGCGAGCTTTCCCGGGGCGCCAACCCGGTGCTTTTGGTGCTTCCCGCGGATCATTGGGTCGGCGATGCCGGCGCGTTTCGACAGGCGCTCGAGGCAGCGTGCCAGGTGGCGACGGAAACTGGGGGGCTGGTGACCGTGGGGATGAACCCGACCCGCCCCGAAACGGGGTACGGGTATCTGGAGCTGGGGGAGGTGGCCGGGGAGCGAAACGGCGTTCGCTTTTTCCGCGTTCGCCGCTTCGTGGAAAAGCCGAGCCGCGAAAAAGCCAAAGCCTTCCTTGCCGCTGGAGCCTACCGCTGGAACGCCGGGGTTTTTGCGTTCACGGCCCGTGCCCTGGAAGCGGCGGTGCGGGCCCACCTGCCGGAGCTGGCCGCGGGCCTCGATGCTATGGCCGCGGCCGTGCCAACGCTGGGAGAGGTAGAAGCCGCCAGGCGCGTCTACCCTACCCTGCCGCGAATTTCCCTGGACTACGGGGTGATGGAACGCGCTGACAACGTCTGGGCCGTGGACGGTGCCTTCCCGTGGCACGACGTGGGCTCTTTTGCCAGCTTTGCCGAGATTCTCCCCCGGCAACCGGAAGGGGTGAGCCTCGGGCCTGTGGTGGCGCTGGAAAGCGGGGAGTGCGTGCTTTTAAGCGACGGGCCGCTGGTGGCGGCGTTGGGGGTGGAAGGGCTGGTGGTGGTGGCCACGGCCGACGCCGTTCTCGTAACCACTCGGGATCGCGCCCAGCACGTGAAAGAGCTCGTAGCGGAACTGGAGCGGCGGGGTCTGCGCCACCTTCTGTAAGGTTTTCAGCAGTCGTTGACTACGAAGTAGTAGTCCTCGGCTGGGGCTAGCTCCACCACCTTCCGCACCAAGAGCTCCCCCCGCGAGTCGGTGGCCTCGACGACGTGGCGCCCGTAGCCAATGTCAGTGGCGGCGCGGTCAGAACCGGCTTCCACGGTGAAGAGCTCCTGGCCGTCGAGGTACACCGTGACATCGCACGGTCCCTCGTTGACGACGATGAGGTCGCTTTGGTTATCCGCCACGTCAGCGCCGCAACCGGCAAGCAAAAAAGCCGCAGCAAGGAGGGCGAGAGCGCGCGCCATGTCGGGGCTAGGGTAGCGCTTTTTTTCGGCCAGGGCAACGGCCTTTACGGGCAAAGGCAATCATGGTAAAAGGGGCTGTGGGCGAATGCCCCGGGGGTGTACCATGACACGGAAAACCCTTGGTTGCCTCCTTGCGGGGTCGCTTCTCGCGTGGGGTTGTGAAAAAAAGCTCATGATCGGGGTGGTGGTTCCCGAAACCGGCGAGGCGGCGGTGTACGGGGCCTCCATCAAGACCGGCGTCAAGCTGGCGTTCGACGAGGCCAAAGGGGCGCGGAAGCTCCCTCCCGGTTTGGTGGTGGAGTATCGGGACTCGGGCTCCGATCCCGCCAAGGCCGCCAGTCTGGCCGAAGCCCTCTACAAAGACGGCGCGCTGGCCATCATTGGGGGCGTGACCACCGCCGAAGCGCAAGCCATGATCCCGGTGGCCGACAAGCGCGAGCGCGTGCTCATCTCCCCCTCGGCTTCGGCGCCGCAGCTGGCGCGCATGAGCGTGTACTTCTTCCGCGTTTACCCTTCCGATGACCTCGAGGGGGGCAAGGCCGCGTCTCTCATCACCTCCACGCTTGCCAAAAGGAAGGTCATCGTCGTGCAGGAGGACAATCCGTACACCCGCGGGCTATTGCCGGTGTTTTTAGGGCAGCTTGCCTCCGCCGGCGGGAGGGTGTTGGTAACCGTCACGTTGGGCGAGCCGGGGTGGGAGCAAAAGCTCCGCGACGGACTGGCCGCGTACCAGCCTGAGGCCGTGTACGTGTGCGGCTACGGCGAAGCCATCCTGAAAGCTGTTTCCGTCATTCGCGGCGCCGGCTTCACCGGCCCCATCGTGACCACGTCGGCCATCAACACCGCCACGCTCCTGCAGAAGGGGGGCAAGCTCTTGGAGGGTATCTACTTCCCCCTCGCGGGCGTGGATTTGGCGAGCACCCAGGAGCCCACCCAAACTTTCGTGAAGCGCTACCACGAGGTGTACAACCTCCTTCCCGACACCTACGCTGCCCACGGCTACGATGCGGCCCTGGCGTTGCTTTACGCCATGGAGGGTCAACCTCCCCGCTCGGGGCGCGACCTCCAGCTGCGGCTCAAAGGGCTGGGGGACAAGCGGGGCGTCACGGGTCCCTTGGCCTTCGACGACTACGGCAACATCAAGCACTTTCCCCACAGCTACTGGGTCCACGATGGCAAAGCCGAGGATTACGACCGGTACCTGGAACAAAGGGAAACCGAGCTACGGAGGAAGCTGGAGGAGCTGACTACGGGCGCGGGGGGCCACTAGCCGGTGGCAGAACCGGGTAGCGGGCTTTTTTTCTCCCTTTACCGGAAAAGGGCGCTGGTTTGGGTGCTGGTGGGGCGGGAGCTGGCGGCCCGGTACCGTGGTACGCTTTTTGGCTACCTCTGGTCGCTCCTCAATCCGTTGCTCCTGCTTTCAGTGTACACGGTGGTTTTCACGTTGGTCATCCCAGCGCGGGTGGCCAGCAACGCCCCCTACCCGCTTTTCCTCTTTGCCGGCCTTTTGCCTTGGGTTTTTTTCACGGGGGCTCTCTTGGATGCGGCGGTGGTCTTGCCGGATAACGGCCCGCTTTTGAAGAAGGTGATGGTGGAGCCTGAGGTTTTCCCGGCAGTGACGGTCCTTTCCCATGCCGTTCATCACCTTTTGGCGCTGCCGGTGCTGGTGGTGGGCGTGGCCATGGCGGCCGTGGGTTTGGGGCACCCCTTTCCGTGGACGGTGGTGCTCCTGCCCATGGTGTTGGTTTTTTGGCTGGCGACGGTTTTCGGTTTGAGCCTGGGGGTGGCGGCTTTGGCGGTGCACTTCCGGGACCTCAAGGACCTCCTTCACAACGTGTTCACCTTGTGGTTTTTCCTCACGCCCATCGTTTACACGCCCGAGGCGGTGCCGGCGGGGGTGTTGCGGCAACTGGTGCTGGCGAACCCTATGACGCCGCTGGTTTCCGCCTACCGCTCCCTGGCGGTGGAAGGGACCTTTCCCCCTCCGGCCACCTGGGCGTGGTGCGCGCTGGTGGCGGGGGTGTCGCTGGTGGTGGGGTGTTGGGTTTTTGGCCGCCTGCGCGAAGGCTTGGCGGAGGCCGTATGAGCCGGGCGGCGCGGGTGATCGTGGAGGGTGTGTCCAAGCGCTACAGCTTGAGCTCCACCCGCGGCAAGCTCCACTCTTTGAAGGGCGCCTTGCTCCACGGCGAGCTCTGGCGGCGCCGGCAGGAGCAGGGGGGCTTTTTGGCCCTCAAGGACGTGAGCTTTACCCTCGAAACGGGGGAAACCTTGGCGGTTATTGGTCCCAACGGCTCGGGAAAATCCACGCTTTTGAAACTGGTGGCGGGGATCCTCAAGCCCACCTCGGGGACCGTAACCGTGCGCGGCCGCCTCACAGCCCTCATCGAGCTGGGGGCGGGGTTCCATCCGGAAATTTCCGGTTGGGACAACGCCATCATCAACGGCATGCTTTTGGGCCTTTCGCGCCGGGAGATCGAGGCCAAGCTTCCCGAAATTTTCGCCTTTGCCCGCCTCGAGAACTTCGCCCACGAGCCCGTCAAGACGTATTCGTCGGGGATGTTCGTGCGCTTGGGGTTTGCCGTGGCCACCGCCGTGGAGCCGGACATCCTCATCGTGGACGAGGTGCTGGCCGTTGGCGACGAGCTTTTTGCCCACAAGGCCCTGGACCGCGTGGCGGAGCTCCAACGGCGGGGGTGTTCCGTTCTCCTCGTCACCCACGACTTGGCCCTGGCGGAAAAGCTGGCCCACCGCGGGCTGTACCTCAACCGCGGGGAGGTGGTTTTTTCCGGCCCGGCCCCTGCGGCCGTGGCCCGCTACCGGGCCGATGTGGCGTCCACGGAAGCCGGAGAGGCTCCTTCGACGGCGCGGGGCAAACGCTGGGGAAACAGGGAGGTGGAGCTGACCTCGGTGGAGCTCGTGGACACCGAAGGCCGGCCGGTGCAGGTGCTGCGCAGCGGCGAGCCCGGGGCCATCCGCCTTGCCTACAAAGTCCACGTTCCCAAAGAGGACTTTGTGTTCGGCGTGGCCATTCACCGTGCCGATGGCACCCACGTTTTTGGCACCAACACCCACTTGGACGGCTTGCAACCGGAAAGCCTCGACGGGGAAGGGTCCATCAGCATCCTCTTCCCATCCCTGGAGCTCGCCCCTGGGCGCTATCGGGTAGACGCGGCGGTGCACAGCGTGGCCGGTCTCGCCTATGACTACGCCTGCGAAGTCCTGGAGTTTCTCATCACCGCGCCGGTGCCGTGGCCTGGGTGCTACGCCCCGAGGCACCGATGGCTTCCCGCCGGCCCCAAGTTTGCAAGGCTCCAGCCGTGAACGCCAACAGTACCGGCCCGAGACAGCCCAAGGCGTAAGGCCAAAGATCGAGCCAAAGCTCCACCTGGTGCTCGCCCGCCGGCACCGGGACGGCCACCCGCGCAAAGTTGGCGGGGTAAACCTTCACCGGCTGGCCATCCACGCTGGCTCGCCAGGAGGTGAGGTAGTTTTGCTGCACGATAAGCCAGGTGCGCTCCCGGGCCCGGATGCGGAAGATGCGGTGGTGGGGCGGCCCTGGATTTTCCTCCACCTCTCCGCCCGCGGTTTCTACGGGGTTGGCCAGGCTCTCCAAAACTGCGTCCGCGCCGGGCTCGAACCCCGTGCCGGCAAGCCACGCGGCGGCTTCCTCCAGGGTTTGCCCCGGAAAAAGCCGCCGTGCCAGGTACGCTGGGGGTGCCACCCGGGGCGGGATGCAGAGACCGAAACCGTCCACTCCCAGGCACCCTTTTTCGAGTTGGGGCAGCACAACAGCATGGGCACCCAGTGCCGCGGCCAGGCGAAGCTTTTGGTCGGGGGGGAGCTTTTCGGCAAAAGCCGCCAAGAGCTCGCCCCGCACCGGCTCGAGGCCGTCGGGACCCCGGGCCAAAACGTAAGAAAGACCGTAGGCTGCCCCGTAATCAGGAGTGAGGCCGTCGCGAAAGGCCAGCACCTGGGCGAGGGGTGTGTCGCCCCGGCTTCCGGTGGCGTCGGCAAAGCTCACCACCCGAGCGTCCGTGGGCAGGAGCGCCACCGCCGCCGGCGGCGTCCGCCACAACGATGCGCCTGCCATCACGTGCACGCTGGCCAAAAGCGGCCACTGAGAGAAAAGAAACGCTACCGCCCAAAGGCCGGGGTTGCGGGTCAAGGCCAGGGCCAGGAGTGGGACGGCGTTGGCCAGGCTGTCCGCCACGATCCACCACTGCCACGTGGCGTCAGGGATCCCCTGCAACGCTACTGCCGAGGCCGGGTAAAGGTGGGCCATGAGGTGGCGCAGCGCCTGCGGCCGCAACGCCGGCACCAGAAACGCGGCGGCGACCACGAGCAGCACCCATCGCCGCCGCGGCGGCCGGGCCGAAAGGTATGCCAAACCTCGGGCGACCAGGGGCACGGCCGCCAGCACGGTTGCCTGCAACGCCTTGATGGCAAACCGCCAGAGGCTGCCGCCGGGAAGCCTGGAAAGGAGCACCGCCGCCCCGGGGACGGCGGGCGCCGCTGCGGCCGCCGCGCCGAGCCCCAAAGCCCAGGCCCAAAAACGAGCCGGAGCGCCACCGTAGCGCAAACCGGCAAAAAGCAGGGCGGCCGTGCCGGCGCCCAGGAACACCAGCGGGTAGTACCGCTTCCAGGGAAAGGAAGCGGCGGCCCAAAAACCCGAGGGCGCGTCCCCCAGCGGGGTGCCGAGAAGGCGCGGGAAGATTAGCTCCACAAGCCTTCGGGGCGCCAGGCAATCGGCCGCCAGGGCTTGGGGGCCCGTGCCCAAGGTCCCCCGCACCGTTTCGTCGAGGGTAACGGCAAGGGGCAGCAACACCGGCAAAGCCACGCTCCCAAAGCCCAAAAGCACCAGCGCCCCGGAAACGACAGGGGATCCCTTGCTCGCGACCCAGGCGAGGGCAAGAGCTAACCCGATTCCGGCCGTGACCGGCTCGCCGGCGAGAAAACTCAAACCCAAAAGCCCGCCGGCGCCCAGGCTCCGGCGCGCCGCAAACCTCGATTCCGAAACCAGAACCCCTAAAGCCCAGGGAAGCCACGAGAAGGAGCCCAAGGCGTTGGGAAACGTGGTGAGGGAGAAAACCACGCCGCTGGTCCCCAGGATGGCAGCTGCTGCCGCTGCGGCCTCCGCCGACGCGCCGCTTTTGCGGGCAAGGTACGCGAAACCCGCCACCAGCCACAGGTGGTGGAGGCCCAGAAAAACCACCATTCCCCTATCGGGGGGGAGGATGAGGAAGAGAAGGGTTCCGGGGTAAAGGGCTTGGGCGTTGGGGTCGGCCCAGAGGGGCCTGCCGCCGTTGGCTTTGGGGTTCCAAAGGGGAAGGAAGCCTCGTCTCACTTGCCGCGCCCATTCCCCCCGCCACGGGATGTGGGTGGCTCCCAAATCCCGGGTCACCACAACCTTCCCCGCCGCGAGAAGGCCTAGCCACCCCACGGCAACCGAAAGCAAAACGAGCCGTCCGGGCTTCACGAGGAAAGTTTAGCGACTCGCTCCCGTGACGCCTTTACCGCCCGCGCTTTTTCACCCCGGAGCTCCAGGCCTCAGCGCAGTCCGGTACCCACTGAGGCGGTGCGCCCACGCCGCAATTGGTGACATTTGTGTTCATCGGAGCATCCTTGGGCCTGTGCGGCCTTTGGCATGAACATTGCTAAAACGGCAAAGCATGAAGCCGAGCCGTGGCTTTACCCTGGTGGAGCTTCTCATTGTCGTGGCTATTTTGGGGATCTTGGCGGCAATGGCCGTGCCTCGGATCTTTCAAATGCTGGAGCGAGCTCGGCAGAAGCGAACCATGGCCGATATGCGCACCCTGGCGCTGGCCATCAACGCCTACGCCACGGACTTCGCTTTTGTACCCCAGCTCTCGGGCCCGGCCAGGGATCTCCAGCAGTACCTGGCGCCGACCTACCTCAAGGTGCTTCCGGTTTTGGATGGGTGGCGCCGGGACATGTACTTTCAGGGTGCGGCCCTCGACTACACCTTGGTGAGCTACGGCGGGGATGGCTTACCTCAAGCTGGCCCCTACACCGGGCCCACGACCCGTTACGACGCTGACATTGCCATCGTCAACGGGGTGTTCGTCCAGTGGCCGGAAGGGATGCAAGTCCGGTGAGGTGCCTCTCCTGGTCAACCGCCCGGGGCGCGGTGACGTTTTTGTTTATCGCTCAGAGTTTGCATCTGGCCTTGCGTTGGCATGAGGATTGCTGTAGCCTAAGGGTTGAAAGGAGGTCGTTATGAGAAGGCAAAAAGGTTTTACCCTCATTGAGTTGCTGATCGTGGTGGCCATCATCGGCATTATTGCCGCCATCGCGATCCCCAACCTGCTGAACGCCATCAACCGCGGCCGCCAGCGGCGCACGATGGCGGACCTGCGGTCCATTGGCACGGCCCTTGAAGCCTATTCGGTGGATTTCAACGCCTATCCCGGCGTCTCGGGTGCGGGCAACGTGAAGGACAAACTTGCCGCGTACATCACACCGACGTATATCAAGAAGTTGCCGGAAAATGACGGGTGGAATAGGCCCAACTGCGTTGAGATTCAGTTGCTGAACAACCGGGGGATCTCCTATACCTTGTGGTCGGGTGCTCGAGACGGAACGGGGAACTGCGGCACTCCCGACCTCGTGGGCACCGGAGGGCCAACCACGAACTTCGACGCCGACATCATCTTTTCCAACGGCCAGTTCGTGCAGTGGCCGGAAGGGCAGCAGGTCAACTAGCCCCTCGCGGGCTTTGGGGGTTCCCGGGGGGCGAAAGCCCCCCGTTCTTTTTTGCCCTACACTTTCCCCGTGACGATCGGGCCACGGGCATTGCTGGGACTTCTTTTCTTGGGGCCGCTTTTGGTTTCCCGCCCGTGGCTTTGGGCGGCGGTGGCCGTGATTACCGCCGCGGGGCTTGCCCTTCTCCCCGCTGATGCTCGCCGCCTGCCACCGTGGCCTCTGTTGGTTGCGGCGGGGTTCGGCCTGGCCGTGGGTTTTCCCTGGGCCCAGGACCACCAGCGGGCGCTGGAACTCGCGGCTCTGGTGCCCTTGGCCCTGGGGGCGTGGGTTTTGGGAGCAGGGGCTCGTTTCGGGGTGGATTTTTGGCGCTTTCTTGCCTTAGCCGCGGCGGGCACGGCGGTCGTGGCCCTGGCCCAAGCGGCTGGCGGTCTCGCCGCTGCTCAGGAAGCCGTGGTGAGCTTGCCTCCGTCGTTGCGGGAGGTGGGTGCGGCCCGCCTGGCCACGGGCCGGGCTTTCGGTACGCTCCCCATACCCGGACACTTTGCCGCCCTTCAAGCCATGGCGGCGCCTTTCCTGGTGGCGTGGCTGGTGGGTGAGCGGGGCTTTCGGCGGCTGGCGCCGGCAAGCCTTCTGGCTCTGAGCCTGGCGGGGTGCCTGGCGACGCGTTCGCTTTTGGGAACGGGGCTGTGGGCTGTGGCGGCGGTTTTGACCTTGGTGGCTAGGGTTAGCCACCCTTGGGCGCTGCTGGCCGCTTTTCTCGGCCTTTGCGCCTTGGCCTTGGTCCTCTTCACCCGCCAGGATTTGGGGCGGCTGGAGCCGGTCCTGTTGCGCAGCGTCAACTGGCGGGTGGCCCTTTGGGTTTTCGCCCAGAACCCGTGGTTGGGGGTGGGCCTCGGGGGCGTGGGCATCGCCGGCCTGACCTCCCCGTGGGGGGTTCGGAACATCACGCCCTTCGCCCACAATACGCCTCTCCAGCTCCTCGCCGAGCTGGGCGTCGTGGGCGCGCCCCTGGTGGTGGTGCTTTGGGCTTCGGGGTTCGCCCTGGCAGTCCGCCTCTTTCGGACCGACCGCCCGGCAGGGGTGGCGCTCTTGGTGCCGCTGGCCCACAACCTTTTCGATTTTTCCCTGTACGAGCCGGCCATCCTGTTGCCCTTTTGTTTGCTTGCCGGCTCCCACTCGTCGGGCACAAAACCTGCGGGAAGGCTCGCTTTCCCAGCTTGGCTTTTGCTTTTGGCAGGAAGCGCGGTCATTTACGGGCTTGCGGCCCGAGCTCAGGCGCTGGCTGAAAGAGCCTGGGGCCTCGCCCCGCGCCAGCGGGTGGAGATTCTCCTGGAAGCTTCCTCCCTTGCCCCTTGGCGGCTCGCCGAGCCTCTGGAGGCCGCCTGGGCGGCGGTGGAAGCTGGGGATCCGCGGGTCGTACGCCAGGCGGAGGCCGTTCTCGATTCCCGGGCGTGGGTTGCCCCGCGCTCGGCCTCCTGGGCCCAGGCCAAAGCCATGCTTCTCTTTCGCCAGGGACGGCGGGCGGAGGGGTGTGCGTGGGCGGAGGAGGCCGCGCGCCGGGCCCCTTTCCGGGAGGATCTGAAGGAGCTGGCCCGGGGATGCCCACCGTGACTTTCCGTACCCTTCTGATGTTCCTGCCACTCCTCTGGGTGGCTGCTGCGTCGGGCGTGATGGTCCGGCCCTGGGTGGCGGCGGTGACCGCTGGGGTCCTGGGTCTTAGCGCATGGCGGCGACTTTCCCGGGGCGTACGCTTGGGACCCCCGGTGCCGTGGCTCGCTGGCCTCTCCCTTTGGGTTTTGGCTTCAGGCCTCACCCAGCCAGTCCCTCGGGAGCGGGCCGCCCAGCTGGCGGCCGTGGCGCTTTTCGCCCTTGTGCTGGCCGTCGTCGCCGCCCACCCCTACGGTCAGCGGTGGCTCGCCTGCGGGGTCGTGGCGGCGGGGGGGCTGGCGGCGGCCTGGCTTTTGGCTGAACGGTTGACGGTGGGCGGTCGGCCCGGCGGGCCCTTCGAGAACCCCAACGTAGCCGCCACGCTCGTGGTTTTGGCCCTCGCTCACGCTTGGAACATGGGCAGACGTCTCGTTTGGGCCGTTTCCCCCCTTTTTCTTGCCGGGGTTCTGGCTTCGGCCAGCAGGGCAGCGTTTTTGGCTGTGGCCGCCCTCGCCGCTTTTCTCGTGTTTTTCCATTCGAGCCGGAAAGTGAAGCTCGCCATGGTCCTGGGGCTTCTTCTCGCGGGCTTCGGGCTTTCCTGGCGCTTGCTCACCGATCCGGACCCTTTGCGCTTCGAGCGCCTTCGCATTTGGAAGGCGGCGATGGCCACGGCTTTGGCTTACGCTCCGTGGGGGACCGGTCCCGGCGGGTTCGGCGACGCGGTGTTGGCCTACAACTTCCCGAGGGAGGGGGAGTTTGCCAGGTTTCACCGGATTCCCGACTTGGCCGAAAACGACCTTCTGCAGCTGGCGGCTTCGTTGGGAGTGCCGGGACTGGTCCTGGCCGGCGGCTTGGTTGGGTCGTTGGCTCGGGCCCTGAGGCGTCGCAGGGGAGCGGCTTGGGGGCCGCCCCTGGTGCTGGCCGTAACCGGTTTGTTTCACAGCCAGCTCCTGTGGCCGGTGTTGGCCTTTTCGGCCGTTTCCGCCGGTCGCTTTTCCGGGCGTTTTCGCCTCAAGCTCGCGCCCGGCTGGGCCTTCCTGCTTTGCTGGCCAGCGGTGGTCTGGGGAGCCTTGGCCCTCCCCTGGCCGGAAAGCGGCTTGGGTCCCTCGGCGGAGGTCAGAATGGCCGAGGTGAGAGCTTTGCTGGGGGAAGGTACCACCGAGGGGCTGGCCAGAGCGTTGGTCAGGGCTTCCGACATTGCCCGCCAGCTCCCCCGCTCCGCCGAGGCGTGGAGGCTTTTGGCCAATGCCCAGCTGCGTTTGGCCCAGGCTACAGGGGACGCCACCGCTGCCGAAACCGCGACGGTGACGTTCCAAAAGGCCCAGGGGCTCAACCCCAAGAGCGTTTGGGCCCACTTGGGGGAGGCGCAAGCGTGGGCCGTCCTTGCCCAGTGGGACAGGGCACGGGGGGCCGCTTCCCGCGCCTTGCGAGTTGAGCCTCGGTGCGTGCTGTGCTGGCTGGTCCTGGCCCAGGCGCAGCTTTCGGCGGGAATGCCCGAGGAGGCCCGGGTGGCCTTCGAGAAAGCTCAGGAGTCCCTCCGTAAAGCTCGGGGTTACCCCTTCGTGAGCTCTTACGAGCGGGCCCTGGCCACCCCTGACCCCGTGCTCTTGCGGCGCCTCGCCCAGGCCTTGGGGGTGCGCCCGTGAGCTTTCGGCAGGCGTACGCCCTTTGCGGGCTGCCGGGCCTGGTGCTGGCGGTTGCCGCGCTGGCCGGTTGGGTTCCCACCGCTCGCGATACCCCCGGCTACTTCGTGCCCCTGCGCCTGCGCACGGCCCAAGTGCTGCGCGGGGAGCACTCGCCGTGGATCAACCTGGACGTGGGTTGCGGCGAGCCGTTTTTTGCCAACCCTCAGTCGGCGCTCCTCTACCCCCTGGCGTGGTGGGCGCTGGCGCTGCCGCCGGAAAAAGCCGTGGGGGTGGAGGTGGGGCTGCACTTGGGGATCCTGGCCTTAGGGGTGGCCCGGCTGGTGCGGCGCCTGGGCGGGACTCCCGGCGGGGCGCTGGCGGCGGCCTGGGGAGCTGCCCTTTCCGGCCCGACCCTTTCCGCTGCGGGCATGCTCAACAACTTGGAAACCGCGGCTTGGCTGCCCTGGGTTTGGGAGGCAGCCCTTTCCGGCCACACGGTGGCTGTGGCTTTGACGACCGCGGCAAGCTTCTTCGCCGCCGAGCCGGCTCTCGCCTTGGTGGGGTCCCTGGGCGCCGTGCTTTTGGCGCCGCACCCCCGGGTTTGGGCTGGCGTGGCGCTGGGGTACGGCCTCGCCGCGGTCCAAGCGATTCCCATGGCCTTTTGGGTGACTAGCGGCGATCGCGGGTTGCAAAAGCCTTTGGAGGCCGTGAGCTTGGGCGGGGTGAGCGTGGGCGAGCTTCCGGCCCTCGCCGTTCCCGGTTTTCCCCTTCCCGCCGTGGACATTCGCTTTCTGCCTGTAATTACCGTACCGCTGTGGATGCTGCTGGCCTTGACAACGCTCAAAGGAAGCCAACCATCTCGGCGGCGGTTGACCTGGTTGTCGGCGTTTTGCCTGTTCCTCGCGGTTTTGCCCACGCTCCCCTGGGGCGACGCCCTTTGGGTCGGGCTTTCTTCCGGCTTGGTTCGTCTTCCGGGCCGGTTCTTAATCCCGGCCGCTCTGGCGTTGGCCGCCGTGGCCGGCTCATCGAAATTTCCGCGAAACCGCTGGTGGCCGGTGGCGGCTTTGGCTTTAGGCGTGGCCGGGGCTTTGGCTTCCCATGAGCCTTGGGCCGTGCTGCTTCAGGCGGCGACTGCGGCGGCGGTTCCTTGGGGGGCGGGATGGGCCTTGGCGGGCGCGCTTTTTTTGGCGGCGAGCACGGTTCCGGTTTTGGAGCTTGCGCGCTCAAAGCCCCAGGAGGTTTTTTGTGCCCAAGCTCAACGCCCCGGGCGCCTCTATCCCCTGCCCGTGGATGGGGGCCAAATTCGCTGGGTTCGGGAGCGGGGGCCCCAAGGGGAAGCCTCCATGGCTTGGGGGTACACGGTGCTTTTGGATGGACGGCAGCTGGCCCGCACCTTTGGCCCCCTGACCAACGGCGTGTTGGCCCAACACCTGGGGGAGGCGGACCGCGGCGCCACCCACGCCTGGTGGGTTTCGGCTCTCGGAGCCCAGCGCCTCCTCGCCCTCCACCCCCTCTCGGGCCTTCGGACGGTTTGCCACGAGGCGGGGCTCTGGGTTGCCCATAACCCCACGGCGTTTCCTCTCTGGGCCGTTCTCCGGCGCCTCCCGCAACCGGGGGAAGGGCTCGAGGAGGTCGGCGAGGTGGTGCTTCTGGGCAAGGACCGCCACAGGTGGCGCTTGCGGGTTCGGACCCTGGAAGGAGGGGTTTTCCTCTGGCTGTTTGCCCCTGACCGGGGTTGGCGTTTTGCCGTGGATGCCCAACCGGCGGCGGTGGTTCGTGGGGTCGGTATCCTTCAGGGGGTGACGGTTCCACCGGGGGAGCACGAGGTGGAGGTATCGTACCGCCCCCCAGGTCTTTCTTGGGGCCTGAGCGTGACGCTTTTGAGCTTGATTCTCGTGGGGGTTTTGTGGCGGCAATCGTAACGCTTCTGTTCGTGGTTTCCGGCGCCTGCGCCCTTGCCTACCAAGTGGTGTGGGTGCGAACCCTGGGTTTGGTGGTGGGGAACTCCCTGTGGGCGGCGGTGGCGGTGGTGGCGGCGTACATGGGGGGAATGGCCCTCGGCAGCTTTCTTGCCGCTCGGGCCCTCCCGCGCCTTTCCCGCCACCTCCGCGCCTACGCCGTTTGTGAGGCGGCGGCAGCCCTCTGGGCCCTGGCCACGCCGCTGGCTGTGCCCGTTTTGATGGCGGTGGCGGCCCGCTTGGGTCCGGAACCCCTGGGCTCGTGGGGCCTGCCGCTCTTTGGGCGCTTTGCCGTCACCTGGCTTTTCCTCGCGGTGCCCACGGTGGCCCTGGGGGCCACCCTCCCCATTCTCGTGGCGCGGGTGGGGGAGGGGCTTTTGGGTGGCGCCGTGGCGCGTCTTTACGCCGCCAACACCTTGGGGGCTGTGCTCGGGACCGTCGGGGCTGGGTTTTTGGGCTTGCCCCTGCTCGGGGAGCGTGGAACCGTGGCCGTGGCGGCGTCGTTGGGGTTTTTGGTGGCCTTGGTCGCGTGGTTTTTGGAAACCCAGGTCCCGCCCGCGCCGACCACCGCGCCGACGGTACCGGGCCGGCCCGGGTGGTACCTCGTGTACCCGATTTTCTTTGGCTTCGTGGCCTTGAGCTTGGAGCTTGTGTGGACGCGGGTGCTGCTCTTGCATCTGGGTTCCCGGGTGTACGCCTTCGTCCTGGTGCTTTCCGTCTACTTGGCGGGGCTCGCGGCGGGAGCGGCCCTGGCCCGGCGGCTGGTGCCCTACGGGCGGCAAGCCCTGGCGTGGTGCCAAGGGCTCCTGGCTTTTTCCTTGCTCTTGCAAGTGCCCCTTTTGATGCGCTTTTCGGACCTTCTCGCGTGGCTCGGCGGGGTGGTGCAACCGCGGGGGTTTTTGGGGTTGGAGCTCACCCTGGGCGCAGCCGTGGCGGTGCTGTTGGGGGCGCCGACGATGCTCTTCGGTGCCAGCTTTCCCCTTTCGGTGGAGGTGGTGCCCGGGCGTAGGCCGGGGGGGAGCCATACGGGCCTGGTGGCGGCTACCAACACTCTGGGGGCCATCCTGGGGAGCGTTGCCGGCCCTTTGGTGGCCGTGCCGGTGCTGGGAACCCAGCGCCTTTTGCTGGTCTTTGCCGGGCTTTCTGCCGTGGCCGCGGCGACCCTTTGGCGGTCCGGGGCCTTGCGGTCGTTGTCGGGTTTATCCCTGGTGGCGGCGACGACTCTCGCGGTGTTTCTGCCCCCGGCATCGGTGCTTTCGGGCGCTGGGGTAGTCCAGGTGGGGGGGGTGGAGGAGCTTTCGGAATCGGCCGAGGGGACGGTCATCGTGCGGCGGGTGCAAGACGCCCGCGGAGTTTGGCGATCCTTGGAAATCAACGGGGTAAACGTGGCTGGGACTTCCCCGGAGCTTTGGGCTATCCAGCGCCTTCAAGGGCATATCCCGCTGCTTTTGCACCGTCACCCCAAAAGCGTGCTGCACATCGGGTTTGGCTCTGGGGGCACGGCTTGGGCGGTCGCCCAGCACCCTTCGGTGCGCCGCATGGTGGTGGCGGAAATTTCACCTGCCGTGTTGCGCCTTTCCGACCGTCTTTTCCGGGAGGTCAACCACGGCGTTCTCGCCGATCCGCGGGTGGAGGTGGTGGTCAACGACGGACGCAACGTGCTCCTCGCCACCCGCGAACGGTTCGACGTGATCCTTTCCGACTCCATCCACCCGGTTTTTGCCGGTAACTCCACTCTGTACACCCGCGAGTACTTCCAGCTTTGCCGCCGCCACTTGCACGCCGGTGGCGTGGTATCCATGTGGCTGCCCCTGTACTCCCTGCGCCCCGATTCGTACCTGGCCATCCTGCGGGCCTTTTGGGAGGTCTTCCCCACTACCGTGGTTTGGTACAACCCTCAGGTGGTGAACGAGTTCACGGTGGTCACCGGGTGCACTGACCCGGCACCGGTGAAGCTGCGATGGGAGGCTTTGGGCGACCCCCGCCTCCAGCCCTCCCTGTGGGAGGCCGGCGTGGCCAGCCCCCAGGACCTGGCTGCCATGGTGCTTTTGGGACCAGGGGAAGTCGCGGCCTTGGTGGCGGGCAAAGCGGCCCACACCGACGACTACCCGGAAGTGGAGTACCTCTCCGGCCGCCTCCTGGACCGGGAAGGGTCCTGGCTCGAGAACTTCACCATGCTCCTTTCGGCCCGCGCCGAGGCAAGCCCCTTTGCCGATTTTCCCGGAATTTGGGAGCGGGCGCGGCAATGGCGGGATCAGGCCCTGGCTTCCCACCGCGCCGAGCTGGCCCGCCGGGCCGCATCCCGGTAAAGCGCCAAAAGCTCCCGGGCGGTGCGTTCCCAGGTGAAGGCGCGGGCGCGAGCGAGACCTCGCTCTCGCAGCTCCTGCCAGCGGGGAAGGCTTTCGTGGAGGGCGACAAGGGCGGCAAGCCACTCCCTGGGATCGTCAGGGGGAAGCAAGATCGCGGCGTCGCCGCAGACCTCGGGCAGCGCGCCGCAGTTGGCGGCCACAACGGGACACCCGCAGGCCATGGCCTCCAGGGCGGGCAGGCCGAACCCCTCGTTTCTCGACGGGAACACCAGCGCCAGGGCGTGCTGGTAGAAACCCACGAGGGTTTGCTCGTCCACTTCGGAAGCGAAAAGCACCCGGCCTTCCAGTCCTTTTACCCGCACCCAGTCCGAAAGCTTCGGGTTTCTCCCCACCGAACCCACCAGCCGCAAGGGTGGCAGCGTCCGCGCCCGAGGGTCGCTGTAGACCTCCAGCATGAGCTCCCAGTTCTTGTGGTGCTCGCCCCCACCCACGCCGAGGACAAAGCTCCTCTCAGGGTTGGGATCCGGGCGAAAGCGGTCATGAACGCCGTAGGGCACCACCGTCGCTCGGCTTTCGAGGTTAGGGTCGAGGCGTGCCAGCTGGGATCGGGCAGAGCGGGACGGGACGTGAATGACCGTGGCGCGGCGCAAGGAGCAAAAACCCCACGCCATCCGGCGCTTTTGCCACCGGGAAAGCCCTGTGGGGAAAAGGAGCGGCGTGGCATCGTTAAAGCTGGCCACCACCGGGACCGGTACCCCCGGCGGTACACCCCAGGCTGGGAGGTGCAAGCAGTCGAAGCGGTGGCGGCGGGCGCTCCAAGCCCAAGCTGGCCCGTCGAAGAGAAAAGCCCCCCGTCGGGGCCGGCGGAGCTTGAGCACCTGCCCGCCCCCCGCGTACCATGCCTCCGGGACGTGGGCATGGGCAGGAACGCACACCACCAACGCTTCGGCGGCTACACGGGCGAGCACCGGAACGAGCTCGCGGACCACCCGCCCGAAACCCCGGTAGGGATCCACGAACGCGGCGCGGGCATCAAGGGCGAAACGCACCCCGCTAGCTTGGCACGAGTCCTTGGCGAGACACAATGCGCCTGAAGGTTGGCATTGACGGCAAACCCCTTTTGCCCCCAAAAACCGGGGTCTATCGCTACACGGCGGGGCTCCTCCGCGGGCTTTCGGGGTACCCCCCCCAGGAGCTGGAGGTCGAGGTGGTGGTGCCCGACCACCCAACCAAAACCGCGCCGTGGGTGCTTTGGAACCTCCAGCGGGCTACCCGCCGGGGTTTTGCGGTGTTTCACTTTCCCTTTTACTACGCACCGCTCTTTCCCGCCTGCCCGGTGACCGTGGCGATTCACGACGTCCTCCCCCTTTCCCACCCCACGTGGTTCCCGAGGTGGTGGGTGAACACGCTCCGCCTTTTCATCCCGCGTTCCGCCCGCCGCGCCGAAGCCGTGGTGACCTTTAGCCGCTTTGTGGCGGAGGCTCTCGGGGAGCTTTGCCGGGTACCCCAGGAGCGCATTAGGATCATCCCTCACGGCGTGGACCGCACCATCTTTTCCCCCCCTTCACCGGAAGCTAGGAAGCGAGGGCTTTCGGAGCTGGGTTTGGAAAAGCCTTTCCTTGTCATGGTGGGGGCCCTGGAGCCCCGGCGGGGAGTTGACACCCTCCTTTCCGCCATGGCCATGATTCGCCAGCGCGTTTCCGACCTGGAGCTGGTGCTGGTGGGGGGGCAGCGGGCGCCGGTCCCAGGGTTGGCACCCCCCCCGTCCTGGGTGCGGCTTTTGGGGCACGTGGAGGACCGCCTTTTGCCGGCCCTCTACGCCGGCGCCCAAGTGGTGGTGGCCCCTTCCCGGGGGGAAGGTTTTGACTTGCCGGTTTTGGAGGCCTTGGCCTGCGGCGGGTGCGTGGTGGCTTCAGATATCCCCGTGCACCGCGAAGTTTTCTCGAAAGCGGTGGAGCTTTTCCCCGTGGGGGACGCCGAGGCCTTGGCCGAAGCCGTCGGCCGCCTCCTCGAGGACACCTCCCGCCGGCAAAGCCTTCGCCAGCGGGGGCTCGAGCTGGCGTCCAGCTTTTCGTGGGAAAAGGCGGCTTCGGAACACGTCAAGCTTTGGCGGGAGCTTTCGTGAAGGCGGCAGCCATCGTCGTCAACCACAACGGCGGGGAGGACCTTCCCCGCTGTCTTGAGAGCCTTTTGGCGCAAACGGTCCCGGTGGAGGTGGTGCTCGTGGACTGCGCCTCGGAGGACGACTCCCGGCAGCTGGTGGCGTCACCACCTCCGGGGGTGAGGGTGGTGGCGCTTTCCGAAAACTTGGGGTATACCGGCGGCGCCAACGCGGGTTTGGGGATGGTGGGCGGGGATGTGGAAGCGGTGGGGTTTTTCAACCCTGACTGCTTCCCCGAGCCGGATTTTTTTGCCGTTTGCCTGGAGGTTTTGGCGAAAAATCCCGATGTGGGCGGGGTAGCACCGCGGCTCCTCCGCGATGACGGGTGCACCCTCGACTCCTGTGGGCAGGTCCTCACCCCCTGGATGCTCATGGTGCGGGACCGCGGGTACGGACTCCCCGCCACGGGACGCTACCCCGCAGCCGAAAGGGTCTTGGCGGCGTGTGGGGCCGGGATGGTGTACCGGCGGGAGGCTTTGGAACGGGTTCGCGTGGACGGCGAGGTTTTCCCCTCGGAGTTCTTTGCCTTTTGGGAGGACCTAGACCTGGGGTGGCGGGTCTCGGCTTCGGGGTACCGGGTCCTCTACGAGCCGCGGGCGGTGGCCGTGCACCGGCGCGGCGCTACGGCCAGGAAAGGCAAGGGAAGGTTGCTCTTCCGCCGCCCCGCACCCCTTGCCGCCGCCTACTTGCTGAACCGCTGGGCCACCCTCCTCCGCAACCTCCATTGGCGGGACGCTTGGTGGCGGCTGCCCCTGCTGGTAGGCTGGGATACAGCCATGGTGGTGGGGCTTACGGTACGCAAACCTTCGGCTCTGGTGTACCTGGTGCGGGCTTCGCACCGCCTGCAACGTGCCGCTCGCCAGCGGCGAGCTGTGGTGCAAAAGCCGTTGCGGGAGTTGGCCCAATGACCGGTTGGCTGGCCCCTGCAGCTGGCGCAACCGCCTTGGCTCTTGCTGCCTACCTCACGCCGCTTTTGCGACAACTGGCCGTTGCGATCGGGGTGGTGGACCGTCCCGACGGCAAGCTCAAGAAACAACCGGAACCGGTCCCGTACCTAGGGGGGCTTTCGGTTTTTTTGGCGTACCTTTTGAGCTTGGGCCTCTTTGCGGAGTTCGACCGCCAGGTCCTGGCGGTGCTTTTGGCCGGAACGTTGGCGCTCCTGGTGGGGCTGGTGGACGACTTTGGGGCCCTCACCCCCCTGCCCAAGCTCCTGGGGCTGGGGGTGGCGATTTTTGCCCTGCTGCGAGCCGGCGTTCTCGTGGAGCTGGTGGAGCTGCCGTTTGCCCTCCACTGGGTGCTGGCGGTGCTCTGGCTGCTGTTGGTCGCCAACGCGTTCAACCTGGTGGATGTCCTGGACGGCTTGGCGCCGGGTCTTGCCGCCGTGGCGGCCTCGGGGATGGCGGTGGTGGCGGTGGCCACGGGTCAAAAGCTTTTGGCGGTGGTGGCGGGGGCTCTCGCTGGCGCGCTTTTGGGTTTTCTCCCCTTCAACAAAGCTCCGGCTCGCATGTACCTGGGGGATGCGGGGAGTCTTTCGGTGGGGCTTACCTTGGGTTCCTTGGCCCTGGCCATCCGCTGGAGCGAGGTTTCCCCGGCTGGTTTTCTCGCGCCTCTGGCGTTTTTGGCTTTACCCCTTTCGGAGGTGGCCTACCTGGTGCTGCTCCGGGCTCGCCGGGGTTTGCCCTTTTGGCTCGGAAGCCCCGACCACTTTGCCCTCCGCTGGCGGGTGCTGCGGGGCGGGGACGTGGCTGGGACCGCATGGCGGTGCTGGCTGGTGGCCGCAGCCTTTGCCCTGGTTGGGGTGGGACTCGCTCTCCTCCCGCTCTTTGCCATGAGTTTGGCGGGCTTCCTGGCCCTGAGCCTGGCTTGGGCGGCGTGGCTCTTGCGCTTGAGCTTCGTGGGGGTGGAGCGGTGAGGGTGGTGGTCATTGGCGCCGGTCTTTCGGGGCTTTCGGCGGCCTGGCATTTGGCCAAGGGAGGGATCGAGGCGTGGGTTTTTGAGCGGGAAACCGAAGTCGGGGGGGCCTGTCGCACCATCGAGAGGGACGGCTTTTCCTTTGACTTTACGGGCCATCTCTTGCACCTGCGTCAAAGGGAAAGCGTGGAGCTCCTCCGAGAGCTGGGCCTCGCCCGCACCTTCCGCCGCCACCGAAGGCGGGCGGGGATCCTGCTGGCGGGCCGTGTCACCCCGTACCCGATCCAAATCCACACTGCTCGTTTGCCCCGGGACATCCGCCGCGAGTGTCTTTTGGGTTTCATCCGCGCCTGGGCGGGAGGGAAAGACGAGGGTGACAGTTTCGGGTCGTGGGTGCTTTCCCGCTTTGGGGAGGGCTTGGCCCGACATTTCTTCTTCCCGTACAACCGCAAGCTCTTTTGCACCGACCCGTTTGCTCTCACCAGCGACTGGGTAGGGCGGTATGTGCCCCGCCCCCAGTTGGAGGACGTGGTGGACGGCGCCCTGGGGCTTTTCCCGCCTTCCAGAGCCGTGGGGTACAACGCCACCTTCCTTTACCCGCGGCAGGGCGGGATCGGCGTTCTCGCATCGGCCCTCGCGAAGCGGGTGCCGAGGCTTGACCTGGGGACGCCGGTCGTTAGGGTACGGCTTTCCTCCCGGGAGGTGGTTTTGGCATCGGGAAAAACCGTTGCCTACGACGCCCTGGTGGCCACCAACCCCCTCCCCCAACTGGTGGCGGCCAGCGAGCCGCTTCCCGAGGCGATCAGGGACGCCGCCGCCAAGCTCAAAGCGGTGGGGGTTTGGAACTTGAACTTGGCGGTGCGGGGAACGCCGGCGCGGAAGGAGCACTGGCTGTACTGCCCCGAGGAACATCTCCCCTTTTACCGCGTGGGGTTTCCCTCCAACCACGGACGGGTGGCTCCCGAAGGTTGCCATACCGTTTCGGTGGAGGTGAGCGTGCCCTCGGGGAGCACGCCCCCCTTTGCCTGGGAGGAGGCATGCCTGGCGGCTTTGGAGAGCGAGGGCCTCGTGCGCTCCCGAAAGGACGTGGTTTTTTCTTTGGTGGCCCGCGTGGACCCGGCTTACGTGATCTTCGACCGCGAGCGACCGGAAGCGGTGGCGGTGTTGCGGGAGTTTTACCGGAGGCACCGGGTGTTCCTGTGCGGGCGGTGGGCGGAGTGGAAGTACTCAACCATGGAGGATGCCTTGTGGGACGGGGCAACGGTGGCGCGAAGGGTGGCGAGCCTGTGAAGCTGCGGGTCCTCCACGCCATCACGATGCTCGAGCTGGGGGGCGCCCAGCGCAACACCTTGGACACGGTGCGCAGCCTTTCCCGAAGCCAGTTCGAGGTGGGCCTTGCCTGCGGGGTGGGAGGGGAGCTCTACGACGAGGGCCGGAGCCTGCCCGACACGGCCTTTTTCCCCATCCCCCACTTGCTGCGGGAGGTGCGGCCGTGGCACGACGTCGCGGCTTTTTGGGAGCTGCGGGCCGCTATCCGCGCCTTTGTCCCCCACATCGTCCATACCCACTCCTCGAAAGCCGGGGTCCTGGGCCGCTTGGCAGCGCGGGCCGCGGGGGTGCCCGTCGTGATTCACTCGATTCACGGTTTTGGCTTCGGCCCGCACCAGCTGGCACCGGTGCGAGCGGCGTTTTTGGCCGCCGAGCGGCTCGTAGCTCGCCACACCACGGCGTTTGTTGCGGTTTCCCGGGAAAACCTGGAAACCGGTGTGCTTTTGGGTCTTTTCCCGCGGGAAAAAGCGTGGGTCATCCGCTCGGGGATTGACCTCGAGGCCTTCCGCCAACCCCAGGACGTTGGGGCGGTTCGCCAGGAGCTGGGGATACCCCCCCATGCTCCGGTGGTGCTGCAGGTCTCCTGCTTCAAGCCCCAAAAGGCACCCGAGCGCTTCGTGGAGTTGGCCTCACGCCTCGCGCCGCTTTTCCCCGAGGCCCACTTCCTGCTCGTGGGCGACGGCGAGCTGCGACCGCGGGTGGAGCGGCTGCGGCAGGTTCTGGGTGTTGGCGAACGCCTGCACCTTTTGGGGTGGCGGCGGGACGTGCCGCGCCTTTTGGCCGCTGCCCAAGTGGTGACGTTGACCTCGCGGTTCGAGGGGTTGCCGCGGGTGTTGGTGGAGGCCCGGTGTGTCGGGGTGCCGGTGGTGGCCATGGCCGTTGACGGGGTGGTGGAGGTGGTTGCTGACGGCGTCAACGGCTACCTGGTGCCACCGGGAGACGTGGCCGCCATGGCGGAAAAGGTGGGCTGGCTTTTGGCCGACCCCGAGCGGGCCCGGGCCATGGGGGAGGTGGGCCGCCAGGGTCTCGAGGAGTTTTCGGTGGCTCGCATGGTGGCCGACCAAGAGGCCCTGTACCGTACACTTTGGGAGCGCGAGGTGACGTCATGAGCGAGCTCCCACCCTTTTTCGTACCGGTTTTGGCCGCAGCCTTGGGCTTGGTGGTGGGGTCGTTTCTCAACGTGGTCATCTACCGCCTTCCCCGCGGGGAATCCCTCATCGTTCCCCCTTCCCACTGCCCCAGTTGCGGAGCCCCGATCCGCTGGTACGACAACGTCCCCCTGCTTTCGTACCTTTTTCTCCTCGGCCGCTGCCGGCAGTGCCGGGCGCCCATTCCCTTGCGCTACCCGCTGGTGGAAGCGGCCACGGGGTTTTTGTTTTTCCTTTCGGCCACAGCGTTTTCCCCTACCCTTTCGCGGCTTCACGCGGCGCTCCTGTCGGCCCTCTGTTTGGCTTTGGCGTTTATTGACTTGGAGCACATGATCCTCCCCGATCTCCTCACCCTGCCGGGACTGGGAGCGGGCCTTCTGCTGGCGGTGATGGGGGGCCCAACCTCCTTGGTGGACGCGGCGCTCGGTGCGGCTTTTGGCGTGGCGCTGCCCCTGGCCATCATCTGGGGGTACCGGCTGGTGCGGGGGGTGGAGGGCATGGGGCTCGGGGACGTCAAGCTCCTGGGGATGTTGGGCGCGTTTTTGGGGTGGCGGGGGATGCTCTCGACCCTGGCTTTGGCGGCGGTAGCGGGGGCCGCGGTGGGTGTGGGCCTCATCCTCCTGGGGCGGGGCTCCCGCCAAACCGAGCTTCCCTTTGGGACGTTCCTGTGCGCGGCGGCGTTGGTGGTCCTCTTTACCCAGGAACGGTGGGGCTCGTGGTGGGCTTGGGGGCAACCGTGAGCGCCTTGCCTGTTCGCCGTTTTTCGGAAGTGCGCACCCTCCTTTGGGCGGTTATTGCGCTCTTGGTGCTGGGCAGCCTCTTGCCCCTCGTTGGGTTTTACGTCATGGCTTTTTACCCCAAGGACGAGGCCGACCCCCTGGTGGCGACCGCAGCGGCGGTGGCTGCCGCCCGCCAGGAGGGGCGACTACCCTTGGTCCCCATAGGGAAAACCCGGATGGCCCTCTTTCGTCACGACACGCTCCTGTGGAAGGTGGGCAGCGTTCCGCCTTCCCCGTACTGGCCCTTTGCCGGACGCCAGGGGTGGGAGGCGGCGGGGCGGCCCACGGTGGCCGTGGGCACGTGGGAAGGGGAGACCCTGCGGGTGGTGCTGTGGCCGGTAGATGAGGCCGAGCTGCTCCAGGTTTGGGGACCAGTGGCGTCGGGAACAAGTTTTCGCTGGCTCGCCGTGACCATGCTTTTGTCCCTCGTCTTGGCCCTCACCGGGGGCGGTCTGGCGTGGTTTCTGGTAGGGCGAGTGCTGGCCCCTTACGGCGCGCTCCTGGAGGAGGCCCGCAGGTTCGCCGGGAACCGGGCCCAGGGCCCCGAGGACCGCTTTCTCGTGGAAACGTTCCGCCAGGCCGTGGCCAAAGTCGAGGAGCAGGAGCGCGAGCTTCGGGCCCGGGCCGAAGAGCTCGCCGAGCTTTCGGCGGGGCTCGCCCACGAGCTCCGAAACAACCTTGCGGTCATGGAGGGGTCTTTGCGCTTGGCCCGGGAAAACCCCCAGGACCTGCCCCGCTACCTCCAGGCTCTGGCACGGGAGGTGCAGTCCCAGCGGGAGTTCTTGGAGCGCTTCATGGCCTTCGTGCGGCCGGTGTCAGCGGAAAAGACCACGGTGGCCTTGGGCTCCCTCTTGGCCCAAATTCGGGCCCGCTTGGCGTCGGCGTTTCCCCAGGTGGAGGTGAGCGTTCACGGGGAAGGGGAGGTGCGGGGGGACCCGACGGCGGTACGGGTGATTTTGGAAAACCTCCTGCGCAACGCCTGCGAAGCGGCCTCCCGAACCGCCGGTGGCCAGGTGGAGGTGCGCCTCGGAAGTGACGGCCGGCAGGTGCAGGTGGAGGTGCGAGACAACGGTCCCGGAATCCCGGCGAGCTTGCGGGAGACCCTCTTCAAGCCGTTCGTTTCCGAAAAGCCTTCCGGTGGCATTGGCTTGGCCTTGGCCCGGCGGCTGGCGCAGGCTTTAGGCGGGGAGGTGGAGCTCGCCTCCCCCCAAAACCCCACGGTTTTCATAGCCCGCTTCCCCCGGGAGGACGGCTCGTGACCGGACCGGTTTTGGTGGTGGAGGACCGCGAAGCCTTGGCCGCTGTGCTCGAGGAAACGCTGGTGCGGGAGGGGTTTGCGGTTGAGGTGTGCTACCGGGGGGACGAGGCCATCGCCCGTATCGCCCAAGGGCCGCCGCTTTTGGCGGTGATTACCGATTTGCGCCTCCCGGGTGCCGATGGCTTGGAGGTCCTGCGATCGGCCCGACGCCGGGACCCGCAGCTCCCTGTGTTTTTGATTACGGCTTTTGCCTCGGTGGAAACCGCGGTGCAAGCGTTAAAGCTGGGGGCGCGGGACTACTTCCCCAAGCCTTTGGAAATGGCGCGGCTCTTGGTGGCCCTCAAGGCCGCCACCTCGGCCCGGGGCCAGCTCCTGGCCTCCGAGCCGGCGCCGGGGGCCCCCACCTTGGTGGGGACGAGCCCGAGGTTTCTCGCTGCCTTGGAAGCCTTGCGGCGGGTGGCCCCCACGGAAGCCTCGGTGTTGCTCTTGGGCGAGTCGGGGACCGGAAAGGAGCTTTTTGCCCGCGCCCTTCACGCCTACTCCCCCCGCCGCTTGGGCCCTTTCGTGGCTTTTGCCTGCGCGGCCGTCCCCGAAACCCTTCTCGAGGCCGAGCTTTTCGGCTACGAGCGGGGGGCGTTCACGGGCGCCACAAGCCGCCACCTGGGGCGCTTCGAGCAGGCCCATGGGGGCACGCTTTTCCTCGACGAAATTGGGGAAATCGGCCCCGGGGTCCAAGTCAAGCTCCTGCGGGCCCTGGAGGAGCGCCGTATCGCCCGTCTCGGGGGCACCGGCGAAATCTCCGTAGACGTGCGGTTGGTGGCGGCCACCAACCGGGATTTGGCGGCCGAGGTGGTACGCGGTAGCTTCCGCGCCGACCTTTACCACCGCTTGAACGTGTTCCCCATCGTGCTCCCGCCGTTGCGGGAGCGGCGCGAAGACATCCCGGCTTTGGCCCTTCATTTGCTTTCCCGGGCCAGTGCCAGGAACAACCTACCCTTGCCGCTCTTGCGGCCGGCATCCCTGGGGGCCCTGGTGCTCCCGCCGTGGCCGGGGAACATTCGGGAGCTGGCCAACCACATGGAGCGGGTGGCGATCCTCTCGCCGGGAGAGCGGGTGGGGCCGGCAGAGCTCTTGCTTGCCCCGGAGGTCCTGCGCGAGGGGTGGGAGCGGGAGGAGGTTCGCCGGTTGGCCTTGGAGTTTGCCGGCGAGGAGGGCGACGAGCTGAACCGTTACCTGGCTACTTGAAGCCAAGCCCGCCTCAAGGCTTGGGCCAGCAGCCGGTCCTGGTCCGGAAAAACGGCCTTGAGGTCGGCCAAGAGCTTGCCGTCCGCCTGGCGGGCGATCACCGGCGGGTCGCCCAAGCGCAAGGCGCGGGCAAGGTCGAGACGGTCGGGGAGGGCCACCGCCCACGACGGGAGCTCCTGCCCCGGGGCGGTCCCGCCCCCGAGGACCGCCCGGCTAGGAACTGCTGTCGCTGGGATCCCTTCGGCCGCAAGAGTCGTGGCGAGCTTCTTGGCCCGGCGGCGCAGGCTTTTCTCGTCCTGGGCCAAAAGGGCGTACAGCGGCACGTCTTCGAGCCGGCCGGCGAGGTAGCAGTCCAGCGTGGCGGCCAGGGCCGCGAGGGCGCCTTTGTCGGGACGGAGCGCCCGGCGCAACGGGTGGCCGCGGAGGGGAGCCAAAGCGCGGCGGGTGCCCACGAGGATCCCGGCCTGCGGTCCGCCGAAAAGCTTGTCCCCGGAAAACAGCACCACATCGGCCCCAGCCGCCAGAAGCTCTTGAACCGTGGGCTCGCCGTGCACGCCGTAGGCGTCGAGCCTCACGTGACACCCGGAGCCTTGGTCTACCCACAACCATACCCCCGCTTCGCGAGCGAGCGCGGCCAGCTCGACGGTTTTGGGGCTGAGCACGAACCCTGTCATGGCAAAGTTGGAGCGGTGCACCTGGAGGATCGCCGCGGTTTCCGGCGTGATCGCCCGGCGGTAGTCGGCGAGGTGCGTGCGGTTGGTGCACCCCACCTCCACGAGGCGGGCCCCGGCTTGGGCCATGATTTCCGGCAGGCGGAAGGAGCCGCCAATTTCAATGAGCTCCCCCCGGGACACGATGACCTCCTTCCCCCGGGCGTGGGCCGCTAGGAGCACGAGCAGGGCGGCGGCGTTGTTGGTGACCACGAGGGCGTCCTCGCTCCCGAAGTACCGGCAGAGGCGCTCGCGGACCGGGGCCAAGCGTTCCCCTCGCTCCCCCTTTTCCAGGTCAAACTCCAAGGCCAGGTAAGACCCGGAGGGAGGCTCCAAGCGCGGGCTTCGCCCCAGGTTGGTGTGGATGAGCACGCCGGTGGCGTTGATGACGGCCGGGTAGGCGGGGCGGAACGCTCCCGAGATCTTTTCCCGAAGCTGCGCTAAAAGCTGCGGGGGTTCGGGAAAACCGACCCCTGCCGCCCTGAGGCTGGCCAAGTGCTCGCGAATGGCAGCTTTCACCGCCGTGCGCCCGAGGCGGGCCACCTCTCCGGCAAGCTGCGCCAAAAGCCAGTGGACTGCCGGTGGGCGTTCCCTCACGGGGGCATTGTACGCGGTGTAAGCTATGAGCGTGGATGTGCCCCTGGATGACTTGGAAAAAAAGCTGGACCTTTTGGCCCGCAAATGGGAGCGTTATTTTGCCGGCGATCGGGAGGTGCCCATCCCCCCCGAGCGCGAGCGCAACGCTCTCGCCCACCAGCTCCAGGTGCTTTCGCGCCAGGAGGGCTTGCCCACGGCGGTGCGGTTCCGCTTGGACGGGCTTCTCCACAGGTTTGCCACCTACAATCAGCTTTGGGACCGGCAGCTGCGAGCCAAGGTGGAAGCCCGGCGAGCTTCCGACGCGTTGGCTTCGGCATCCGTAAACGAGGGGGACGAGATGGACCGCCTGTACCGGGAGTACGTGGAGGCCTCGGCGCGGGCCGGCACAAAACCGGCTTTCGACCGGGAAGCGCTGCGCCGGCTCCTGGAGGACCAGAGGCGGCGGCTCGAGCAGGAAGGCTACGAGGTCACGGGTTTTGCGGTGGTGACGAAAGAAAGCGGGGTATCCCTCAGGGCCAAGGCCCGCAAGAAAAGGGAGGGTTCATGAGGAGAGTGGCCAGCGTGGTGGTGGTTTTGCTTGCAGCAGCAGCTTCCGCGGCGGTTTTTGAGCGCTTTTTGGATCCCAAGGTTCCCCGCGACCGGGCTATCCTCAACTATTTGGAGCTGGAAAAGCAGGGAAAGGCCACCAGCAACGATTTGGCGGAGCTGGCGGTGCTCTTGGTGGAGAAGGGTTTCCCTCAGGACGGCGAGACCTACCTGCGAAAGGCCCTCAAGCTCGACAAGGGCAATGTCGAGGCGCGTTACCGGCTGGGCCTGGTTTTGCAGCGTTTGGGCCGGGATGGGGAAGCGGTTCGCCACTACCGGAAGGTCGTGAAGGCCAGGCCCGGGTTTGCTGAAGCGCAGTTCATGCTGGCTCTGGCCCTCGAACGCAGCGGCCACCGCCGGGCCGCCATTCGGGCCTACGCCAAAGCCTACAAGCACAACCCTGACCTTGCTAATCCGGCAAAAAACCCCTTGGTGCTGGACTCCAAGCTCCAAACCCAAGCCATGCTCCGGTACTACCAGCGCACGGTGGCGAGCTCCACGCTCAAGGTGCTGCCGCTGGATCCCCAAGCGGTGCGGCGCATGATGCTGACGAAACCCCAAGTGCCTGCTCCCACACCTCCCCCGCCCACGCCGGCACCGGCTCCTTCCCCGAAGCCGGAGGTACCACCCCCGGCCGCGGTGGTAACCCTTCCGCCGCGGGCACCGCAACCTCGACCCCAATACCGGCCAGCGCTGCCCCCCAACGCCGCGGAGAGGGATGCGGCGCCCCAGGGGGACGAGCCTTCAGCTTCCGGCCAGCTCCCTCTGCTGCCGGTGCCCAGCGCCTCGTCACCCGTCCCTTTCAGACGTTGAACTTGAAGGTGATGACGTCGCCGTCCTGGACGACGTAGTCCTTCCCTTCCTGGCGCAGGAGGGCTTTGGCACGGCAGGCGGCGAGGGAGCCGCACGCTACAAGCTCGTCCCACCGCACCACCTCGGCACGGATGAAGCCCCGCTCGAAGTCGGAGTGGATGACGCCGGCCGCCTTCACCGCCGGAGTCCCTTGAGGGATGGACCACGCCCGGCACTCATCTTCGCCGACCGTAAAAAACGAGATTTGCCCCAAAAGCTCGTAGGCCTTTTGCAGGAGACGGGAAAGGGCCCGGTCCGGCAAACCCAGCTCGGCCACGAACGCTTCCTGCTCCTCGGGGGCCAAGCGGGCGATCTCCTGCTCCAGGGGCGCGCACACGGCGGTGACCTGGACTTGGGGTCGGGACGCCAAGGCCTCGAGCCGGAAGCGGGCCAGGGCCTGGGGGAGGCTGCCGGCTTCCGTTTCGTCGGCGTTGAGGATCACCAAAAGCGGCTTGCGGGTGAGGAACGTGAACCCCTTGAGGACGCGCTCTTCGTCGGGGGCAAGGGTCAGTTCCCGCAAGGGCTTGGCGTCCTCCAGAAAGGCCAGGCATCTCTCGAGGACCGCCTTTTCTTTTTCGAGCTCCGGGGTGCGGTGTTTGGGCAGCTCTTTGGCCAACCGCTCCAGCCGGCCGCTGGCAACGGCCAAATCGGAAAGCAAGAGCTCGGTTTCAATGAGCTCCAGGTCCCGTTTGGGGTCCACCGTCCCTTCGGGGTGGGGTACGAGGGGGTTGGCGAAGCCCCGGAGTACCAGGGCCAAAGCGTCCATGGTGCGCAGCTCCGGCAAGTTGAGGCTCGCGGCACCACCCTTGGTCACCGGCGGCACGTCCACGAACTTGACCGTGGCCGGCGTGTGCTTCCGCGGCTTGAAGAGCTGGGAGAGGAGGTCCAAGCGGCGGTCCGGGACCTTGGCCACCCCCAGGTGGCTTTTCCCCGCCCCGGGGGCAACCTCCGCCCCGGTCAACAGGGAAAAAATCGTGGTTTTCCCTGCGCCGGCAAGGCCTAGGATGCCGAACTCCATTTCCCCTCCCCTGTCATTGTACGCGGCTTTACCCTACCTCCAGGTTGGCCACCCAAAGCCACGGCGTGGACACCACGCACCCTAAAGCCACGTGCTCGACCTTTCCTGCTGTGGCCAGCAAGGAGGTGGTCAAGCGGCGCAGGGAGCCGGCCACGGGGAGCACACCCCAGGCGGCGACGGTGCCCTCCGAAAGCTCGGCCACCAGGGCCAGGAGGCGGAAGCGCCCCCCGCCCTCCACCACCACCTCGCTCACCGGCACCAGGGCAGCCAACCCGTCCTGGGGGAGGGGCTCCCCCGTTTCCCTCTGCCAGAGGTGCACCGGGTTGGGGGTGGGGAGCGCGTCCCAGGGAACCCGCACCGCTCCCCGGGAACTGGCGCCTTTCCTTACGCTGCGCCCCGGCGCCGAGGCTTTCGGAACCAAAAGCGGGAGGTTGCAGGCCGGGTAGCCTTCGCCGTCGCAAGCCATGGGGAGAAACGCTTCCTCCCCGTGCCGGAGGTCCCAAAGGTCCCAAGCTGGGGAAGGGCGGGCTGCCGAAAGCTGCGGGGACCGGGCCAAAAGCACCAGAAGCGGAGCCGCCACGTCGGGAGCCAAGAGCACCCGCGCCAGGCCCCGGGGCCGCTCCAAGGCGATCCTCGGTGGCTGGGTCACGAGATCGAGGGCCGAGGGCATGGTCAGCTCCCCCGGGGTGCGGGCGGCTCGCCGGAACGCCACCCGCAAGCCAGGGGCCAGCTCCTGCTGCCAGAAAGCCAAAAGCAGCTGGTTAGTCCAGTGGGCCGTGAACCCCTCGCTGCGGTGAAGAAGGGTGTCTGCCTTGAGGAGAGCCACTTCCACCTCGCGCCTCGCCGGGTTTTCGGCCAACGTTTCAAAAACCCTGCGCAGCGCCTCCTCCCCTAGGGGCGGGTGGTGGCGGGTGGGAACGGCACCCAAGTGCGCTGCCGGGGGGAGGGGCTCGTGGTCGTGGCTCACGGTGGCCAGGGCCAAACGCGCCGCGTGCTCGCCGGCTTCCTGAGGCAGTCCGGTGGCTCGCCCAAACCCGAGGGCTTCCCCTCTCTGCAGGCGGCACGCCACGCCCCGCTCACGGCTTTGCCGCCGCTGCACGTGGCCGCGGCGGTCGAGAACCAGCTCCAGGGTAGCGGCCTCGCGGGCAAAAACCTCGAAGCAGCTGGCGCCCAGCACCCGAGAAGCGGCCCTCGCAGCCACAGCCAGGTCGGATCCTGGGCTCATGCCACCTCCACGCCGGCCAGGAGCAGCCAAGAAGCCGCTGCCCCAACGGGAAGGAGCTGGCGGCCCTTGTGGCACCACCCGGGCTCGGCCACCGGCTCCGGGTTGCCGCCACCGCCGACGATACCGTCGGCGGCCAGGGGGAGGCGCAGAAAGAAAGGCGCCAGGTGCGCCTTTCGCCGCCCGCGGGAAAGGGTGTAGCTTTCGGAAACCGCAAGGACCGCCGCGTTTTCCCCTGGCAGCACGGCTCCCGAGCGCACGCGCACGATTTCCACCGTGGCCTCCCCGAGGGGCGGAGTGGGGTCACCCCCTTCGACCCAGGAGAGGAGGTTGGAGAGGCGGGGAAGGGGGGGGTGGTGCGGGCTTGCCCTTCGGGCGTTTCCAGCTTTGACGGCCAACGCTCCGTAACTGCGGTCGGCCAGGACTCCGGCGAGAACGCCCCCATTGAGGAGGGCCTTGGGGCGCCCCGGTTCGCCTTCGTCGTCGGCGGAAAAGCCTCCGGGCAGCTGGGCTTGGGGGTCGTCCACCACCGTGAGGGGAGCCGCGGTCACCCGTGTCCCCAGCTTGCCGGCCCACGGTGATTGGCCGGAGAAAAACACGTCGGCTTCCAAAGGGTGCCCAAAGAGCTCGTGGCAAAGGACCGCCGCTGGCTGCGGGCGCAGGAGGGCGCGGAAGCGCCCGGAGGGTGGGGCAGCTTTTCCCGCCGTGGCTTCGGCCATGGGCGGCACCGGTTGTCCCCAAACCCAGGAAAAGGTTTCCCCGGCGTTGTTCGTGGCGTCCACCACGACCGGCCTAGTGGCTGCAAACACCCCATCACCGCGGACCACCACCACCCGGCTGGTGGTGACGCCAACGGTGAGGGGGAGGCTTGGGAGTTGGGTCGCCAGCGCCGAGGGTTCGGGGACCTGAAGCTCGCCGTCCCAGGAAAAGGCCGGCACGCTTTTGGGCTTGACGGACAAAAGGGCCGCGACCTGCTCGCGGCTGCACCCGTCCATCGCCGCCAAGGCCTTTTCGTCCCGCACGGACACGGCCTCCCGCAGGCGCGCCGCGACGCGAACGGCTTTTCTCTCGCGAGCTTCGAAAGCCACGCGCAACTCCTGCCAGAAAAACAGCTCGCGGTCCGGCTTTCGGCTGCGGGCGACGAGGTCAGCCAGGGGGGAAAAACCGTCCATGGGGGTGTTAGCATAAGACGTTTCCCGGGGAGGTGGGGGATGGGAGAAGGCATCCGGAGGCGAATTGCCGAGCTCGATGAGGCGAGCTTCGCTGGCGGTGGCGAGGAGCGCATCGCCCGCCAGCACGCTGCCGGCAAGCTGACGGCCCGGGAGCGGTTGGCTCTCCTCCTGGACGAAGGGTCCTTTTTCGAGCTGGATCGCCTGGTCATGCATCGCTGCCATGACTTTGGCATGGAAAGCCAGCGCATCCCCGGCGATGGCGTGGTCACCGGTTTCGGGCGCATTGACGGCCGGCCGGTGGCGGTGTTTGCCCAGGACTTTACGGTGTTTGGGGGCTCCCTTTCCGAAGCCCACGCCGAAAAGATCTGCAAGATCATGGACCTCGCCCTGAAGTTCGGGATCCCCATCGTTGGCCTCAACGACTCCGGTGGGGCGCGTATTCAGGAAGGCGTGGTTTCCCTGGGGGGGTACGCCGACATCTTCTTGCGAAACACCTTGTGCTCGGGAGTCATCCCGCAAATTTCCGCCATTTTGGGGCCGTGCGCCGGCGGCGCCGTCTACTCTCCCGCCATCACCGACTTCGTGTTCATGGCTCGGGGGACCAGCTACATGTTCGTGACCGGCCCCGAGGTCATCCGCACCGTGACCCACGAAGAGGTCACCATGGAAACGCTGGGGGGGGCCGATGTCCACGCCCGCCTTTCCGGGGTGGCCCATTTCGTGGGCGACTCGGATCACGAGGTGCTGGCCGCCATCCGCAGGCTTTTGGGTTTCCTCCCCCTCAACAACGCCGGCGATCCCCCGGAAAGGCCTACCCGGGACGATCCGTACCGGGAGGACCCCAGCCTCGACGGGGTGGTTCCCGAAGACCCAGAAAAACCCTACGACATCAAGACCATCATCCGCTCGGTCGCCGACGACGGGGAGTTTTTCGAAATTCACGAGCACTTCGCCCGCAACATCGTGGTGGGTTTCGTGCGCTTGGCTGGGCGGCCCACGGGCGTCGTGGCCAACCAGCCCATGCACTTGGCGGGAGTTTTGGACATTGACGCCTCGGTGAAGGGGGCCCGCTTCGTGCGCTTTTGCGACGCGTTCAACATCCCCCTCCTCATCTTCGAAGACGTCCCTGGCTTTCTCCCCGGGGTGGTCCAGGAGCACGGCGGCATCATCAAGCACGGGGCCAAGCTCCTCTACGCCCTGGCGGAAGCCACGGTGCCCAAGGTCACGGTCATCACCCGCAAGGCTTACGGCGGCGCCTACTGCGTCATGGGCTCCAAGCACATCCGCACCGATTTCAACTTTGCCTACCCCACGGCCGAAATCGCCGTCATGGGGCCCCAGGGGGCGGTCAACATCCTTTACCGCCGGGAGCTGGAAAAAGCCGATGACCCCGAAGCCCTGCGCAGGGTCTTGGACCAGCAGTACACAGAAAAGTTCGCCAACCCCCTAGTGGCAGCGGAGCGCGGGTTCGTGGACGCGATCATCGAGCCGCGCCGCACCCGGCCCGTGGTCATTCAAAGCTTTGCTCTGGCCTGGGGGAAAAGAGACTGGATGCCGGCCAAAAAACACGGCAACATCCCGCTGTAGCCATGCGTGTTCTCATTGCCAACCGCGGCGAAATCGCTCTGCGCCTTGTCCGGGCTTGTCACGAGCTGGGGTGGGAAGCGGTGGCCGTGCACTCGCAGGTGGATGGCGCCCAGCCTTACGTCCTAGCTGCCGATGCGGCGGTGGCTCTCGGACCTTCGGCGCCTCAGGATTCCTACCTCAACGTGCCCAAGCTTTTGGCGGCGGCTCGGGAGACGGGTTGCCAGGCGGTGCACCCGGGGTACGGGTTTCTCGCGGAAAACCCCGCCTTTGCCCGGGCCGTTTTGGACGCGGGGCTCGTGTGGATGGGTCCGCCCCCGGAGGTCATCGAGCTTTTGGGTTGCAAAACCGCAGCCCGGCAGCTGGCCGCGCGGGTGGGGGTGCCGGTGGTGCCGGGAACCGAGCCTTTGGCCAGCGTAGAGCAAGCCCGGGCGTTTGCGCGGGAGGTGGGGTACCCCATCCTCCTCAAAGCCGTGGGCGGTGGGGGTGGCAAGGGGATGCGGGTGGTAGGAAGCGAAGGCGAGCTCGCGGAAGCGTACGCCCGGGCATCGGCGGAAGGGCAAGCGTTTTTTGCCGACCCCAGGGTCTATGCGGAAAAGCTCGTGGCCTTTCCACGCCATGTGGAGGTTCAGATCCTGGCCGATGGGTTCGGGAGGGTGGTCCACGTGGGCGAGCGGGAGTGCTCCATTCAGCGGCGGCACCAAAAGCTCCTGGAGGAAACCCCCTCTCCTGCCGTTTCCCCCGAGCTCCGAAAGCGTTTGGGTGAAGCGGCGGTAGCCGTATGCCAGGCCGCCGGTTACGTAACGGCCGGCACCGTGGAGTTTCTCCTCACCGCCGAAGGGCAGTTTTACTTCTTGGAAGTCAACACCCGCCTCCAGGTGGAGCACCCCATCACCGAAGTGGTGTACGGTGTGGACTTGGCCCAGTGGATGATGCGTTTGGCCTTGGGGGAACCCCTTACCCTCCAGCAGCAAGACCTCGTCCCTAGGGGCCACGCCGTGGAGTGCCGGGTTTACGCCGAGGACCCGGAGCGCGACTTTGCCCCTTCGCCGGGAACCGTTTGCGTCTTGAAGGAGCCCGCGGGTCCCGGGGTGCGGGTGGACAGCGGCGTGGAGCAGGGCTCCCCGGTCCCCACCGAGTACGACCCCATTCTCGCCAAGCTCATCGTTTGGGGGGAAACCCGCGAGCACGCGCTTTCCCGCCTTTCCCGGGCCCTTTCGGAGTTCGTGGTTTTAGGGGTGCGGACCACGTTACCTTTGTTCCGCTGGCTCTTGGACGACCCGGACTTCCGCCAAGGGCGGGTGCACACGGGCTTTTTGCCGGGCTTTCTCGCCGGTCGCGCAACCAAAGCGGAGCCGATTGCGGTGGCGGTTGCCGCTGCCCTGGAAACCTTGGGTACCGGGGTCGAACCCCCTGATCCTACGGCCTTCAGGACCGATCTGGCTGCCTGGCGGCAGGCGGGACGGCAACGCCTCCTTTGGAGGTGGGCCCCGTGATCCGGTGTTTTCGCCTGGCGGACCCCCAACAACCCGTAAAGGTACGGGTGGTTTCGGGAAACGTGGAGGTGGAGGTGGGTGACCAGCGCTTCCACTTCCAGCTCGAGCTTTCGGGCCCGGGAGGAGGGTTCATCCACGTGGAGGGCAAGAAGCTCCCGCTCTTTTGCGCCCGCCTGCGCCCGGGAGTGTGGCAGCTGTTCTTCGGTGGGCAGGAGCACACGGTGGTCCTGGAGGATCCCCTCCGCGCTTCGCCGCGCCCTGCCCGCGGCCACGACGGCCAGGAAGAGCTGGTGGCGCCGATCCCGGGGCGGGTTGTCCAGGTGTTGGTGCCGGCGGGTGCGGAGGTAGCTCCGGGCACGCCCGTCGTCGTTCTGGAAGCCATGAAGATGCAAAACCTCATTGCCACTCAGGTGGCGGGGCGGGTGCGGGAGGTGCGGGTGGCCCCAGGGGCCACGGTGGAGGCGGGCC